>DAIBFU010000097.1:0-5634 GCA_027422105.1 Vulcanimicrobiota bacterium | reverse complement strand
GTGCCCGGCGTTCTGCGTGTCGGGAATGGGATCGCCGAGGATTCCGTATCCGAAATAGGTTCCGGCCTGTCCATGCGGCGCGCCCTTGACGGGGCGCTGGTAGAGGAAGCGTCGATCGCCGATTTCATCGATAAAGTGTTTGACGAGAGGAAGATAGACTCTCGGAAAGTGATAGATGACTCCCTCGCGATCGAGGTAGCGATTGAAATCCCGCAGATAATGTTGGGTCAGAATCAGCGGCACATCACATTCCTAGTCGATCACGATACGAGATGGTGCGCTTTCGGCTGCGTCTCGGCCCGCAACTGCCCGCAGGCGGCCGAGATATCGGTTCCCATATTGTAGCGTACCGTCGATGGGACGCCAGCATCTTCAAGGATCTTTGCGAAGCTCCAGACACGCTCGTCGCTGCTCCCTTGGAACGGCGCATCGGGCGTCGCATTATAGGGAATCAGGTTCACGTGATAGAGATGCCCGCGCATCAGGGCGGCGAGATCGCGCGCATGTCGGTCGCTATCGTTGGTTCCGGCGAGCATCACGTACTCGAAGAAGACTTTGCGCTTCGTCGCCGCGACGTACCGTTCGCATGCCGCCATCAATTCATCGATGTCGTGTCGCCGATTCACCGGCATAATCGAACCACGAGTCGCATTGTCGGGGGCATGCAACGAAATCGCGAGATTGACCTGGAGATGTTCGTTCGTGAACTCTTCGATGCGGCTGACCCATCCCACCGTTGAGATCGTGATGTGTCGGTGGCCGATCCCCATCCCGTTCGGATCGTGCAACAATGCTACGGCCTCCATCACCGCATCGTAATTATGAAACGGCTCGCCCATCCCCATAAACACGATATTGCTGATTTTTTTGCCGCGCTCTTTGAGCTCGCGCGCGAAAAATCGCGCCTGGTCGACGATCTCGGTCGCGGTCAGATGCCGCGAAAAACCGGCTTGCCCGGTCGAACAGAACGCGCACGCAAAGGCACAGCCGGCCTGCGAGGAGATGCAGACCGTCGTCCGCCCCTCGCGGTGTTCCATCAGTACCGCCTCGACTTGTTTTCCGTCGCGCATCCCAAGCAGCGCTTTGCTGGTCTGCCGATCGTTCGAACGCTGCACCACCACCGGCTCGACGCTGGAGAATTTTATGCCGCGTTCGCTCAAACGCGCGCGTAAATCGAGCGGCAGCGTGCTCACTTCGTCAACGCCGCCGAGCAGTTCGCGCATCGCTGCACGATAGAGCTGGTCGATACGATAGGGCTTGAGCTCGAACGTTGCTACGAACTCTTCGGGAGTGGCAAATCCGGCGCGCCCGACGACCTCGCGCAGCCAGATCGCCTTCGGATCGCGATACATGGCTCTTACTCTAGCACGGGGTCGGCATCGAAGAGCCCTACCTCGCGCACATCCGCCGATCGGTTCTTCGCCTTAATCTCGTCGATCCGCGTTCGAACCGCCTTCAGATCGTCCCACACCAGCCGCTTCACCGCCGTCAGTTCTCCCCCGGTCTGGCGTAGGACGTATGCGGGGTGGAAGGTCACGAGCAACGGGATATCGAGCGGGCCGCGCTCCCAACGCCCGCGTTGTTTCGTGATCGCGTAGGTCGCACCGAGAAAGGATTTCGCCGCCGGGGCTCCGAGCGCTAGCAGCACGCGCGGCCGAATAATTTCGATCTGCTCGTCGAGAAACGGGCGACAATTCGCCATCTCCGCCTGGTCGGGCGCGCGATTTTTCAACCCTCGCTCGCCTTGGGAGGTTGGGCGACACTTCACCGTATTCGCGATATAGACGTCCTCGCGTGCGAGGCCAATCGCGCCGAGCATTTTCTCCAGCAACTCACCGGCGCGCCCGATGAACGGGCGGCCGAGCCGATCCTCCGTCTCGCCCGGACCCTCGCCGACCAGCATCAGATCGGCAAGCGGATCGCCCTCGCCGTAGACGTTATTGCGCCGCTGTGCGCCGATCGCGCAGGCGCGGCAGGCACTCGCCCGCGCCGCTGCAAGTTGCAATGCGCGCTCGCGGCGGGCGCGTTCCTCCAAACTCAAATGCTCTCCTCGCGCACGACGCGCACCGCCTCACCGAAGGCAATCACCACGCACGATCCGTCGGGACGCTCGCTCACGTGAAATTGTAGTCCGAGCACCGCGTTGGCGCCGACGCGCTCCGCACGCTCGCGGAGGTGCTCCAGCGCCTCCACGCGGAGACGCTCCGCATCGCTTACCAACTCGACCGGAGCAAGGCCCACGAGCATGCCGATGCTGCGAAAGGTCGAACGAAGCCGGTTTTGCGGCTGTTCGGCCTTTCCGGAGACGTACCCGAAGCGCCGGGCGACACGCCTCCCGGGGAACTCGGCGAAGGTAACGAGATTCTCGCGCGCAAGCATAGCTCGGCGTGACTGATTCCCCATCGGCCCTCATCGTCCGCCTCGACGCCCTCGGCGATACGTTGGCGCTTGCACCATTGCTCCTCGCGCTGCGCGAGGCGGCCGTTCCCGTCGACCTCATCCTCTCGCCTACGGCCCGCGATCTCTTCGCGCCCGGTGCGCTGCGGCACGCATTCGTTGCGCCGTTCGCGCAGCGTGACGAGAGCGCGGCCGGCCGCGCCGCCGTCACCGCCTTCGCCGAGCAATTGCGGAAAAATCGCTACTCGCACGTGCTCGTTGCAACCGAGGACGCCGTCGGTTTTCGCCTTGCGGCGGAGATCGGAGCTCCGCATCGCATCGGTTTTCAGAACGGTTGGGGCAAGCCGCTAAAATCGATTTGGGCTCGTTCGCTCCTCACGCAGGCGATCTATCGGAGCGCGGGGCTCGATTCACGGGCGCCGCACGAATGCGAGGTCCTCTTCGCGTTGGGCGCATCGCTGCTTGCGCCGGGTACTCGTCCCTCACGCGATGCAGTCGCGCTCCGCCCCCTCCTGCTCGCGCGCGAGGCGGCGCCACCCCGCGGGATCGCGCTACAACTCACATCGAAGTGGGAGCGACTCGGAATGAACGCTGCAGACGTACGCAGCTTTCTCGATCGTGCCAGCGAGTGGAGCGGAACGATCCGCCTACTCGCGCCGCTTGCCGAGCGCGCAGCTATCGCGCAACTCATCGAAGGGCTCGGGTCGATCGAATGGTTCGACGATCTCCAACCTTGGATCGCCGCGATCGCCGCGAGCGAGGTACTCGTTGCTCCCGATTCGGGGGCAATTCACATCGCCGGGACGATCGGCACCCCTTGCGTCGCCCTGTACCAGAGCGGCCCCGATTTCGAACTCCAGCGCGCACGCTGGCGCCCGTGGGCAGCGCCGAACGTCACGCTGGAGGGCAGCCCGGGATGGACGCAGCGTGCGCTTTCGGCTCTCCGCTCGCTATGCGAGGGCTCCCGCGCCTAACTTACGACGTTGCGGTTACAGAGGCGCGGCGAGTTTGCAGATAGGGCCAAATAAATGCGTCGATTTCGCCGTCGAGTACGCCTTGTGCATCGCCGACTTCAACGTTGGTGCGATGGTCTTTTACCAACTGATACGGTTGCAACACGTACGAACGAATTTGCGAACCCCATTCGTTTGCCTGCCGTTCTCCGCGCAAGGTGGAAAGCCGGTCGTCGCGTTCTTGTGCCGCGCGCTGAACCAATTTTGCTCGCAAAATATTCATCGCAACTTCGCGGTTTTGCGCCTGCGAGCGCTCTTGCTGCGATGCGACGATGATGCCGGTCGGTTCGTGGATGATGCGGATCGCCGATTCGGTTTTATTTACGTATTGGCCTCCTGAACCGCCCGACTTAAAGGTTTCGATGCGCACGTCGTCAGGTTTGATTGCGACCTCCCCGTGCTCTTCGCCGGCGATCTCCGGAATAACGTCGACGGCAGAGAACGAGGTATGGCGCCGATGCGCCTGGTCGAATGGGGAAAGGCGCACTAACCGATGAACTCCACGCTCGCTTTCCAACATTCCGTATGCATTGCGCCCGCGCACAAAGAAGGTAACCGATTTCAAACCGGCCTCTTCCGCCGGTGATTCTTCAACCAACTGCGTCTGAAAGCCATGCTTTTCCGCCCAGCGCAAATACATTCGCAAGAGCATTTGCGTCCAGTCAGCGGCATCGACGCCGCCGGCACCTGCGAATATGCTGACGATGGCACCGTGATTATCGAACTCGCCGTCGAAATTTGCCGCCATTTCTAATTCATTGAGACCGCTTTCGGAAAGCGCGATGCTCCGATCGATCTCCGCCTGCGCATCATCTTCGTCCCCGAATAGATCGAGCATCTCGCGCGCATCGGAGAGCGTGGCGGCGATACGATCCATCGTGCCGAGCTCCTCGCGAAGATCGGCGAGATCTTTCATTGTTTGTTGAGCGGACCCGGCGTTCTCCCAGAAGCCTTCCTCACGCGAGCGTTGGTCGAGCTCCGAGGCTCGACGCGCCTTACCGGCATAGTCAAAGACGCTCCTTGAGGCCCTCAAGACGAGCGATACCGGTGGAGATCGAGGTGCGTTGCGTTTGGCTCATTGCGGCGCGGTCGCTTCTCGATTTATGCTCCGGCACCTTTCCAACGCGGCGTTTGTGCGTGAATGATCGGCACCACAATTCGACGGAGGCACCATGCTCGATTTCAACACACACACCACGATGCCAAATTTCCTCAGTGGGCTCTCCGAGATTGCCGACCCGTTCAAGGCAATCGAGAGCCCAGGCGCGTCCGGCAACGCCGGCGCGAATGACGGCATTGCACGCTTTCTCCCTCCGGGCTTCTCTGAGGCCGGCGGACTACTCGGGTCGCTCGCCGGGCAGGGTGGAAACGGCGGGGCGACCGTCCCTGGGCCGCTCGCCGGCATTACCAACCTGCTGATGCAACTCATCGGGATGCTCGGCTCGCTGCTTGAGGGCGGCGGATCGCCGAGCGCTTCAGGGCCCGGGCTGGCTTCCCCAGAGAATTATTTTTCGAGTGCGGGCGCTTCCTCGACGGGGGATCCTCACCTCAGTTTCTCCGGGCAGAGCACCGTGGGACGATTCAACGGCACCTGGGACTCGATGTCGGCGCACGGCGATCTTCTCGATTCCGATTCGGTGCCGGGCGGATTTTCGATATCAACGACACCAACCTCACCGAACGCAAACGGCGTCACCTATAATGCGTCGGCGAGCATCACGACGAACGGCGGAAGCAACGTCCTTACGTACAATGCCGATGGGAGCGCAACGTTCTCTCAGAACGGAACTGCGATGCCGCTCGTGCACGGCGAGAATCTCACGCTCCCCGGCGAAGCGATCTCTTGGAACGCCGATGGATCGCTGCAGGTCAACGTCGACAACGGCAACGGTGGAACGATCTCCACGACGCTCTCACGCAACGGCGAGGGGGTCGACGTGCGTGCAACAGCGCGGAATCTCGATCTCGGGGGCGATCTCGTCAACGGCGCGATGCAGAGTCCGTCGCCGACGCTCGGAGCACCGATCGCGATACCGCCGCCGATTCTCAATCCACGCCTGCGGTACACGCGAATCTGAAACGCCTCTTAGCTCAGTGCTGCGGCTCCGGGGGCACCGTGGCACTTTTTATACTTCTTCCCGCTTCCGCAGGGGCAGAGATCGTTGCGACCGACCTTGGGTTGGTCGCGATGGCGTGGCTTCGCCGGTTCTTCGCTCGCGATATT
>DAIBFU010000096.1:0-5659 GCA_027422105.1 Vulcanimicrobiota bacterium | reverse complement strand
ATGACTTTCTTAAGGAGCGCTATTCAGGGGTGCGCGACCGGCGAGGATCTTGCGCACCGCAACCGCCGGATAACCGACTTTTTCGTTCAGGCTATCCTCCCAGGCATAGGCGATGAGGTTGCGCAGCATCGTGGCGCCGCGCGCAAGTTGGGCGGCAGTAAAGACACGCGCTTGCTCGCTGCCGTTCGTGAAGCCGCCCGCAGCAGCGATACGATAGAGCGGAACGACGGCGGCGTTGCTTCCGCGCAGATAACCACCGATCGTCGCGAGCAGCCGTCGCTGCGAGAGACGATGCTGCGGATCGAGCGGAACGTACGCGGGGATATCCCGCTGGACGAGCGCCTCGCTTTCATATCGATCGACGAAGGCGCTCTCGAATTGCGAGTGGACGCCGCGCAACTGCGGAAAGTGCTGCGGGTTGGGGCCGCTCCCCCAGCCGTTAAAGTGCGTCGTTACGTGGAGCGGTTGCGAACCATCGGCGACGAAGTGCCCCCAGACCCCAATATCACGCAACGTAAGCGTCGCGCGCAGGCGCTCGTGCGCAGCGGCGCGCGCGCGCGCTGCCGCCGTCGTCGCATGCGCTGCTGCATAGCGGTCGACGCGCCAGAGCGCGAAATCGGTTCGTATTTCTTCCCATCCGTCGGCGATGCTGTAGGGCAGATATCCAACACGGTAGGGCGTCGTCCGAGCGGCGAGCAGCGCCGCTGCGTATGCCGGCATGCTCGCGGGAAGATGCGCGAGCGAGATCGTTCCAGCGATCTTCCCGCTATCGCCGATATCGAGATAATGCCCCGGATCGCGGTCGGCATCCCACGATCTGCCGGAGCCCTTCAAACGGTCCATCTCCGGACCGAGATAACGGAGTTCGCGGCGCGCGGCGGCGGTGCGCACGAACGCCGGGAGCCCGCCGGGAAGATTCGCGGCGGCGAGATCGTTGATGATCTCGTGCCCTTTCTCTCCCCAAGCATCGACCCGAAGCGGCGCAAGCGCGAACACCCCGAGCAAGAGCAGCGCGAGCGTGCGATGGAGTGCGGTCGGTCGTATCACGATTGAAAAAACTCCCGTAATTCGTCGAGGTGAGCGATGCGCGTCGCCGGCGGCAACGCTGCGATCATGCGCTTACCATATCCTTTTCCCTGCAATCGTCCGTCGAGGACGAGCACCGCTCCGCGATCGCTGCGCGTGCGAATCAGTCGGCCGAAACCCTGCTTAAGCAACATCGTCGCCGCCGGAATCTGTAGGCGCACGAAGGGGTCCTCACCGCGTTCGCGCAGCGCTTTCACGCGCGCGTCGAGCACGGGATGATCGGGCTGTGCGAACGGAATGCGATCGATAATGACGCAGCTCAGGCGCTCGCCCGGCATATCGATCCCCTCCCAGAAGGTGCGCGTACCGACGAGCACCGCACCGGGCGTGCTCGTGAACCAACGCAGCAATCCGTCGCGGTCGAGCCCACCACGCGGCCGCTGCACTTCCACGGGGTGAACGCCGCTTGCACGCAGACGTTCGCCGAACTCCTTCGCTCGGCGAAACGAGGTGCAGAGCAGGAACGCGCGCCCGCGCGAATACGAGAGCGCCTCCTCCACGTACCCATAGGCACGACGAACGAAATCTTCGTCGTCGGGCTCTAAGTCGGCGGGTGCAACGAAGAAGCGCGCCTGTTCGCGATAATCGAAGGGTGAATCCGCCACCAACTCTTCGGCTTCGTCGATACCGAGCCGAGCGCGCATATAGGTGAAATCTCCATCGAGTGCGAGCGTCGCGCTGGTAAGCAGGCACGGCGTCCGCAAAAAAAGGAGCTCGCGCAAGATCGGCGCAGCATCGAACGGCGTGCAATGCAGTTCGCTTCCCTGCGGCGACAATTGCGCCCAGCGAATCGCATCGTCGTCGGCGGCGAGCAGACGGTCGACCACCTGTGCTTGCATCGCCAATGACTTCACCGCCCCGGTGATCCGCATCTCGCGTTCGAGGTCGCCGCGCGGCGGGCGTGTCAACGCCGAGGCGCCGTTATCGGCGATCCAATTTTCGAGATGATACAGCGAATCGCGCAACCGATCGAGCTCGGCGGCGATCTCGGGACGTTCGTCGAGCCGAAGGAGCTCGGTTCCGCTTCCGGCGAGCCGATCGCTCAAGTCGCGATAACAATGCTCCACTTGTGAGGTGAGCGTTGCAGGCAACGTAAAATAGCGCCGCAGTCGGCGAAAGGTGCGCTCGATGCTTCGCCGCGAGAGCGATGCGGTCAACACGTTCATCGCGATATCTTCGCAGGTATGCGCCTCGTCGAGAATCGCATAGTCATAGGCGGGCAGCAAGTCGCCGATAAAAGCGTCGATGAAGAAAATCGAATGATTGACGACGATGATATCGGCCGCTTCGGCATCGCGCCGGCGACGATAATAGAAACAATCATCGAAATGTGCGCACGCTTCACCGATACAATCGTCGCCGTCGGCATCGAAGCGCTCCCAGAGCAGCGGGTCGAGGCGAAACGGCACATCGGAGCGATCGCCGGTCGCCGTTGCGTTCGCCCAGTTCCGCAACTTCGTCATCTCGGGACGCTCGAAGAGCGCGAGATCGCTCCGCGCGCCCTCCCACTTCTCGCGACAGAGATAATTCGAGCGCCCTTTGAGCAACACGACGCGCGGCTCCACCCCTAAGGCACGCGCCACCATCGGAATATCCTTGCGGAAGAGTTGTTGCTGGAGCGCGATCGTCGAGGTCGAGATGACGACGCGCTTACCGCTGCGCATCGCCGGAACCAGATAGGCGAAGGATTTACCGACGCCGGTACCCGCCTCGATCAACACATGCGAGCCGCTTTCGAAGCCGGCTTCGACGGCGCGCGCCATCTCGAGTTGTCCGGGGCGCCCTTCGAAGCCGGGGAGTTCGCGCGCGAGCGCGCCGCCGGGGGCAAAAATCTCGTCGATGCCGGTGGAGCGATTCACCGATGCGGCGATGGTTCGGCTTCTTCGAGCGTCGAGTCGAGCGCCTCACCGGTCACGCTGTCGATCACCTGCGCGCGCACCGGGCGGAGCGGACGATAGATCGCGAGCGTCAGCAGAAAACCTGTCAGGAGCCCGGCGACATGCGCCTGCTTCGAAATTCCCGGAAATGCAAATGTAAAAACGAGATTGAGCAACAAGATGCCGAGATTTGCGCGCACGAGTTGAAGCCCGGCGGGGCCGTTCTTCAGTCCGATTGCGAAGAGCGCGCCGAAGATACCGAAGATCGCGCCGCTTGCGCCGAGCGTTGGATCTTGCAGATTGCCGAAACTAAAATAGGTGACGCCGAGCCCCGAGGCAATTAACGAAAGCGTGTAGACCAGCGCGGTGCGCGGCGTCCCGAGAATCGGTTCGATAAACCGGCCGAGCACCCAGAGCGAGAACATGTTGAGCCCGATATGGATGATCGATGCATGCAAAAACGCGCTGGTAACGATGCGCCACCACTGCCCCTGTTGGGCCAGCGCGGGCACCAACGCGCCGGCGTTGTCGATCTGGCCGATGGTCACGTTGCCGGTAAGAATTCCGGCGCCCATCGTGGCGATCTCCCAAAAAAAGACCAGTACGCACACAACGACGATCGCGTGCGTGAAACGGGGGCGAGGCGGCATCAACCGGCGGCGCCTGCCGGTTCTACCAAGAGCATCCGTGCGAGTTCGAGCGAGATCGCGCGCTCGCCGCTCTGACTAGAGATCGTCAGCGGGCCACCGAGCGGTGCGCGCGCGAGGACGCGCAGGCGCTTACCCGGTTTGAAATCGAGTTCGGCGAGATAGCGCAGAATCTCGGGGACCTCTTCGGTAACGCCGACGATGGTGAGTTCGGCGCCGGACTCCACGCGCGCGAGCGGTTCACCGCGCGAGACGGGATCGCTCAGATCGCTCGGTGGAATCGGCATGCCGTGCGGGCAGCGCGTCGGGTCCTTCAACAATCGCTGAAGATGCGCCTCGACTTCGGCGGAGATTGCATGTTCGAGCATGCAGGCGTCGGCGTGGACTTCGTGCCACGGCATGCCGAGGACGTCGACGAGAAAACATTCGGCGATCCGATGACGACGAATCACACGTACGGCGACGGAGAGCCCCTCGCGCGTGAGTTTCACCGTGCCGCGAGCGACCGGTTCGACGAACCCGTCTTTCGCAAGTTTTTTCAACATCCCGGAGACCGAGGCCGGCGCGACCCCCAGCGTCGAGGCGAGTGCGCCGGTACTGACGCCATCCCCCTCTCGCTCGAGCCGATAGACCGCTTCGAGATACTCCTCGACCGATTCAGCGAAGTGACTGTGCCCTGACATACCGGCTTGCCTTCGACGCCGCCCGCGTTACTCCGTGGAGCGCAAGCGTTCTTCGAGCGAACGTTTTAGGGAGAGCGGTGCGAACGACGCCTCGATCGCATTGGCGATGCAGCCGCGCAGCGTCGGCTCTCCGGCGATCCGGGCGAGGGCGAGATACTCGTCATCGATATGTGCGCCGAAGAGCGCCGGGTCGTCGTCATCGATGATCACGCGCAGCCCCGCTGCCAGTAGTTGCGGAAGCGGATGCGCTTCGACGGCACCGACGACTCCGGTGCGCAGATTCGAGGTCGGACAGATCTCGAGCGCGATCTCGCGTTCGCGAAGCAAAGCAAGCAGCTGCTCGTCTTCTACGGCACGGATGCCGTGCCCGATGCGCTCGGCCCGCAGGTGCTCGACCGCGGCGCGGACGCTCGGCGCACCGGCCGCCTCCCCGGCATGAACGACCGCGTGGAGCCCCTCCGCGCGCGCGAAGGCGAACGCATCGATGAAGAGTTCGGGTGGGAAACGCGCTTCGTCGCCGCCGAGACCGATCCCGATCACGCCGAGCTCGGTCGCCGAGGCGGCAAAGCGCGCCGTCTCCAGCGCGCTGCTCGCGCCGAAGTTTCGCGTGAGGTCGACGATGGTGCGAAAGGTGACCCCATGGCTGCGTTCGACCCGAGCGAAGACCTCGTAGATCGCGGCCATGCAACTGCGGAGATCGAGATCGGGGTGAAAGAAGCGCCAGACCGAGGGCGAGACGAAAAGCTCGCCGTAGATGACCCCGCGCCGCAATGCGTCGGCGGCGAACTCTTCGGCGAGGCGCGCATAATCCTCGGGGCGCGAGAGCGCGCGCGAGACCGCGGCAAAGAGCAGTAGGAACTCGGGAAAATCGGCGAAGGCGTAGACCTTCCCGGGCTCGCGCGGCGAGCGATCCTCCTCGCCTTTCGCACCGGGACGATAGCGCGTCGGAAGTCCATCGCGCGCGGTGAGTTCGAGGAAGGTGCTCTCGCGCAGCGTCCCCTCGAGATGGCAGTGCAGGTGGATCTTCGGGAGCGCCGCAACGCGCGCGGCGAGTGATTCTTCGGTCATGAACTCCAACATGGGTCGCACCAGGGTTCGCTACGTTGTGCTAGAATCCATGGAGTTCCGGCGCGGGGTGGAGCAGTCCGGTAGCTCGTCGGGCTCATAACCCGAAGGTCGCGAGTTCAAATCTCGCCCCCGCAACCAAATGTAGTCCCGCCGCACCAAATACGACGGGACTACTTCTTTTCCGGCCAACGGTCCACGTGCTAGTGCTTTATGACGCCCTGTTATACCCGTCATACCGCGGGACGCTACTTAATAGCGGCGACAACGGCACGCCCTAACCGGGCAAGAAACGACACAT
>DAIBFU010000095.1:0-5941 GCA_027422105.1 Vulcanimicrobiota bacterium | reverse complement strand
TGTTGGTGCGTCACGAACAGGGTGCGGCGTTCGCGGCGAACGGCTATGCGCGCGCCGGCGGTCGCGTCGGCGTCTGCGTTGCAACCTCGGGTCCCGGCGCGACGAATTTGCTCACCGGAATCGCTGACGCGATGCTCGATTCGGTACCGATGGTGGTGATCACCGGCCAGGTGCCGACATCGCTGATGGGCACCGATGCGTTTCAGGAAGTCGATGTGTACGGCATGAGTCTGCCGATCGTCAAGCACAGCTTTCTCGTGCGCGAGATCGACGATCTGCCCAACGCGGTGCGCGAAGCCTTTCGTCTCGCGCGTTCGGGGCGACCGGGCCCGGTACTCATCGATCTGCCGAAGGACGTGCAGACGGCGGATGCGTCGCGACTGCCCGCACATGTCTCGACCCCGGTCGATGTGCTGCCGCTTCCGTCACGCGTGGCGCTCGATGCCGCAGTTGCGTTGTTGACCGCGGCGAAGCGGCCACTGGTCTACGGCGGTGGCGGCATCGCGCTCGGGAACGCGATCGATGCCTTCCGCGCATTCATCGAAGCAACGCAGATTCCGACCGTGCTCACGTTGCGTGGCCTCGGCGCACTTCCGTCGGAGCACCCGCTCAATCTCGGCATGCTCGGAATGCACGGCACCCGCGAAGCGAACATCGCGGTGCAGGAAGCTGATCTGCTGGTGGTGGTCGGTGCGCGCTTCGACGATCGCGCGACGGGAAAACTCGACGAGTTTGCGCCGCATGCACGCATTATCCATCTCGACGCCGACCCTGCGGAGGTAAACAAACTGCGCAAGGCCGATGTTGCGCTCCACGGCGACGTGCGCAACGCGTTGCAGGTGCTAGCAGAGGTTCGTCTCGACTGCGCGTACTGGCGCACGCGTTGCCTGACGCGCAAGGCCTATCATGTCGTGCACTGCGACGCGTCCGGTCCATCGGTCGATGCACCGGCGTTGCTGAAGCGTCTCTCCGTTCTCGCGCCCTCGGCGATCGTGAGTTGTGATGTCGGCCAGCACCAGATGTGGGTGGCGCAGCACTGGCGTCACAACCACCCGCGCCGCCATCTCACCAGCGGCGCGCTCGGCGCAATGGGTTTCGGCCTACCCGCCGCAATCGGTGCACAGCTACAGGACCGCTCGGCGCACGTGATCTGCGTGACGGGCGACGGATCGTTCCTGATGAACGTGCAAGAGCTCGCAACGCTCAACCGTTATCGCTTGCCGGTGAAGATCGTGCTGCTCGACAACCAGCGCTTAGGGCTCGTGCGCCAGTGGCAGCAACTCTTCTTCGATGCTCGTTATAGCGAAACCGATCTCTCGGATAATCCGGATTTCACTGCGCTGGCGCGGGCCTTCGGTATCGCGTCGTTTCGTCTCGATCGCGCCGAGCACGTCGACCACGCCCTGCGGAGTCTGCTTGATTGCGACGGACCCGCACTGCTCCACGTCTCGGTTGACGTCGAGGCCAATGTCTGGCCACTCGTGCCGCCCAATCGCAACAATGCGGAAATGCTCTTCGAGAAGGAGGACGCCTATGCATCGCTTCCAGCTTAACCTGACGCTGCGTCGTGTCGAGGGCGCACTCATCCGTGTACTCGGCATCATCGAACATCGCGGCTTTCGAACGCTCGGCGTCGACGGTGAAACGCGCTCCGACGGCGACCGTTGGCACCTGCGCCTCGCCGTCGAAGGGCAGCGCGAGGCGGCGACGCTCATCGCGCAAATCGCCAAACTCTATGACTGCCTTGCCGTGGAGGCCGCGCCATGTCGGTGAGCGACGCCCCGACGCACGCGGTCGGTACACCGCAAATTTGGTTCGACGGCGCGCTCGTCGACGCCACGACGCCGCACGCGGCGCTCACCACACATGCGATGCATTACGGCAGCGGCGTCTTCGAGGGTATCCGCAGTTATGCAACGCCGCAAGGAGCAGCGGTCTTTCGTCTCCCCGAGCACTTCGAACGCATGCGCCGCGGCTGCGAATTGCTCGATATTCCCTTCGACATCGCGCAGGCAACCGACGCGGTGCTCGCCACCCTGCGCGCCAACGATCATCGCGACGCCTACGTGCGTCCGCTTGCGTGGTGCGGCACCGGCACGATTGGGCTCGATGTCTCGGCGACCTCGAAGCACCTGATGGTGACGACGCTTGCGAGCAAAGTACATCTCGCGGTCGAGCGCGTTCGACTGACGGTCTCAACGTGGCAGCGCAATCCGACGACAGCGCTCCCGCCGCTGAAACTCTGCGGCGGCTACGTGAATTCGATTCTCGCCACGCTCGAGGCGCGGGCGCGCGGATACGACGAGGCATTGTTCGTCGATGCCGAGGGATGCGTGGTGGAATGCACCGGTGCGAACGTGTTCGCGGTGCAGGGCGCACGCATCACGGCAGTCGAGCATCGCGATGCGCTGCCCGGCATCACGCGTGACACGGTGATCGCGCTGAGCGGTGCCGTCTCGCGCCCGATGACGCTCGCCGAGCTGCGCGATGCCGACGAAGTATTCGTCAGCGGTACGGCGGCGGAGGTGCTGCCGATCGCCGAACTCGACGGCCGAACGTTTGGGCCGTCGCGCGTCGGTACCGAACTCGCGCAGTTGTACGCGCGTGTCGTGCGCGGCCAGGAGGCTGCGCGGGAAGGGTGGCTCACCCATGTCTGAGCTCGACACCACGGTCGGCGCAGCAGAGGTGCTTGCCGCGCAGTCTCGTCTGCGCCGCTACTTGCCGGTCTCCCCCGTGCATCGCGCCGATCGTTTCGATTGTTGGCTCAAGCTCGAAAATTTGCAACGCACCGGTTCCTACAAAGTACGCGGCGCACTCAATGCACTGCTTGCGGCGCGCGAACGCGGCGACGAGCGGCCGGTGATCGCGGCATCCGCCGGCAACCATGCGCAGGGCTTAGCGTGGGCCGGCCATCAGTTGCGCATGAACGTGATTACCGTAATGCCGTGCAGTGCGCCGGAAACGAAGGTGGCGGGCGTCGCCTATTGGGGTGCACAAGTGCGATTGCACGGCGAGACCTTCGACGACGCGCGCACGTTCGCCACCGCGCTCGCGGCCGAGCATGGCTATCGCCTATTGTCGGCGTTCGACGATCCTGATGTCATCGCCGGGCAGGGAACGGTCGGATTGGAGCTTGGCGAATTGGCACCCGACGTCGTCGTCGTTCCGATCGGCGGTGGCGGCCTTGCCGCAGGAGTAGCGCTCGCGCTCAAGAGCCAAGGCGTACGCATCGTCGGCGCGCAGGTCGAAGGCGTCGATGCAATGGCGCGCGCGTTGCGCGGCGACACCACCGAGCGCGAGCCCGTCGCAACGTTGGCCGACGGCGTGCGCGTCACCGTTCCCGGATTGCTCACACGACGCATTCTCTCTACGTATCTCGACGATCTTGTGATCGTTTGCGAAGCCGAGTTGCGCGAGACGCTGGTGCGGTTGGCTCTTGAGGAACGCGTCGTCGCCGAAGGCGCAGGCGCGCTCGCTCTTGCCGCGGCACAGCACGTCGATGGGCGCCGCAAGTGCGCGGTGATCTCCGGCGGCAATATCGATGCCGCGGTTCTCGGGCGCCTGTTCGCCGAGGTGCGGCCGACGCCGTCGGCCGAATCGTCGGAGCGCAACGACGCGACGTCGAACCGGATCGTTGCACAACGTCATCGGCAATCAAACGTTGCATTGAAACGTTCGCCCAAGATCCCGCTACGCACCGCCTAGATTCCCAAGCCCGTGAAGGAACACGCCATACCAGATGTTTGACGTTCGTTGGTAGATGTATCCCGCCGCAAGCGCGAGCGGAAGGGCAGAAAAGACTTCAAAGAGCACGCGAGGCATCGCAACGCCATTGACGAGCAGTGTGAAATGCGCGCACGAAAACATTATTGCGGAGAGAAGCGTTCCGCATCGAAGTCCGATGATTGATCTGCTTCCGAACGTCGTGTTGTTCAGCGATGTCTGAATCGCTCCACGGAATACGAATTCTTCGGTTATCGGAGCGAGTACCACCCCTAAAGATAACCACGCATACCAGAGCAATGAATGGTTGCCGAACGTGTGTTGCATGTTTGCGGCCACAAGCGCTGTTGCAAGAGCGATTACCCAAACGGGCCAGATTTTCTTGAGAGCAACGCCCGCATGTCCAATGGAAAAGAATGGATGGCCACGGCGTCGCATCACCAAGACAACGACCAGCATAATCGCCAACATCCCAAAGCTCTGGAAGGTCGTCAAAAGCGCGTTTCCACGCGTGTACCGATATCCAAAACTACCGATGACGTTGACTGCCATGAAAATAATATAAAGAAAAACACCCTCGCGAAATCCATGCCGGTCCACATCCAAGCACCTCATTGGGTCGGCGGATTCAGCTTCGTCGAGAAGGATCAACTGCGGTACGCGCCCGGTCGTTCGTCGATGCTGCTGGTGTGTTGATCGTTGTGTCAAAGCGATGACCTATTGGCTAAAGGTAAAGTGGCTCAATGTGATGGTGATCGAGCCGGCCTCATGCAAGATCAAAAGATGGCCACTCACCACAATGTTGATGCTCTTGACGACCCAATAGCCGGAAGCACTGCCAAAGGCAAAGGTTCCGGTGCCGCCTCCGCCCTCGATAAAGCCACGCTTTCCGCCGCCAAAGGTCACTGAACGCACGAGAAACGTGGACGCGTCAACCAACGCATCGGTAATTGGATGGATGCTTTCATTGCCGTCGAGTGCAATGAACCCGAGATGGTAGACACGGTGCCCATCGACCTTTTCGATGCCGAGATTACGCACACGATACGCGCTCGGATAAAATGCCTGCACGGTGGTGATGACCTTCAAAAGGTCGTTTGGTTGCGTGGTATTCGATTTCGGTGACGGTGAAGGCAAACGCTTCGTGATTGGAGCTTGAGAGAAGGCGGGGATCGTAGGTGCGAACGGAAACGGAGCGCATTCGAGAAATATATGTCCGGTCAGTGTTTGAAGGACGCCAAGCCCGCTGAGCGCATTGTAGGTGATGATTCCGCTATTTCTTGATCTCACGCGGTTGTCGACCGCGACGGTGCTCCCTTCAAAGTGGTGTGTGGTTCGATTACAAAAGAGCGTCAGGTCGATCCCTCGGTCGATAGCGGCAATGTGATAGCGTACCTGTGGCGGAAGAGCGGCTTTCCGCATTGCCGCCATAGCGCGTGAATAGATCTGATCTCCGTTCAACCTTCCACCCGTCCGTGCCTGGACTATCGCGGTGAGGAGTGCGATCAGGAGAGTCGAGCAGATAAATCGCGCAGTGACCGCAACTCTTGCATGCGTCGATGATTGTTGTGGTAGATGAAAAGTCAATGCTTACTCCTGTGGGGAATCTGGTGAACTTATTGGTGTTCACTCATTCGTGGGGCTCGTTTCGCTTCGAGCATTTGGCTTCCGGCGTGAACCGTCGCCCCGAGTGATCGGGCTCGACAAACTCGCGTGACATGCTTCCGCTTGTGTCGAGTCAGCGGCAACCGGCGCCCCCAAGGTTCAGCGGGCAGAGGTCGCGGGTTGGTATGCCAAACTTGCGTGCCTCGTCAGGCCCGAATGCTCCGCCGCCGCTCGCAATCAACGCCCACCGCCGATCGCGCTTATGATAGATCGACTCACCCCCACCGGCACCGTACCACGAGCCAACTGCCCAGTCGTCGACAGCGACGACCGCGGGAATGAGCGCGCCGCGCATGACTTTGCGAATCGCATCAATATCGGCGACGGGGCCCGCATCACGTTCAGTATAGGTGCATGGAGCATCGTCATGCGGCGCGGGCATCCCGCGCATGAGTAGATGATCGACGCGCGCTCCGAGTTTGTGGGCCAAAAGGCTGCAACGAAAATTCAGAAGCTCGAGCGGCTGCCATCCAAATGGGAATCGTTCCACCAGGATCGGTGAATGAATTTCCGCGCCTTCCATCCATGCGCCGCTCATCAATACGGTCGCGAA
>DAIBFU010000094.1:0-5950 GCA_027422105.1 Vulcanimicrobiota bacterium | reverse complement strand
TAGGGGTATGGTCTGGCTCCGCATGTGGCTCGGCGGGCGCTATCGCGGCAAAAAGCTGGGCGGTGATGTCGCCAGGCTTGCCCGCTGGAGGAATTGCGGCCGCTCGCCGGCCGATGGGGAACGGCCCCTTCCGTCCGCTCGCGCCGGGAACGCGTCCGGCCGGAGCGCCCGGCGCACCCGCGCCGACCGATGCACCGGCGCCCTCTTCGGGAGGTCGTCCCGGCGACAAGCGCAGCCATCAAGAGAAAGCGACCGCGAAGAAAGATCGCGAGAAAGATCTGCTGCTCGAAAAAGAACGCGCGCGGAAAAAGAAGAGCGAGAGTTCGCCGATCGATGCGGGCAAGAAACTCGAGACGATCGAGATTCCCGATCTGTTGACGGTTCAAGAACTCGCCACTTCGATGATCGTACCGGCGAAAGACGTCATTACCGAACTCATCAAGATGGGAACGATGGCGACGATCAACCAGAATATTCCGGCCGACGTCGCGATCGCCGTTGCAAAGAAATTCGGCTTCAATGCGGTCGTCAAAGAAGCCGGTGAAGAAGTCACGGTCGAACAAGAAGAAGATCGTCCCGAGATGATGACGCCGCGCCCGCCGGTGGTAACGGTGCTCGGCCATGTCGATCATGGTAAGACCTCGTTGCTCGATCGGATTCGGCGCGCCGACGTCGCCGCGGGTGAAGCCGGCGGCATCACGCAGAAGATCGGTGCCTATACCGTCGAGCATAACGATCGCAAAATTACGTTCATCGATACCCCGGGGCATGAAGCCTTCACGGCGATGCGCGCGCGCGGCGCGCGCGTCACCGATGTCGCGATCTTGGTTGTCGCTGCCGATGACGGCGTTATGCCGCAGACGCGCGAAGCGATCGCCCACGCGCAAGCGGCGGGAGTTCCGATCGTTGTGGCGATCAATAAGATCGATAAAGGCGATGCACAGCCCGATCGCGTGAAGCAGCAACTTGCCGAGCTCGGCTTGCAGCCGGTCGATTGGGGCGGCAAAATTGAAATGGTGCCGGTCTCGGCGCGGACGGGCGACGGGATCGATCAACTCCTCGAAACGGTATTGCTCGAAGCCGATATCCGCGATCTCAAAGCGAACAAGAATCGTCGTGCCGGCGGTGTCGTCATCGAGTCGTCGCTCGATCGCGGCCGTGGTGCGGTTGCGACCGTTCTCGTGCAGACGGGCACACTCCGCGTCGGCGATATCGTCGTCGTCGGTGGAACCTTCGGTAAAGTGCGCGCGCTCATCGACGATAAGGGCCGTCAAGTAAAGAAGGCCGGGCCGTCGATTCCGGTCGAGGTGATGGGCCTGCAAGATATTCCGGCGGCCGGCGATACGCTGGTGGTCGTCAGCGACGAACGCGTGGCGCGCGAAGCCGCCGATAAACGGAAGTCGCGTCGACGCGACGTTCGCATCGCTGCAACGACGACGCAGAAAGTCTCGCTCGAAACGTTCATGTCGATGCCGACGGAGGGGAAGAAGACCCTCAACATCATCGTCAAAGCTGACGGGCAGGGCTCCGTCGAGGCGTTACGCGCGCGTATGGAGTCGCTCTCGAACGACGACGTCGAGATTCGCGTCATTCACGGCGGCGTCGGTGCGATAACGCCGAACGACGTCAACCTCGCGAGCGCTTCGAACGCCGTCTTAATCGGCTTCAACGTTCGCCCCGACGAAACGGCGAAACGGTTAGCCGATAACGAGAGTGTCGATCTTCGCTTCTACCAGGTGATCTACGATATCGAAGACGACCTCAAGAAGGCGATGCGCGGTATGCTCGCGCCGGTCGTGCGAGAGGTGACGCTCGGTCACGCAGAGGTACGGCAGATATTCAAGGTCAGCAAGGTCGGTACGATCGCGGGCTGCTACGTGCGCGACGGCAAAATTCTCCGCAATTCGAAGATTCGCGTTCTACGCGACGGAACGGTCATCTTTACCGGAGAGATCGAAAGCCTGCGGCGCGTCAAAGACGACGTTCGCGAAGTTGCCGAAGGCTTCGAGTGCGGTATTCAAGTGGCGCGCTTCAGCGATCTCAAAGACGGCGACGTCATCGAATCCTTCACGGTCGAACAAGTCGCGGCCGAACTTGTCGGGGCCTCGTAAGGCTGCTGCGTGAAGGCCCAACGCCTCGCTCGGATCGACCACGAAATCCAGCGCATCCTCGGCATGTTGATCACGCAAGAGCTGAAGGATCCGCGCTTGGGTTTTACCACGGTTACACGAGTCGAGGTTACCGACGATCTCCGCTTTTGTAAGGTCTACGTTTCGGTGATCGGCGATCGCCATTCCGCGCGACAAACGCTCGACGCTCTGGAAAACGCGAAGGGCTTTTTGCGCGGCGAACTCGGCCACCGGATCGACCTGCGCTATACCCCTGAATTGCTTTTCGTTGAGGATCGCTCGGTCGAACGCGCGATCGAGCTTGCCCGAACGATGCGCGAAGACGCACTTCGTCGGGCACCGGCCCCACCCGATGAGGAGAGCCAGGATGCAAGCACAAGCGAAGACGGATAATCTCGCGCTGGTTGCAGATGAACTGCGCCGTCGCGACGCATTTGTGATGGTGAGCCACGTAAAGCCGGATGGCGACACGTTGGGAGCGGGGCTCGCATTAGGACTGGCGCTCAAACACCTCGGCAAGCGGGTTGCATATTTCCAGCAAGATCCGGTTCCCCGTAACCTGCGCTTTCTTCCCGATTCTGAATTTGTCGCGCGCGCGTTGCCTACCGACCTCCCTCCCGACACGCTTTTCGTTTTTTGCGATATGAGCGACCCGGCGCGTGCGGGAGAGTTTCTCCCGGCGCTCTCACGTAAAAACATGCTCGATATCGACCATCATCTCGGGAACGCGCATTTCGGTGAATACAATCTCGTCATTCCCGAGGAAACCTCGACCGGGACCGTCGTCATCCGCATTTTGCAAGAATTGGGCATTCCGATCGACGCGCGCATCGCGACGTGCATTCTCACCACCATCATGACCGATACCGGTGGTTTCATGCATAGCAACACCACGCCGCAGACGCTGGAACTTTCGGCGGAACTCATGCGCGCGGGGGCCGACAAAGAGCGCATCACCGATGAAATTTTCGGCAACAAACGCATTGCAGCGATTCGCTTGCTCGGCGAAGTGCTTGCAGCGATGCGTTTTTCCAGCGAAGGACGCTACTGTTATTCGTATATCGACGAGCCGATGCTCGCGCGAACCGGAGCCGATGGCGAAGATAGTGAAGACCTCGTCAACGTGCTGCTGCGCGTTGAAGGCGTTCATGCAGCGGCGCTCTTTAAGGCTTTCGACGGCGAGATCCGCGTGAGTTTGCGATCCGATGGATCGGTCAACGTCCAGCAAGCGGCTGCACATCTCGGTGGTGGCGGCCACTATCGCGCCTCGGGGCTCACGCATCCCGGCCCGCTTCCCGAAGCCTTCGCCGCAGTTGAGGCCGCGTTGTTGCACGAAGGCCTTGCGACGACGGCGTCCGCGTAATCCGACGACCGACCGAACGGAACGATGCTTCCCGCTTCATCGATGATGGGTTTCGTCAACGTCTGTAAGCCCGCCGGGCCGACATCGACGCAGATCGTCACGCGCGTTCGGCGTATCTTCAGCACCTACGCCGAGCAGCGCGATCTTGCGGCGGGACATCTCGGCACACTCGACCCGCAGGCTGCGGGCGTTCTTCCGATTGCAATCGGCAAGGCGACGCGATTGATTCCGTTGCTCGAAGATCGGCGGAAATCGTACGCGCTGACGCTCGTACTCGGGAAATCGACGACCACGCAGGACGCACTCGGCGAGAGCGTTGAGGAAGCTCCGGTTCCGGAGAATATTCTTCGCAGTCTCGAAGCGGTACTCCCAAGATTCTTCGGGCGGATCGAGCAGATCCCACCGATGTTTTCGGCGTTGCATTACGGTGGGAAACGCCTCTACGATCTCGCGCGTGCTGGGGTAACGGTCGAGCGCAAAGCGCGCACGATCTCGATCTACGATCTCTCGATCCTCGGATTCGAGTCGCCCGATACGGTACGCATGCGTGTCGTCTGCAGCGAGGGTACCTACGTGCGGACGCTCTGCGCCGACCTCGGTGCGGCGGTCGGAGTCCCCGCGCATATGGGAGCGTTGGTGCGCGAAGCTTCGGGGGCGTTCTTGCTCGCCGAAGCGCGAACGATCGAAGAGATCGCAGAATCGCCCGATGCGGCGCTCCTCGCGCCGGAGCGGATCGTTCCTTTCCCCACCGTCGTGCTCGATCTGCGCGCGTCGGCGGATTTTCGCGCGGGCCGAACGGTGGCGATGGCGGAGAGCGTCGGCGGGAAGCATGTCTTCGTACGCGACGCGGCGCGCACGCTCGTGGGTGTCGGCGAAGCGCACGGCGTCATGCTCGCGCCGCGGAAGGTCTTCGTATGAAGATCTACCATTCGTTCGAGCGCACCGCGACGCGTCCGCTCGCGGTGGCAATCGGTTTTTTCGACGGCGTCCATCTCGGACATCGTGAATTGATTCGGCAGACATTGCTGGAACGGAAGCCGGGTTGGCGCGCCGGCGCGATCACCTTCGCGAATCACCCCGTCGCCTATCTGCGTCCCGGCGAAGAGCCGCCGTTGCTGCAGAGCTGCGAGGAACGGATCAACAGCCTTGCCGCACTCGGCATCGAGGAGTGTTTTCTCGTACCTTTCGACCACGCCGTTGCGAGTATGAGCGCCGAGCGCTTTATCGACGATGTCCTCGTCGCGCGTCTCCGTGCGCGCGCAGTCGTTACCGGCGAGAGTTTTCGCTTCGGCGAACGTCGTGGCGGCGATACGACACTCTTGCGGGAACGACTTGCTTCGGTCGACGTGCGGGCGATCGCGGTTCCGGCGGTCGCTGACGAAGCGGGCGAGCGGATCTCGTCGACGCGGATTCGTGCGCTCGTGCAACGCGGCGACTGCGAAGCGGCCGATGCCCTTCTCGGTGCGAGTTTTACGATTCGCGGAATCGTCGAACGTGGGGCGGGGCGCGGCCACGACCTCGGCTTCCCCACCGCAAACCTCCGCGTTGCCGACGGAATGCTGCCGTGCGACGGCGTCTACGCGACGATCGTTCGCCACGACGGGCGCGACTATTTGGGACTGCTCTCGATCGGTACCAACCCGCAATTCGCCGGGGAGCGCCGCACCGTCGAGGTCTGGCTCCGCGACTTTCCGCATACCATCTATGGCGAGCAACTCGTCCTGCGCGAGCTGCGCTTCGTGCGCCCGCAGAAAACCTTTTCCGACGTTTCGGCGTTGATAGAGCAGATGGAACGCGATCGCGAGGCGGTTGCCTTCCCCAGTTACGGATGAGGAGACCGATGAAACCCTATCGCCCGTTGTGGCTCGCCGCTGTTGTACTTATCGCCGGCTGCTCGCACGCTGCGACCTCGAAGGCGCCTGCGCATGCCAGCGTCGGCGCGATGGAACCGTCGTGGAGCGAACGGACCGACACCGGCTCGATGCTGTCGTCATCCTCGTTGATCGGCAAACCCGTCTACGTCAATTTTTTCGCGTCGTGGTGTCCGCCGTGCAATGACGAAGCGCACGATATCGAAGCCGTCTCGAAGCGATACGCGTCGCGCGGGCTCCAGGTCGTCGGGGTCGACGTGATGGAAAATGCCGATAAGGCCGCGCTCTTCGGACGCGAACACCACCTCACCTATCCGCTGGTCGTCGACGACGGCACCCTGCGCGACGCCTATCAACTCGACGGATTACCGGTTCACGTCTTCATCGATGCCGACGGCGTCGTGCATGCGATCCGCATCGGCGAATTGACGAAAGCGGAGATGGTGCACAATATACACGAAATTCTTCCGAATAACGGGCATGCGTAAGAACCGTTTGTAACGCGAAACGAAGCGAGCCGTCGAGTCGACGGCTCGAGGACAAGATAAACGACGGAAGTCGTTTTTTTTTTGTTAGGATATGGTAAA
>DAIBFU010000093.1:0-5983 GCA_027422105.1 Vulcanimicrobiota bacterium | reverse complement strand
TGCGCTTTGTCCCGACGATGGATCCGCAGACGAAGATGCCCTCGCCCGACCCGCGCATCGGCAACCCGGCGGTCGCTCTCTCGTTGGTTCAGAGCGGCACGAGTGAAGGCGCCGCGCTCGTCCTCATGCACCGGACGGTCGCCGTCGGCGACGGGTGGAGCGTTCGACCGCAACGCTACCTGATGTTCACCGGCATTCAGTATCGCTACGACCCAGGCGTCGATCTGGTCGGAATCGGCGCATTCGTGCTGCTCGTCGGGCTCATCGTCTCGTTCTATTTTCTCCCGGCACGCTTTTACGTTCGCGTCGATCCGCACGGCGAGGGCGCGACGGTGGGCTTGGCCGCAACCACGGTAAAAGGTTACGATATCTTCGCGGAGGAGTTCGGCGCGCTCGTCGAGCGGCTACGCACCTCGCTGCAACCAGGAGGCTAAAATGACCCACGGTATGCCCATCGACGAGCTTCTGCTCGTCACCGCCATCGCTTCATACATTATCGGAGCGCTCGCACTCTTCGGGTTTTTCCTCTCGCGCGCTCCATTTCTGCGAAACTTCGGAGCGACGCTGGCGATCGTCGGCGCAGTCGCGCAATTCGCGCAGTTGGTTGCGCGATATGAAATCTCGCATATTTGGCCGCTGCTCAATCTCTATGGATCGCTCTCGCTCTTTTCGGCGATGTCGGTTGCGATTTTCGTGATCTTCGCGTTTCGCTACCGCCTCTGGTTCGCCGGCGGTTTCGTCCTCGCACTCGCCGCGATGTTTCTCACCTACGGCGTCACCTGGAACGAAGGCGTGATGCCGCCGGTGCCTTCGTTGCAATCCTATTGGGCGAAAGTGCACGTTCCGATCGTCGTCACCTCGTATGCCGCATTCTTAGTCTCGTTCGTCATCTCGGCGCTCTATCTCGTCCGTTATTACGTCGAACGTCGCCGCGGCGCGGCGATGATGCTCTCGGCGTCCGTCGAGCCCGATGCATCGGGAACTGCAACGACATCGATCTCCGGACCCAACGACGGCGTCTCGGGATGGCTCGCTTCCTTACCGACGCTGCCGCAACTCGATGTGCTCGTCTACCGCTCGGTTGCGGTAGGATTACCCTTGCTCACGCTCGGCATCATCACCGGAGCGCTCTGGGCGAAGGAAGCATGGGGTGCCTACTGGCAGTGGGATCCGAAGGAGACGGCAGCGCTTCTTTCGTGGATCATCTACGCAGCGTACATGCATCTCCACACCCGCAATCAGTGGCGCGGGCTCCGAACGAGCTGGGTGAGCGTGATCGGTTTCCTTTCGATCATCTTCTGCTACCTCGGCGTCAACATCTGGATCAGCGGCCTTCACAGCTACAAGGTCTAACCCCCGAGGCAAGACGCCGCTAGTCGTAGGGAGGCCACCTCGGGTGCGGGTAGAATCCGCCCATATCACCCTCATTGATAAATTTGCAGGAGAGCATCGTGTCGAAAGCTGGAGACGCCTCATCGGGCGTCCACCGTGGCGCGCCCAGCGCCTACGACGACCCCGGAACCCCCGAAGAGATCACCCGCCGTCGTTTCATGGCGAACGCCACCCTCGCGATCGGCGGAATCATCAGCCTTTCGCTGGCAATCCCCATCGTCGGCTCGCTGATTCCCGACGCAAACTCAAAGGGAATTTGGTCTCCGCTCGACCCGAAAGAATACGCGCAACTCGACAGCGCGACCAAGACGCCGATCAAACTCGATTTCACGCTCAAAGGCAAGGACAACTACCTTCCCGAGCAAGATTCGCCGGAGTACGTCTGGGGCATCAAAGTCGACCCTGCAAAATTTGAAGCAAAACGCCCGAACCTTTTTCAGAAAGGTTCGCCGGCAGGCGTTCCGTACGACGTTATTAACATGAACTTCGTCATTATGTCGCCGATCTGCCCGCATCTCGGTTGCCGTTTCAACTGGGAAGCCGACACGAACAAGTTCCTCTGCCCTTGCCACGGTTCGCAATTTAATTTCGACGGTACGCACGAAGCCGGCCCCGCACCGCGCGGGCTCGACCCCTTGCCGCTGCGCGATCAAAGCGGCCAGGCAGAGGTAATGTGGATTCACTACCGCTCGACGACGCCCGACCGCATCGTCGTTTCTTATCTCGCGTAGCTGCACGAACGTCACAAGGAAGAGCGACATGCTGAACTGGATTGAATCTCGTACCGGCTTCATTTCGATGACGAAGGAATTCCTCGTCGAAGATATCCCGGGCGGAGCGAGCTACTGGTACGTTTTTGGAAGCGCGACCGTCTTCGCGATGATGCTCCAAATCGTAACCGGTATTTTCCTGACATTCTTCTATGCACCGTCGGCGAACACGGCGTGGGAATCGACGGCGTGGATCTACACGCACTTTTGGCCGCATTTAATTCTGGCGATTCACTATTGGGGCGCGTCGGCAATGATCGCGCTCGTCTTCTTGCACTTGCTGCAAGTGCTCGTCTGGGGTGCATATAAATCTCCCCGCGAGCTGCAGTGGGTCGTCGGCGTCATCCTGTTGTTGGTGACGCTCGTACTCGGGCTCACCGGCTACCTGCTCCCGTGGGATATGGACGCCTACTTCGCCTCGCAGGTGGCACTGAATATTACCGGTACGGCACCGATTGCCGGCCCCCTCATCCAGCAGATCGCCCAGGGCGGCGGCGCGATGGGCACCGAGACGATCAATCGTTTCTTCGGTCTCCACGTGTGGTTGATGCCGGCCGTCATGGTTCTGCTCGTCGGCGCTCACCTTGCAATCTTCCGCTGGAACGGCCCCGCCGGCCCGATCTCCGAGGATCCGCGCAAGCTGAAGAACGGCCGCTTCTGGCCCGACCAGATGTTCATGGACGGCTTCGTCTCGCTGATCATCTTCGCGATCATCATCGCACTCGCGTTCATCGCGCCGCCCTTCCTCGACGTGAAGGCCGACCCGACGAACACCTCGTTCATCCCGTATCCGGCGTGGTACTTCCTCGCGCTCTTCGGGCTGCTCACCGTCGTTCCACCCTCGCTCGATCTGCTCGCAACGATCGTCGTTCCGACGCTCTTCTTGGTCGTCGTTATCGCGATTCCGTGGCTCGATCGCAGCACGACCCGCTCGATCGCGGCGCGCGGTGGACTGATGGTCAGCACGGTCGTCGCGCTGATTGCGATCGTCGGGCTCTCGATCTATAGCCAGATCGCGATTCAAGCGAAGCAGGCCGCCGCACCGCCTTCGCTGAGCCAAGCGCAAGTACTCGCAACTGCGAATGCACCGAGCGCAAGCGCCCCGGCAAGTGCTCCGGGTGCAGCATCGGCCCCCGCCGGCGGCTCCGCCCCGGCAGCAAATCCCTTAGTCGCCGCCGGCGCGACGGTCTATTCGAGCAACTGCGCCGGATGCCACGCCGCCAACGGCATGGGGCAACCCGGAGCGATTCCGCCGCTCGCCGGAAACCCGTTCGTCACCGGAGATCCGCACGCAGTTATCGGGGTACTCCTCGACGGCAAGAGCGGCGCGATCACCGTCAACGGCACCGCCTTCAACGGGCAGATGCCCGCCTGGAAAGGCACGCTCTCGAATAAGGATATCGCTGCCGTCATCAGCTATATCCGCAGCGGACTTGGGCCGAATAAGGCCTCCGCCGTCACCGTCGCCGCGGTTGCGGGCTACAAACCCTAACCGCGCTCGTTCCGACCGAAAAGAAGGGGGGCTGCCCATGCGGGCGGCTCCCCTTCTTGCTTTGCTACAGGAACCAAGCCGACGTTCGTCGCAGCGTGGCGCCATGATGAACCGCATACTCGCTTTTACAGCACTTCTTGCATGCACGCTGACCGCGGTCTCCGCCGCACCGAGCGTCCCCGGCCGCGCCCAATTGAAGGGCGACATGGTTCGGATGAATCAGCAATTTCACATTACCGGCTTCAACTATCGCATCCATGCGATCCGATGGGTCGCGCCCAGCGATGCGTTCGCGCAAGCGATCGTCTCCTACGTGGCGACGGTGAACGCCCCGAACGGTTACCTCGTCTTCGAAGTCCCCGTGAAGAACACGCAGAGCGGCGAGGCCGGAGTTCCCGGGCTCGATATCACCGCCTTCTATAAAGACGGTACCGAAGCGACGAGCAACGAGATACCGTTCTCGAAGACGGGCACACCGTTAACACCGAAGAACCTTTTCCCGGGGCAGGGCATGACGGTCTATTACGCGATCGTGAACGTGCCGAGACCGACGAAGGCGAATCCGCTGGTGAAATTATTGCTGAAATACACCGCCAATAACGACCCCGGTTATCCGCCCGCCTATCGCTTGCTGCATCCGGTTCTGACGCCGTAACATGCATCTGCTCGCTGCGGTCGCGTTGAGCATCATGATGAACGGCACGATCACGGTGCACGTTCGGAACGCCGATACCGGAGAAAACGGCGTGTACGTTCAGCGCGTCGGCAATGCACGCGTGACGATCGACCGCGGGATACTCCAGTTCGAAGCCCCGGCGATCTACAAGGTGCGGGAGAATGCGCCGCCATGCACCGGAACCTTCGGCGACATGACGACGCCGATCTCGGGTTCGATCTTCCTTACGCGCACCGCTCAACATGAATTTCTTGGAACGTTGATCGCGCCGGGGCAACTCCTCGGCGAGGGCTCCGGCTCGACGCCGATGTGCGGAACCGGATTCGGCGGCCGATTTCCCACCGGGCATGTCGCTCCGCCCGCGCTACCCGCACGCCCCGGAAAAACGACAACGTGGAAATTCACGGTGCGCAACGTGCGCGATGGGACGCCTGGAAGCGATGCGGTCGAAGATTGGAGCGTCGACCTCAGCTTTACCGCGCGCCGCTAGGTTCTGCACCCTCCAGCGCTATTTCGCCGGAAAAGGCATGCACGCAATCACCGCCGACCTCGACCTGCGAAATAGCGCTCCCCGTCCACGATAGACGCGCGTGCAGCGCGCTCGTTCTCCCGATCCAGCGCCCCTGTTCGATCTCGACCGCTCGCCGATCCTCGCCGAGCGCGCCGGCGGCGGCGAGAAACGAGAGCATCGGCGCGACCGCGCTTCCGGTCGCGGGATCTTCGCCGACATCATCGGCGATTGCCGCAAACATCCGCACTGTGGCCCGCCCTGCCTCGTAGTGCACGACGAGGATGTTTCCGTCGGCGATGCTGCGCTCGCACTGCGAGCGTAACGCGCGACGATCGAGTTCGATCGCGGCCACAGCATCGATACTCGCCACGCGAACGCAGAAGAACGGACCCGACCTGCGAGCAGAGCCGACGATCTCCGATTCCGCTACACCGAGCGCCGCCGCAAACGATCGATCGCCGAGCGGCGCGCCGAGGATCGGAAGCGGAGGACGCATCCAGAAGCGCGATCCCTCGCGCCGCACCGGAACGAGTCCAATCTCCATTTCGAATGCGAAATCGACGGCATCGAGCAGCCCAAGGCGGTGCAACGTCCATGCCGTACCGATCGTCGGATGCCCGGCAAACGGTAACTCGCGCCCCGGGGTAAAGATGCGGACGCGAAAGGCGGCGCGCGGATCGCGAGCAGGGAGTACGAAGGTGCTCTCCGAGCAATTCATTTCGCGGGCGAATGCCTGCATCGTTGCGCTCGCGATCCCGTCGGCGTTCGGAACGACGGCGAGCGGATTCCCGCCGAAGAGCCGATCGGTAAAGACGTCGCATTGGTGAAATGCGGCGATCCTCACTTCGTGCAGGGCGGCCCGCTATAGCGCATGACGGCGACATTGCCGCTGCGCGCGATCACGCGCGTCGCGCGGCCAAAGCTCGGTTGCGATGCGACCGAGGTGCCGGTATAGAACACGAAGGCGCGCGGCGCGCTGCAGACGACGTCACGCAAGGTCGGTGTATTGACGCCGACATCGGCATTAAAGAGCGCGAGGAGCGCGACGGGCGGCTTCGTGTAGAACAGCAGCGAGCCGCCGCCGACGATACCGCCGTCGACCACGACATCGCCGGGGCGACGCAACACGTCGACGATCCGCG
>DAIBFU010000092.1:0-6209 GCA_027422105.1 Vulcanimicrobiota bacterium | reverse complement strand
CGTGGCGCTGTAGCGCTCGGCGAATGGGGCTTCGCTGCGGCGAATTTCTCGTAGATTCGGCCGAGCGCGTCGGCCATTGCGCGCCGGTTGAGATACGGGTCGGGAGCGGTTGTCGGAAGGCTCTTATCGCGTGCGCGCATGTCGTCGTAGAGCGCCTTCCACTTCGCTCCACCATAACCCGAGGCAGCAAGACCGGCTAAAACCGCGCCGTTGTAGGCGAGGTTATTTCTCCATTTCTTTCGGCCTACGGGAAGCATCAACGTCACCCTCGCAATTCCCGTATCCGTGAGGTTCGCTTGGTAAAGATGCCACCGGAGATGTTCTTTGCTTTTCGCGTGATGCACGTTAATCTCAACGGTTTGATCGAATCGGTCGAATCCTGCGTAAAGCCCGTGCATCAGCCAATTTACTTCGACAGCACTAAATTGCTCGCCGAGAATCGAGACCGGTCCCGATACCGCAACCTTCGAACGGCCGAACGGATGAGGAGTCCCAACCATTTTTATTTGGCTATCAATACTCTTCGCAAAACTCGTCGCGCCGATTGCCGTCGCTTGCGTCTTGGCTTTTTGCAGATCGGAGAGCGCTCGCTTATTTTGACCTAATTCCGCGCGCATCATCGCCCGCATGAAATACGTCATTAGATTTCTATCGTGTAGCGAAATGGCTTGCGTTAGAGACTTTTCAGCCGATGCATATCGGCCCAGTGTCGCATCTGCCTGCGCCTGGAGTTCGAAGGCTTGAATCTTAAAGGGCTGCAGCGTAACCGCGTCGGCAAACTCCGCCACCGCCTTCGAATAGTCGGCCGATGCGAGCTCAGCCTTCCCCAGCGCAACACGAGCCGAATAGCTTGAGGGGCTCAGCAGCATTTGTTTTTTACAATCCGATATGGCTTCGGCCGGTCTCCCAAGATGCCGAAATACCTTACAGCGATCTTCGTAAATATGTCCGCCCGTTAGACCAAGATCGATAGCGCGAGAGTATTGCGCGAGCGCTTTCGGATATTTTTTTATAATTCGCAACATATTTGCAAATTCATAATGAGCGAATTCGCTTGTCGGTGATATTTCGACGCCTTTTTTGCAATCGACGAGGCCGATTGCGACACCCTTCGGTGTAGAATTTTCCAGCGAATCGACGATGCACCGCACGGCATACGCATTTCCGTCTTTGGGGTACAATGCAATATATTTGTCGACTTCTTGCTTCGCGCCGAGTGCGTCGTTCGGCGACTTTATCGAAGCGAGAATTTCCATCAGCCCCGGCGACAAAATTCTCGTAGCCGCCTGGGCCCCGGACGTCGCTGTCAGCAAGAAGCAAAAGAAAAGGAGGAACGATCTACGTACCATGATGCGGCCGAGTTCGCCCTGCGTGCGGTCGCGCCCTACCGGTTTTGCTCTGCTCCCTAGAGCACCGCTTCTCCGAGTAGCGCACGCGCCCGTTCGTTGTTGTCGGTGCTGATCGCAACGACTGCGAAACCTTCGTCGCGCCGTACGTGATGGAGCGAACGAATGTTGATCGATGCATCCCCGAGTCGGCGCGACACTGCTGCGAGCGCTCCGGGGCGATCTTCGATTCGCGCGAGGAGGACGCTGTCGGTAACCGCCGGATGCCCTGCATCGGCGAGTGCGGCGAGCGCCTCATCCTCGCGCTCCACCTCGAGCCGAACTAGCGCGGCGCTACCGTGTGATTCCACCGCGATCCCTTGAATATCGACGCCGCGTGAAGCAAGAACTTCCGTGATCTCTGCGAGAAGACCCGGCCTATTCGGGACGATCGCCCTCAAGCTTTGCATGCATCCTCCTTCAGTGACGTTGCGAGATCCGTCACCAACGCATCGATCTGCTTTCGGTGTACGTTCGGCAACACCACGACATGCGAGATATCGCCCGCAGTCGCGAGTTGCCAGCGTCGTTGTATCTCGGGGGGAACCCGGGGAAGCACCACCGTGATTGCGTTGGGGTTGCGCCATGCCGGTACGCCGATCTCCAGCAGGCGTTTTACCAGATATTCTGCATGCTCCAGCGAACGAGCGAGCCGCGCTCGTAACCCGGCTTCACCGAGCTGCTGCAGGCGATACCAGAGCATCAGCGGGGAAAATCCGCTCCGCGATCCGGTAATCGTCGTATCGAGGCTTCCGATGTAGTCGATCGTACGCGCGATGCGTTGCACGTTGTGCTTGCGCGCGATGACGATACCGCACGGAATCGGCGCTCCCAAAAACTTATGCCCGCTAATCGCAACCGAGTCGGCACCATCGGCAAAGTCCCAGGCTGGGCGCGGATCGAGATACGCCGCATACGCTCCCGCCAACGCCGCATCGGAATGAATGTACCGCTCGCGGATCGCGAGTCGATCCATCATCGATGCAATACGCCCGATATCGTCCCGCGCTTCGGTCATCGTCGTGCCGATATTTGCAAAGATAATCGGCGGCCGATCGCGGTGAATTTTCAGCGTTTCCAACAGATCATCGTAATCGATCTCGCCGTTGCTTTGCGAACGGATCGTAATATGCCGCATCCCCAGGAAGTGCAAATTCTTCGCTACGCTATAGTGGGTCGCCTCGGAATAATAGACCATCCCACCGGGATGCAGTTCGCGCGCTAGATAGAGCCCGTAGAGATTCCCTTCGGTTCCGCCGTTGGTGACGTAACCCCACCAGTCATCGTGCGGCGCCCGCGTCGCTTCGGCAAAAAACGAAACGACCTCGCGCTCGCATTCGCGAGTGTGCACGCGATAGGTGCTCTGAGCGAACGGGTCCCCGATGTTATTGAGCGGGAACGCCATGAATCGTTCTATTTCGGAATAATCGAAATCTTTGGCACCTGGGTAGCCAAGCGAATCTTCATTCGCCAAACCCAGCTCGTCAAATAAGCGATCGAGGCGTTCCAACGGGGACCTCCGACGTGTTCTCTTCGTTTCGTTCCTAGCGCCGCGCTTAGCCTTTTGCGGCAGCGCGCAATTGGCGAAGCACGTATTGGAGAATTCCCCCGTGCCGATAATATTCGGCCTCATCGGGGGTATCGATGCGCACACGAGCCTTGAAGTGTACCGACTTTCCGCTCTGCGGATCGGTCGCCTTCACCTGAACCTCCATGCGCGGCTTTACCCCATCGGAGATGCCGTGGATTTCGACGATCTCTTCACCGCTTAACGCGTAGCTGCCGGCATTCTCGCCGTTGATGAATTCAAGCGGCAGCACTCCCATACCGATGAGGTTGCTGCGGTGGATGCGCTCGAACGATTCGGCGATCACCGCACGCACGCCCAGAAGCGCCGGGCCCTTTGCCGCCCAATCGCGCGAGGAACCCGAACCGTACTCTTTGCCGGCAATAATCACCAGCGGCGTTCCGTCTTTCTTATACCGCATCGCAGCATCGAAGATCGACATCTGCTCGCCGGTCGGAAGGTAGCGCGTCACGCCGCCTTCGACACCCGGAACCAATGCGTTACGCAGCCGGATATTCGCGAAGGTTCCACGCATCATTACCTCGTGGTTCCCGCGGCGCGCACCATAGGAATTGAAATCCGCCGGTTCGATGCCGCAGGCAACGAGGTATTTGGCCGCCGGCGAGTTCTTCGCAATCGATCCGGCCGGTGAGATATGATCGGTAGTGACCGAGTCGCCGAGAACCGCCAACACGCGTGCGCCGGCGATATCTTTCGTGGCGCCCGGTTCGGCGGGCATGCCTTCAAAGTAGGGCGGATTCTTCACGTACTCCGATTTCGGATCCCACGCGTATCGCTCGCTCGCCGCAACGGCGAGATTCGCCCAGTTCGCATCGCCACGGAACACGTCGGCGTAGCGCGACTTGAACATTTCGTCGGTGACGCACTGCGTGACGACACGCGCGACTTCTTCGTTGGTCGGCCAAATATCGCGAAGATAGACGGGCTTCCCGTCGCTACCGACGCCGAGCGGCTCGTTCGTCAAATCGATATCGAGGCGCCCCGCCAACGCATACGCGACAACCAGCGGCGGCGACGCGAGATAGTTCGCTCGCACCTGTGCGTGAATGCGACCCTCGAAGTTGCGGTTCCCGGAGAGTACCGCGCCGACAAAGAGATCGCGCTCCGAGATCGCCTCGCCGACCTCGGTCGGCAAGGGGCCCGAGTTACCGATACAGGTCGTGCAGCCGTAACCGACGAGATTAAAGCCGAGCGCGTCGAGCGGACGCTGAAGATCGGCCTTCGCTAAATAATCGGTGACGACTTTACTTCCCGGCGCAAGCGAGGTTTTCACCCACGGTTTGCGCGTGAGGCCGCGTTCGACCGCGCGTTTTGCGAGCAAGCCTGCCGCAACCAGCACCGACGGATTACTCGTGTTGGTGCAACTCGTGATCGCAGCGATCACCACCGATCCATCGGTGAGTTCGGCCGGACCATCGGAGAGCGCAACACCGCCGTTTCCACCTTCGTTCTGCATCCGCTCGGCACCGCGATTCGCCGGCGTACGCGTCTTGGCATACTCGGCAAACGCACCGTTGAAGGACGACTTCACTTCGCCGAGGCGGACGCGATCCTGCGGACGGCGCGGGCCTGCGAGGCTCGGTTCCACGCTGCCGAGATCGAGCACGAGCGTATCGCTATACTGCGGTTCGGGCGCGTCGTCGGTGCGGAAGATCCCCTGCGCGCGCGCGTAGGCCTCGACCAACGCGATATGCTCCGGCGCGCGCCCGGTCAGTCGCATGTACTCCAGCGTCCGTTCGTCGATGGGGAACATTGCAACCGTCGAGCCGAACTCCGGCGACATGTTGCCGATCGTGGTGCGGTCGGCGACCGGCAAACGGCTTAAGCCCGTGCCGTAAAACTCGACGAATTTTCCGACGACGCCTTTTTTGCGCAACATTTGCGTCACCGTCAGCACGAGATCGGTCGCCGTAACGCCTTCGCGGAGCGCTCCTTCAAGTTTGAAGCCGATCACTTCGGGAATTAACATCGTAACCGGTTGCCCCAGCATCGCCGCTTCGGCCTCGATACCGCCGACGCCGAAGGCGAGTACGCCTAAGCCGTCAACCATCGTCGTGTGCGAGTCGGTGCCGACCGCGCTATCGGGATAGGCAACGGCGGTCGCCGGATCGTATGCGACCCCGGCCCCACCGGCGCCGAAAATCACGCGCGCAAGATATTCGATGTTGACTTGATGGACGATCCCGGTGTCGGGCGGAACGGCGCGGAAATTCGCAAGCGCCGATTGCCCCCACTTCAAAAATGCATAGCGTTCGCGATTGCGCTCGAATTCGATCTCCGCATTGCGATCGGCCGCATCGGCGGAACCGAATCGGTCGACCTGCACGGAGTGGTCGATAACGAGTTCGACCGGCTGCAGCGGGTTGATGGCGTTCGGGTCGCCGCCCATCGCCGCCATCGCATCGCGCATCGCCGCCAGATCGACGACGCACGGAACGCCGGTGAAATCTTGTAGCAGCACACGCGCCGGACGGAACGCGATCTCCTTTTCGGAATGCGTTCGCGGGCTCCAACGTGCGAGCGCTTCGATGTCGGCTTTTGTTACCGATCGACCGTCTTCAAATCGTAATAGATTCTCTAAGAGAATCTTGATCGAATACGGTAACGTTGCGAGTTCGGCGAGCCCAGCCTCGTGCAGTGCAGCGAGGCGGTAATACGTGTAGGATCGGTCGCCGACTTGCAGCTTGGCGACGGCATTGAAGCTTGATTTTTGAACGCTCATGATATGAGCGTTACTTTCGGCTCTCCTTTTGCATAGCCCTCGACGACAATTCGCGTTTCGCCCGACAAAAGTCTCCACAACGGCTCGACGACGAGCGCGGTACGCCATGAAGAAAGCCCGAGCAGCTCGGCGAGTTCTTCGGCGTTGCCGGGTGCTTCGCGCGCGGCACGCTCGAGAGCGGCCCGCGTCACCAGGAGTCCTTGCGGAAGGCCTGCCTCGCGGGCGGCCTCGCCGACCGCGACCCCCAGCAGCGTCGCCAGCGTCTCGCGGTCGGAGCCGAGCGGTCGGTGCGGGCGCTCCGGCAACGCCTCCTCGGGCACCGCCTCACCGCGTTCGACCGCCGCGAGAAAGCGCGCGCCGAAATTTCGGCGAGCATTGCTCTCCAAGCGCCGCAATTGCACGAGGTCTTCAAGATGCTTCGGACGCAACTGCGCAATGCCGCCGATAACATCGTCGGGAACGACGAATTTCGGTGGAATATCACGCTCTTTTGCCATCGCATCGCGCTCGGCAA
>DAIBFU010000091.1:0-6214 GCA_027422105.1 Vulcanimicrobiota bacterium | reverse complement strand
GTGACTGCGTTTTGCGCGCAGCGTGCCATAGGTGCTGGACCAACGAAAACCCTAAGGGAGCATCAGCTCCGGATACGAAGGCGTGACGGGCAACTGCCTGTCGCTCCCGCGCCCGGGCCGCACCCACCTGCGAGAAAGCAGGTTCTCACCTCGCACGAAAGACGCTTGACGCGGTCACTCTATCGATCTCCCCGAGCGAGCGCTCTCCGGCGCGCGAATCGAGGATGATGAACCCGCGATACCCCGGCGCCTCGCGCTCGATTGCAGCGAGCGTTTTTTCCGCTTCCCCGGAGAGATCGTGGAGGATCGCGACGGTTTTCCCCGCCAGGCTCGCAAGCGAACTCCCCGCGTCGAGCCGCAATGGCTCGGGCGCGAAGCGGAGCCACGCCGAATCGGCCTCCTTCGCCAGGCGCTTGCAGTCGGCGTCGCTGCCGGCATGGGTGTCGGGTGCGTTGCGCAGGGCGATGGTTACGTTCGCCGCCTTCGCGAGCCCCGTCGCCTCGCCGAGCGCGGCGGCCAACTCCGGGTAGCTGCAGGCCACGAGCCCGGGCGCCCGGGCGATCAGCAGGGGCGCACCGACGGTGAGCGCGATCTGAAGCGACTCCTCTTTCTTGCTCCGGTCGGCAAGGAAGAAGTCGTCGTCGAGCGTTGCGACCGGCGTCACGCAGAGATCGACCGCCGCCTTCTTGATTTGGGCGAGGTAGTCTGCATCGGTTCGCGGAAAGTGCGCCCGGTCGAACGCGACGCCGTCGCAGAGAGCGCTGCGCGCGCAGGCATCGAGCCACTCGAGTTGCGTGCAATCGCCACGCGCGAAAGCGGCTGCGAAAGCACTGCTGGCCCAGGCGATCTTCATCGGCGCGCGAGTTCGACTGCCTAAGGGAGAGCCCTCTGCCGTGACCATCGCACTCGGCGCCGACCACGCCGGATTCGCATATAAAGATCGCATCGCCGCGCTTCTGCGCGAGCGTGGACATAGCGTTATCGATTTCGGCACGCACGATGCGACGCCGGTCGATTATCCGCAGTACGGCTTCGCCGTCGCGGAGGCGGTCGCGAGCGGGCAGGCCGAGCGCGGCATCGTGGTCTGCGGTTCATCGATCGGCATCGCGATCGCGGCGAACAAGGTTCCCGGCGTGCGCTGCGCACCTGTTGCCGAACCCTATTCCGCCGAATTAGCGCGCCGTCACAACAACGCGAACGTGCTCGCACTCGCCGAACGGCTGACCGGCTGGGAGATGGTCGAACGCATCCTTGAAATTTTTCTCTCGACACCCTTCGAAGGTGGGCGGCACGCGGCGCGCGTCGACCAGCTCTTCGAATTCTCCGACGACCAACGTACGCGCACGCTACGCGCACTCGAACGCGGGGCAGTCGATGACGCCCGCACCGCACAACCGTAACGCACAGAAAGTCCACCATGCAGACGCTTCAGCACGGCTCGCTCGCCGCACAGGATCCCGAACTCTACGCTTCGATCGCCGCCGAGGAGCGCCGCCAACGCGGTAACCTCGAATTGATCGCTTCGGAAAATTACGCAAGCGCCGCAGTACGCGAAGCGATGGCCTGCGTGATGACCAACAAGTATGCCGAAGGCTATCCCGGCAAGCGCTACTACGGCGGCTGCGAATTCGTCGACGTCGCCGAAACGCTCGCGATCGATCGCGTGAAAGCGATCTTCGGCGCCGAGCATGCCAACGTTCAGCCGCACTCCGGTGCGCAGGCAAACATGGCGGTCTTCATGGCGGTGCTCGCACCCGGCGAGAGCGTTCTCGGGATGTCGCTCGCTCACGGCGGCCATCTCACGCATGGAACGAAAGTGAGTTTCAGCGGAAAACTTTACAACGCCCTGGCGTACGGCTTGCGCAAAGAAGACGAACTGATCGATTTCGACCAGGTTGCTTCGTTGGCGCGCGAACATAAACCAAAACTCATCATTGCCGGTGCGAGCGCCTATCCGCGCACCATGCAGTACGAACGTTTTCGCGAGATTGCCGACGAAGTCGGCGCGATGTTGTTGGTCGACATGGCGCATATCGCCGGGCTCGTTGCAGTCGGCTTGCACCCGTCGCCGGTTCCGCTCGCCGATTTCGTCACCTCGACGACGCATAAAACGCTACGCGGGCCGCGCGGCGGCATCATCCTCAGCAAAGCACAACATGCAGCCGCGATCGACAAGAGCCTCTTCCCCGGCATTCAGGGCGGGCCGTTGATGCACACGATCGCCGCAAAAGCGGTCGCCTTCGGTGAAGCGCAGCGGCCGGAGTTTCGCATCTACCAACAAAACGTGATCGACAACGCGCGCGCGATGGGCGAGGTCTTCGCCAAACGCGGCCTGCGCTTGGTCGGCGGTGGTACCGATACGCACCTGTTGTTGGTCGATCTTTCGGTGAAGAATCTCACCGGCAAAGCGGTCGAAGGCTATCTCGACGAGATTGCGATCACTGTCAATAAGAACGCGATTCCCTTCGATCCGCAGAAGCCGATGGTGACCAGCGGCATTCGCGTCGGTACGCCGGCGATTACGACGCGTGGTTTCAGGGTAGCCGAGTGCCGTGAGGTAGCCGAAATCATCTGCGATGCGCTCGGCGATATCGAGGCGCGCGCGCAGCAAGAGAAATTGCGCGCCCGCGTTCACGAACTCACCGCACGCTTCGACGTACCCTAAGGCTCCGCTTCGTGCAGCCCAGTATGAACGGCCAGAAGCTCCTCGTCGTCGATCATCCGGCGCTGCAGGATCGGCTCGCGCAGCTACGCGATCGCAACACGCCGACGCGCAGTTTTCGCGTGCTGCTCGAACACGTAGGTACGTTGCTTGCATTCGAGGCGACGCGAACGCTACCGACGCGCGAGGTTGAAGTTGAGACGCCGTTGCTCTCAATGAAAGCAACGCGTATCGCGCAGCCGCCGGTCATTGCGCCGATTCTTCGTGCCGGGCTCGGCCTTGTTCCGGGCTTTTTGCAGATCGTCGAGGATGCCGTCGTCGCGCATCTCGGCTTCTATCGCGATCCGCAGACGCTGCAGGCGGTGCCGTATTACGCGAACGTTCCAGCACGGCTCGACGGCCGGCGCGTCTTCGTACTCGACCCGATGCTTGCCACGGGAGGTTCGGGGATCGCCGCAATGCGGTTGCTTGCAACACACGGAGCAAGCGACGTTACGTTCGTCAGCGTCATTGCAGCACCTGAAGGAATTGCGGCGATGCAAGCCGCTTTTCCGGACGTTCGCATCGTCGTCGGAGCGATCGACGCCGAACTCAACGAACACGGATATATCGTTCCGGGGCTCGGCGATGCGGGGGACCGCCTCTTCGGAAGCCTCACCTCGCTGCCGACCTTCGTGGCGCCGCGTTAACCAACGATGCGGCCGAGTTGGGATGACTATTTTATGGAGATCGCGCGCACGGTCGGATCGCGAGCGACCTGCCCCCGCGCGCGCGTCGGCTGCGTCGCCGTTCGCGACCAACGCATTCTTACCACCGGTTACAACGGCGCACCGCGCGGTGTCGCGCATTGCACCGATGTCGGCTGCGCGATGGTCGATAATCACTGCGTACGGGCGACGCATGCCGAAGCGAACGCCGTCGTGCAGGGCGCGCTTCACGGCGTGAGCCTCGCCGGAGCAACGGTGTATTGCACGCATCAACCATGCGTCGGTTGTTCGAAGCTCTTGGTGAGCGCGGGCGTCGAGCGCATCGTGTACGAAGAACGTTACGAGGATGCCTTTGCCGTCGAACTGCTCGCCGAGGCGGGTGTTGCGTTAACGCAGTGGAAGCTCGTACCGTGAGCTTGCACCGATGAAGCCGATTCTTGCGGAGATCGCGGCGTTCGTTATCGCCGCCGCCGTCGCGGCGACCATTGCGCCGCTCGTGATTCGTTTGGCGACGCATCTCAAAATTATCGACGGCGTCGAAGAAGAGCGCCGCGTACATACGACGCCGACCCCGCGCATCGGCGGCGTTGCGGTCTTCTTCGGCTTTGCAACCGCGCTCTTTGCGGTGCTCGGCTTCGTGGTTGGCGCGCCGCACGCGCGAGACGCACAGCTCGATATCGCGCATCACCTCATCGGCTTACTTTTCGGGAGTTTGTTGATTCTCGGAGTCGGTTTTTGGGACGACGTCATGCAGATGCGTGCGCGCAGCAAACTCGTCGCTCAGATCGTCGTCGCCGGCATCTCGATGCTCTACGGGTTCATGATTTCGGGCATCAACAATCCCTTCGCGCACGGCGCGGCGAATGCGTGGATCGATTTTCCCATCTGGGTCAGCATCCCACTTACGCTGCTCTGGTACGTCGGGATGATGAACGCGATGAACTTCATCGATGGGCTCGACGGGCTGCTCGCCGGGGTGACGACGATTTCGAGTCTCTTTCTCTTTGCCATCGCCGCGCTCCACGGAAACTTCATCGTGGCCCTGGTGTTGCTCGCACTCGCGGGTAGTTCGCTTGGATTCCTCCCCTACAACTTTAACCCGGCGCGAATCTTCCTTGGCGATGCAGGCTCGCTCTTCATCGGTTACGTGTTCGCGACGGTGACGATTATCGGCGGCAGCAAAACGGCGATCGCCATTAGTCTCTTGGTGCCGTTGGTGGTCTTAGCGCTGCCGATTCTCGACACCGCCGCCGTCATCGTGCGACGGGCGGCAAACGGACGCAGTATTACCGATGCGGATCGCGGCCACTTTCACCATCAATTGATCTTTCGATTCGGCCTCGGCGTTCGGCAGGCCGTCTTTCTCATTTATGCCGTCTGCATCGTCCTCGGCGTCGTCGCGCTGTTGGTATCCGGTATTCTCTCTCATTCGGGAAGGCTTGTGTGAGCGAACCCTTACGCGTCATGAGCGTCTTTGGGACGCGCCCCGACACCATAAAAATGGCGCCGGTCGTTGAAGCACTCCGCGCCGATCCGCGCTTCGATGCGTCGATCTGCGTGACGGCGCAACATCGACACATGCTCGACGATTTGCTGGCGTTGTTCTCGATCGTTCCCGACTACGATCTCGACATCATGACCTCCGATCAGACGCTCACGCAGATAACGACGCGCGTACTCGAAGGCATGGAGCCGGTATTGGCGCGCGCTCGTCCGGAGATCGTCCTCGTTCATGGCGACACGACGACGAGCACCGCAGCGGCGCTGGCAGCGTTCTACGCAAAAGCCGAGGTTGGGCACGTGGAAGCGGGGCTGCGTACCGGCGATCCGTGGCTGCCCTATCCCGAAGAAATGAATCGCCGGCTAACGGGGCGGCTCGCGCGCTATCATTTTTCGCCGACCGCGCGCGCGCGGGAGAATTTGCTCGCCGAAGGGGTCGGCGCGCGCAACATCTTCGTCACCGGCAACACCGTGATCGACGCGTTTCTCGAAGTCGCGCATCGCCCGACGCTGCCGCTGCCGCCGCAATTCGAGCGCGTCGATCCACAGCGCCCGTTGATCGTCGTTACCGCGCATCGACGCGAAAATCACCCGCATATGCGCGCGATGGCCGAGGCGATGCGCCGCATTCTCGAGTTGCCGCAGCGCCCGCAGCTTTACTGGCCGGTCCACCCATCGCCGCACGTTGCTCCGGTGGTCCGCGAGGTGCTCGGCGGCCTCGACGACGCGATTCTCGTCGATCCGATCGATTACGCGAAGATGGTCGCGGCGGTGCGAGCCGCACACTTCGTTCTTACCGATTCCGGCGGCATTCAAGAGGAAGCCCCTTGTCTCGGCAAGCCGGTGCTCGTGATGCGCGAGGAGACGGAGCGCCCGGAAGGGCTCGCTGCGGGGACGCTCGAGCTCGTCGGGCACGACCCCGAGCGCATCCTCTCCGGCGCGGCGGCGCTTCTCGGCGATCCGGCGCATTATGCCGCGATGGCGCGGGCGGCGAACCCCTACGGTGACGGCGGCGCCTCGAAGCGGATTCTCGCCGCGCTGCTTTCCCGTTTCCGCGGCGGCGAGGAACCTGCCGCCTTCGTGCCGTAGCAGGGGCGCGGCAGTGAGCCTACCGATCCTGGCGGTGTCGGCCTTCGTGGTAGGCTATCTCTGCGGAATCCTCAACCTCTATTTCCTGACCGAGGCAGCCAGGCGGCTGGTGGAGACCGGTAGAGGGCGGGCGTTCGTCTTAAGTAGTTTCGCACGCTTGCTCGTTTTCGGTACGGTCGCGGTGGCCTTCGCGGCAAAGGGTCCGTGGTGGTCGCTCGGGCTCTATATCGTCGGACTTTTCACCCCGTTCGCCATG
>DAIBFU010000090.1:0-6334 GCA_027422105.1 Vulcanimicrobiota bacterium | reverse complement strand
GTACCGGTTCATCGTTGCCGATTCGCGCTCGCCGCGCGACGGAAAGTTCATCGAAATCCTCGGGCACTACAATCCGCGTACCGAACCGAAGACCGTCGAGATCGACGAAGCGAAGGTGAAGGAGTGGATGGGCAAGGGTGCTCAGCCCTCGGAGACCGTTCGGCGTCTGCTCTCAGCGCGCGGAATCATGGACGCAGGCCCCGCGCCGACTGCAAAGCGCAAGCCGAAGAAGGCGGCGAGCGAGAGCTAAGGTGAGCGCTTTCGACGACGAATTCGGTCTCTTCAGCGAGGAGACCGGAGAGGAAGAGCGCCGCGCAACCCTCAGTGGTCGGCGCGTCTCTGGGCAACGTCCGGTCGGCGATATCGACCGCGAAGAACAACAGCCCGATCGTCCGGCTGCTTCATCGAAACCGCGCGGCCGCACGCGCCGCGATGCTCCCGCGCGCCCTTCGACACCGCGCGAGCGCACGCCGCGAACCGGCGACCCCTATGCGGGGCAACGCCGCGCACAGGGTATTCTCGATTTTCTTGCGCGCAAGTTAGTCAGTAAACCCGATTCGGTCGAGGTCGATCTCTTTCTCGACGAGACCGGACAACCGACCATCGAAGTGGTCGTCGACCGTGAGGATCTCGGGAAAGTCGTCGGTCGCAGCGGTCGCGTCGCGCATGCGTTGCGCACGATCGCGCGCGCGTCGGCAGAGGATCGTATTACCGTCGATATTCTCGACCGCGAAGAGGCCGAGGGTGAACCGGAATCCTAACAGTCGGATTCCGTTAGCAAGGCTCGCCGGAGCGTTCGGCGTTCACGGAGAGATCAAGTGCGACCCGTCTAATGCGGGTCGTACGCTCTTTGTGCCCGGAGCGCATTTCTTTTTAACGCAGGGCGAAGAGACGCGCGATATCGTTGTCAGCGATGTACGCGAACATAAAGGGCGTCTGCTGCTGCGAATCGAGGGCATCGACGATATGGAGGGCGCGCAAGCGCTCAACGGGGCCGAGCTCACCGTCGAACGCGAACGGATCGAACTCGCCGCCGATGAGTATCTCGACGAGGATCTCGTCGGCCTCGAACTGCGCGGCATCGATGGGCGTCGTTACGGAAGGGTGCAGCGTGTCGAACACTGGCCGAGCAGCGACATGCTCGTCGTCGACGGACGCATGGTGCCGATGGTTCGGGCGATCGTGCGCGAGATCGACCTTCGCGGCGGTCTTGTCGTTATCGATCCGCCGCTCGGGTTACTCGAGGACTAGGTATTGTTCGGGTGTAGTTCCACGTAGTCGTCGACGGCGTTGCGAATCGCCGTCTGCGCGTTGGCGCCGTTCGCGTGGCCGTGATATAACAACGCGCCGAAGCATGCGTAGGCTTTGAGATAGAACCGGCTGCTGCCGCGGTGCATAAAATGCCCCGGAATCATCTCGAGCGTTCCGGTAAGAATCGTGGCATCGCGGTCGCTACCGCAGATCGCGTTCGCCTCGGTGATGATATTGCCCGCGGGTGCCGCGACGATGGTTACGTGAAAGTGCTTGCGCAGGTATGACGCGAGCAGATCGGTCGAGGTTGTGAGCATGCCGCCGGGTGCGTTGCCGGTGACGCGCACGACGAGCGCGCGCCGCGAGGGCTTCGGCTCGGGGGTCGGCGATGCGGCTGCGGCGACCGTCGGGCGTTTGCCGAAGAGATGGCCGAGTACGCCCGAGATCCCGGAGATCTTGATCGAGGCTGCCTGCCCTGCCGGGCCGGTCGCCGTCGGAGCGGGCGTTGCCGACGACGAGCTCGGTTGATAATCGCGGCCGACGCCGGCATCGGCGAGGATTGCGCTGCGCGCATCGAGTGCGAGTGCCCCCGCATCGTTTACCGAAAAAACCTGCGCGGTCTTCGAATAAATGATCACGCCGTTCGTCACGCTGACCACCTGTTCGAGCACCGAGACACCCTGACCGATCGGGGTGAGATAGCCGGAAACATAGTAGCCTGCACCGAGGCGAGCTGCGGTCGCAGAGAAGAGTTTTACCGTGGTCGGCGCTGGGCTCGGTAGAACGTTGAGGCCGCCGCTGGCCTCAAAGGCACGAGCGAAGATCGTCGCCACCGTCGTACCGGCCGTCTTCGGCAGGCCGCTCGAGGTTGAAATGAACGGATAAACGATGACCTTCGGGCCGCTGGGGATCGGCGTACCCTTCGGCGCCGGCGTACCCTTCGGCACGGGCGAGCCCTTGGGGGCGATCTTCGCAGCCGGGCTCGGGCTCGCGACGGCGCGCGCAGCGACGGCGTGGGGAGCCGCAAGCGCGGGCAGAGTACAGAGGGCGAGCATCGCGAGGCAGAGTCGTCGCACGGACGGTCCTTTCGGGGATTTCGGAGACGTACGGCAGTTAGCCGTGTATGGAATCAACGAAGCGGGCGAGTTGAAGGTTCGTCGCTTCGGGTCCTTCGAGCATCGCTAGGTGCCCGAGTCCCGGTAATACTTCGACGCGCGCGCCGGCAATCCGGTCGGCGAGAAAAAGAGAGCGGTCGGGTGGGGTCATGACGTCGCGCTCTCCGACGAGCAGCAGGGTCGGTACGGCGATCGCACCGAGCCGATCGCGCGCGTCGAAGGCATCGCAGGCGAGAAAATCGGCGAGCCGTTGCTCGGCCGAGACGGCGGAAAACTCGGCGAGCATCCGCGCGCGGCTCTCTTCGGTCGGGGTAGCGAACATCACGTCGGCGAGCGTCGCCAGAACCTTCGGATCGTTGCCGCGCAGGCTCTCGAGAATCGCCGGCGCGACGCGCAATTTTGCACCGCTGCCGATCGTCACCAGCCCCGCGAGCGGGAGCTTTCCGCGAATTGCAATCTCCAAGGCGATCGCTCCGCCCATCGAACTGCCGCAGAGAACGAGATCGTTCCGGCCTTCGGCTACCATGCGCGCCTCGACGGCATCTGCGAAGCCCGCAATATCGGTTGCGCTTCCGGGAACGCCGTGCCCCGGGAGCGCGATTGCCAGCGAATCGGGAAAAGCGGCGCGCTGGTGATCGAAGACCGCGGGCGTGCAGGCGGCACCGTGAATAAAAACGAGCGTCACGAAGATTTCTCCATAAGACGATCTTCGACGGCGGCATTGAGCGCACCACCGAAGAGAAAGATCGAACCGATTAAATAGAACCAGAGCAGCAAGACGATCGGTGCCGTCAATGCTCCGTAGATCGCGGTGTAATTCATGTGCAAGGTGTAGAGCGTAAACAGATACTGCACCAACGGCCAGAGCGCCGCGCAGAGAATTGCGCCCGGTAACGCCGCTGCCCATGGAATATCACGATTGGGAAGCAAACGATAGAGCAAGAGCGATGCGGAGAAGACGAGCGCCAGCGAGATCGCATAGGCGGCGAGATGCAGAAGATCGCGACGATCCGGGATATGCGCGAGCGCGAATGCAACGGAAAAAATGACCGGGAGAACGAGCGCGACCAGGAGCGCGAGGCCGAGAATCGGCAACGCGACGACGGCAACGGCGATGTGCGCCACCAACGGGCGGCGTTCGTCGATTTTCATCGTGCGGTCGAGCGCGAAGGCGAGCGACATGAAGAGATTTTTCGCCGACCAAATCAGCACCACCAAGGCGATCGTGCTCGTTATTCCGCGACCGTAATAGTAGGCGCTCAGATTCGCCGAAACGACGTTATGGAGCGTCGGGGCGAGTTCGTCGAAGAAAGTAAGCACTCGCTCGCGGCCGTCGGGGATGAAGATCGATACGCCGCCGATCGCGAGGACGACGAGCGGAAAGAGCGAGAAGAGCGCATTGAATGCGACCGCCTGCGCCGCGAAAGCGCAGCCCTCGGTAGAGAATCGCGCACCGGCATTCCTGAAGATCGCAAAGATTCGCGCCATCGCGTGCGGTATATCGCCGTATCGTGCCGTTTCTCCCACCGCCCCGCCTTCTGCGCGACGGAACCCCGGTCGGCTCTTATCGCCCGTTGCTGCTCCGCCGCGGACACCTCTACGCGCCTGCCTGGCCGGTCGTTGCGGAGTTCGTGGACCGGATCGTTCGGGTCGGGAATCGTCTCTATATCTACCGCAGCGGGCGTTGCGTGGTCGTGCGCGTGCCGCACTCGACGGATCGGAGGCTCTCCGAGCTCTATCTCCCGCTTGCCGCGACGTTGCGTCCCCTCGGCGACGAGGTGAACTACGCGGCGCCGACGCGCACGGTGGAGGTGCGCACCCCGCAACCCGAGCTCGCAACGGAGCTGCCGCAGCAGGCCAACCCAATGCCGCGCGCGGTCTTCGTGCCGCGGGTTCCGCCGACGCCTCGCCCCCGTTGGAACGGCATCCCGTTGCCGCGGCGAACGCCGCTGCCGGCTATCGCACCGAGCGCACCGCCGAACGCCCGAGCGCCGCGAGGTCGGCCTTCGCCGCTCCGGTAGCGGCGAGCTCGGCGAGTTGGGCGGCGACCGCGTCGATCACCGGTAAGGCGCTCTCGTAGGCGGCACCCTGCATGAGCCGCGCATCTTTGAGTGCCATCTCGACCGACCAAGTGGTGCTCTCGTCGCCGGCGGCCATCCGGCGGCCGCGCCCCTCGATCTGCCCCTTCGGATCGTAGAAGTCGAAGATTTTAAAAGACTCCTCACCGCTGAGGCCCTGCGCTGCACCGATCTGCAGCACGTCGGCAACCCCGCCGATCACCGCGAGAATCATCGCGTTGCCGAGCAATTTGTAGATCGCGGCGGCCTCGGTGCGCTCGCCGAGATCGCGGATCGTTCCGGTCATCGCCGCGAGATGTTCGCGCACCCGCGCGATCTCCGCGCGATCGCCGCTGACGAGCATCGAGCCCGTGCCGTCGAGGGCATTGGGGGGACCCATGAAGACCGGTGCGTGGAGGTAGTGAAAGCCCTGCGCCTTCAATTCGGTGGTGCGTTTCGCGACGCGCTGCGGGAGGCAGGTGGTGTGATCGCAGATCGGCGTCGCTGTATCGAGCCTCGGAAGCACGCGCTCGAGTACGCCGTCGACCGCGTTGTCGTCGCTGAGGCAGAGATGGATGTAATCGGCACCGAGCGCCGCTTCCTCGGGGGTTGCGGCGATATCGACGCCGATCTCGGCGAGCGGCTGCGCGTGCGCGGCCGTGCGGTTCCAGAGGCGCACCGCGAAACCGCGGCGGCGGAACGCGCGAACGAAATTCGAGCCGAGCAGGCCGGCTCCGTAAAAAGCGATCGTTTTCATATCCGTTGCGAACCTGGTGCCTTTCCGTCGACGCTGACGAGCGAACGCGCAAGAACGAAGGTGATACCCTCGCGTTCGAGTTCGGGATAGAGTGCGCGCACCGCAGCGAGCGTTGCCGGGCGCGGGTGTCCGATAGCGATCGCGCTACCGCGTGTCAACGCGATCTTTGCCGCAAGGCGCAACTGCGCTTCGACGGCGCGAAGAGTATTGCGGTCGTCGAGAAAGACGTTGCGCGCGGCATTGGGGACGCCGTCCGCGCGCGCCGTCTTCTGTGCGACGGTCGTCGCGATCGTGCGCGAATCGATGAAGAAGAGCCCGCGCCGTTGGAAGACGCGCATCACTGCCGCCATCACGCGCGGATCCGAGGTAGCGCGGCTCCCTTCGTGGTTATTCGCACCGTCGGCATACGGGATTGCATCGATATCGCGCGCCGTCTGCGCCTCGATCGTTTCGCGGTTCATCGAGACCGTTATTTTTCCGGGGCCGGGGTTGATAGCGGCGATCGGTTGCATCGGTAAATGCAGCATGACCTCTTTCCCGGCGGCGTGCGCTTCATCGGCGATGCGCGCGCTGTAGCGTACCTCCGGTAAGACCGCCATCGTGAGCGGAATCGGCAGGGCGATATAGCCTCGTTCGATCGTCGGCCATTGGCCGCAATCGTCGATGATGAGAGCGAGTCGCCCGCGGCGGCTCGGGGCGACGGAGCTTGTCGCGCTAACGGCTGGGCTCAGCTGCGGCGTCGGCGAGGATATCGGCATGCTCGTCGGTGGTGACGTTGCGGTGAGGGTCGGGTGCGGCCGCACCGCAAGACGCTCGCTTTCATGCGGGATGAGGAAGGAGCGCACGAACAAGACTCCAACGATGAGGGCGAGAGCTGCGACCAATGCACGAACAGGGGTTATTCGGGGGCGGCGATGCGAACGACGTGGCATAGAGCCACTCTTCGCGCTCGAGGCCCAGCACCCGTTCGCCGCGGGCGAGATCTCTCGATGCTTTTATAAACCATTGGAGGAACGATCGTGGCTGAAACCCTCGCGAAGCGTCCGCACGGAATCGGGCGTATCATCGGCGCCGGCATTGTCGGCGGCATCATCGTCGATCTTTTTCTGATTCTTGCGCACGTTGCACCGTTTCCGGGCGTCTACGTGTATATC
>DAIBFU010000089.1:0-6340 GCA_027422105.1 Vulcanimicrobiota bacterium | reverse complement strand
CGTCACCAGCGTTCGCCTCATCACAAACAATCCTGAAAAGGTTGCAGCCATCGAGTCCGCCGGAATCACCGTCGTCGAGCGCGTCTCCGCGCAAGTCGAGTCCCAGGAATCCTTCGAGCGCTACCTGCGCAAGACGTACCTCGGGCAAAAAACGTTCTCCGGCGAGGGGCTCGACGCGATGGTGCCGATGCTCGAAGAGATGCTCGAGCGCTTCGCAGCCGAGGGCGTTGGGAATGCCGTCATCGGCATGGCACATCGCGGTCGTCTCAATGTGATCGCGCATGTCGTCAACCTTCCTTACGATGAACTGCTCGGCGAGTTCGAAGCGGCGCACGATCGTGGTGAAGTCGGCGATGACGATGTAACCGGCGATGTGAAGTATCATCAAGGTGCAACCGGCATCTATCGCGCGCATGATGGGCGCGAAATCACCGTGACGCTCGCTCATAATCCCAGCCATCTCGAAGCGGTCGATCCGGTCGTCGAAGGCTCGGCGCGCGCGCTGCAAAGCGATCACGCCGCGGGCGCTCCGGTTCGCGACGGCAACCGCGCGGTGCCGATCCTCATTCATGGCGATGCCGCATTCACCGGCCAAGGGATCATCTCGGAGGTCTTCAACCTTCAGTCACTCGCCGGCTACACTACCGACGGAAGCCTCCACATTATTGCCAATAACCAGGTCGGCTTCACCACCGATCCGCACGACGACCGTTCGACGCGGTACGCGTCGGATCTCGCGAAGGGCTTCGACGTTCCGATCGTTCACGTCAATGCCGACGATGTCGATGCATGCATCGACGCAGTGCGCCTGGCGGTCGATTTCCGGCGCCAGTTCAAGCGTGACGTCATCATCGATCTCATCGGTTATCGCCGCTTCGGTCATAACGAACAAGACGAACCGGCGTACACACAGCCGTTACTCTACGAAAAGATCAAGACGCATCCCACCGCGCGCGAATTATTCGCCAACAAACTCGTCGCGCAGGGAATCATTACGGCCGAACGCGCGAACGAAATGATCGAACAGGCAACGAAGGCGTTGCAGAGTGCGAACGCACGCGTGAAAGCCGACGGCGGCAAGAGCCTTATCGAAAAAATCGGACAAGCGACGCCGATCGAAACGGCAACGCTAAAGCCGATCGACCGCAAGAAGTTGCTCGCTTGGAGCGAGGATGCAGTCCGCGTCCCGGCCGATTTCACCGTCAACAAAAAACTCATCGCGCAGTTCCAGCGCCGACGTGCGCTCATCGCCGAGAAGGGTTTGGTCGATTGGGGCATGTCCGAGGCGCTGGCCTTTGCCTCGTTGGTCACTTCCGGCGTTCCGATTCGCATTACCGGCCAAGATACCGGGCGCGGCACGTTTAGCCACCGCCATGCGGTGTTGCACGATGTGGCGACCAACGCGTCGTTCGTACCGCTCGCGCATCTCGCCGATGCAACGGCCTCGTTCGAAATTCACAACAGCCCGCTTTCGGAGTACGCCTGCCTCGGATTCGAATACGGATACGCGGTGACGCTCCCGAAGGCACTCGTGCTCTGGGAAGCGCAATTCGGCGACTTCGTCAACGGCGCCGAGATCATTATCGACCAATTCATCGCCGCCGGTCAGGCGAAGTGGGGGCAGACCTCGCGCCTCACGATGTTGTTACCGCACGGGTACGAAGGCATGGGCCCGGAACACTCGAGCGCGCGTCTGGAACGCTTCTTGCAACTCGCCGCCGAAGGGAATCTGCGCGTCGCGTACCCATCGAAGGCCGGAAATTATTTCCACTTATTGCGCATGCAGGCAGGTTCGCCGAATCCGGTGCCGTTAGTCGTGATGACTCCGAAATCGTTGCTGCGTCTGGAAAGCGCCTACGGCGATATCAACCAGATGGCAACCGGTTCGTTCCAGCCGGTCATCGACGACCCCAGCGTGACCGACAAATCGAAGATCGAACGCATCGTGCTTTGCACCGGAAAGATCTATCACGATCTCGTTGCCGCACCGCAGTATGCGGCTCGCAGCAAGACCGCGATCGTGCGCATCGAGTTGCTCTCACCGATGCCGGGGGCAGAGATGAACGCGCTGCTTGCGACCTATCCGAATCTCAAACGATTGGTCTGGGTGCAAGAGGAACCGAAGAACATGGGCGCGCGTGCCTACGTGCGACGTCGTCTGCTCGAACGGCTCGAACGCCCGCTCGAGATCGATTACGTCGGCCGACCCTATCGCGCGAGCCCGTCGGAGGGTTATCCCGGCGCGCACGCCGTCGAACAGGAACGCGTTATCGCCGAAGCGTTACAGGGGTAGCCGCTCGCTTAGAGGTTCGCGAGCCGGCCGCCGTCGACGACCAACGTCGTGCCGTTGACGAACGCCGCATCGCTCGAAGCGAGGAAGCAGATCGCCTCGGCGAGATCCTCGGGCTTTCCCACTGCACCGGTAACTTTTTCGGCGCCGCTCTTCACGTTGGGATTGTTCCAGAGCATTGGGGTATCGACCGCTCCCGGCGCCACGGCGTTCACGCGAATTTTTCGCGCGGTTAACTCGATGCTCAACCCGCGCGTGAACGCTTCAATCGCGCCCTTCGAGGAAGCGTAGGGCACCACGTTGGGCGTCGTCGCGTGTGCGTGAACCGAGCTCAAATTCACAATTGCACCACCGTCGTTCATATGTGGAACGCCGTATTTACAGAAATAAAAAACCGATCCTAAGTTCGTCGTGATGACGTGGAAGAAGTCGGCCTCGGCGATATCGACAATCGGTGTAAACGTCATCATCGCCGCATCGTTGACGATCGCATCGATCGGCCCGTAGGTCGCGACCGTTTTAGCGATGACGGCTTGCACTTGCTCCGAATTACCGACATCGACGGCGACTGCAAGCGCAGTCCCTCCTGCCGCAACGATTTCGTCGACCGTTTTCTGCGCCGCGTCGATATGTAAGTCGGCGACGACGACGTTTGCGCCCTCGCGCGCGAACTGCAAGCAAGCGGCCATTCCTATTCCCGATCCGCCGCCGGTGACGATGCAGGTTTTCTTCGTAAATCTCATCCTAAGCGCTTCGGCCCGAGGCGGCGCGGCGCCTATGGCGGCGGAGCTCTTGACGCGGCGGCGAAGGTTCGCGCATGAGCGAGAGCATGCGCTTCGGCGTCGCAACGGCGGATCATCAGTGCGAGGCCTACGACGGCAACGATGACATTCGCGATCTTTGGGAGCGCTCGCGAGGGATTACCGAACGTGGGCAAGCGACGGATTTTTGGAATCGCTATCGCGAAGATATCGATCTCGCGAAGGGTCTTGGCTGTACGATCTTTCGGCTCTCGCTTTCGTGGGCGCGCCTGGAGCCCGAACCGGGGCGTTGGAGCGACGAAGTCTTCGCCCATTATCGCGAGTTGTTGGAGTATTTACGCGCCGCCGGCATGCAAACGGTCGTTACCTTGCTCCACAATACCTGGCCGCTGCACGTGCAAGCCGCCGGTGGCGGCGCCGGGCTACTCGACTACGGCTTCCCCGATCGAATGGCCGCCTACGCAAGCGAGGTAGCGCGAAGGCTCGGCGATCGTATCGATTACTACGTTGCGCTCAACGAACCCAATCAACTGGTCTATGGGTTCATCAAAGGTTTCTGGATGCGAGCGTATCCGATGCCGCCCGGGCAAGCACCGGAAACGGTTCCCGAAGAACAAATGGACGCAGTTCTGCGCCTCATCCCCAACCTTTTACTCGCCCATGCTCGTTCGCGCGCTGCGATTCGCGCAATCGTCCCCGCTGCGAAGGTCGGCGCAAATCCCTTAGTGCTCGGACTCCCGCGCTGGATACAGAAGATCGTCGATCGCACCGCAACGCACGCAAAATCTCCCGAACAGCTACGGAAACATGCTTCGCGGATCGCGCAGATCGGAATCGTTGAGAACGGTCGAGTCGATTGTTCGGTCGCACAGATCGCGATCACGCACGCTCGAATGGAGCAGGTGCTGTTCTCCGAGTCCTACTTCTTGACCCACGCCGCGGTGCTGCACGCGAAGGGGCGAACAATGCCCGCATCGCGTGTCGGGTGGAAGGCAACCATTGGAGTGGTGCAGAGTTCGGAGGCATCGGAGAGCGTCGGTGCGCGCTTCCCCGACGCCACGGTGTTGTATTTTCCGGACATCGCCGCCGCCGTGGCGGCGCTCGGGTCGGGCTCGATCGAATTTCTCTATAGCGACGAAGCGTTGATCGCGCCATATGCAACGGAAGGGCGAACGCTTACGAGATTACACGGATATACGCGGCACTACGCCGTTGCCGTCCCCCCGGGGCATCATGCGCTGCTCGACGCGATCGACCGTGCAATTGAAAAAATGCGCGCGCGCAACACGGCGATACCGCACGGGCACGGGCGCGCAACGCTGCATCGCGTCGGACGACCGTCGGTTCTCGTGCCGCCCGACCCGGAGCGTGAAATAGGCGCTTCGGTCGTGCAGATACGCAAGCGTGGGCGCATGCGCATCGGCATTCATCCCGGCGTACCCGGGCTCTGCGAAGCCGATGGGCGCGGGGGGTACCGCGGCCTCGAAGTCGATCTCGCGCGCGCAATTGCAAGCGAGGTGCTTCAGAGCGAAAACCCGCAGATCGAACTGGTTCCTCTTCGGCAAACCGAGCGAATCACCGCAACGCGGTCGTGGCTGCAAATGTTTGATAAATGGCGTCGGACGCTCGCAATGTTCGGTACGCTCATCGGAACGAACTGGTGGAATCTCGCAATGCTGGGAAAACTACCGGAGTTTCTCTGTCCGCGTGAATGTGTTGGCGCGCTCGATTTCGTCGGCCTCGATTACTATTGGGGCGTTCCGTCGATATGGCCCGGCGAGTTGCAGCGGCTCGGCGCAGCGGCGGAATGCCGTTACGCGCAGGCCCCCGTATGGCCCGGCGAACTCGAACGTATTTTACGTCAGGCGCACGAACAGTTTCCCGATAAGCCGATCATCGTCATAGAGAACGGTTGCGTCACCAGCGCCGACGGCTTTTCGCGCGCGGCCTATTTGGAAGCGCACGTCGCGGAGGTTGACCGCGCGATTGAGGCAGGCGTACCGGTTGAGGCGTACCTCTGCTGGAGCATTACCTCGAATCGCGAGTGGGGGCTACCCTTCGACGACAACAGCGACTTTGGGCTTTACCACATCGATCTCGATAACGATCCAACTCTCAAACGAGTACCAACCGACGCAAGCGCCCGTTACGCTGAGATCATCGCCCGACATCGCGCGTCGGCGTAATCGCCGCGACCATCGCCGGATCCGAAAGAACGTCGGCGAGGGATCGAGCCAGCCGAACGCGGTTATAACTTTCAATCGTCAGAAGATCGTCATCGAGCATGCGTTGGAGAAGAGCCATCAACGGAGAAAAAAAGTCTTCGCTATCGAGCAAGGCGATCGGCTTTTCGTGATAGCCGAGTTGCTGCCATGTTAATGCTTCAAATAACTCGTCCATCGTACCGAAGCCGCCGGGAAGTGCGAGGAAGGCATCGCTCAGATTTCCCATCATCGCCTTGCGCTCGTGCATCGAAATCACGACATGTAATGCCGTGAGGTTTTGGTGAGCGACCTCCGCGCGTTCGAGCGCATGGGGTATGATGCCGATAACCTCACCACCGGCCTCAAGGGCCGCGTCGGCGAGCGCACCCATGAGCCCAACGCGTCCGCCACCGTACACGATGCCGATGCCGCGCTGAGCGAGCTCCATTCCGACGTTGCGAGCGAGAGCAAGAAAGCCGTCGCCGCGTCCGGGGCGCGATCCACAGAAGACGCATATTCGTTTCATGGCAGAACGACGATTTGTACGTTCGTGAACGTAGGGCCTTGAAAACTCCCCCGGGAGTGGGCGCACGCCGAAGAAAAGCGGGAGCGAGTGAGGGCTTCTTTGAAGCACTCGCCCCGTGAGCGAGGAAAACCGGCGGCTGGTCTATTCGAGCGACGGCGGAGCGATCGACCCTCCAGCAACGAAGCGCCCGAGCAACGCGAAGCCCAAGAAAACCGCTCTTCCCGAGGACGGCGTTATTCGTGTGGCGCGCGAGCGGCGGCGGGCGAGCAGCGTCAGCGTCATTTACGGGCTCCCCGAATCGGAGCTGGTAGGAACCGCGAAGGCTCTCAAAACGCTCTGCGGGAGCGGCGGAACAACGAAAAACGGCGCGATCGAAATTCAAGGAGACCACCGCGAACGTATCGTCGCTTGGTTTGTTGCACGAGAGAAAAACGCGAAACTCGCCGGCGGGTGATCGAACGCGGTTCGGTTTTTTGATGAGAAAATGATCGAAATCGGTCAGGAAGCCCGAAACCTCGTCGATTCCCGTTCTGTATAGTTGGCGTGTTCATCTCGAAAG
>DAIBFU010000088.1:0-6518 GCA_027422105.1 Vulcanimicrobiota bacterium | reverse complement strand
GATCGATAAAATTTGCCCTTCATCGATAGGAGCCCCGTTAACGGTTCTCCGAACCTGCCCCCAAAAATCATTCGGCGCGAGCGTTTTCGGGTATTCGTTATAGTCATATTTAGGAAACGTTGGGCCGCCATTTTCGGCATTGGACATCTTATCCGCTTGCTCCCATTGTTGCAGAATGCCCGGCCCGCGCGTCGACGACCGCGTGTGCCGAATCGAGAACCTCTAAGAACTCGGGGGTTAGATATTTTCCATTATTGCCTCGCCCGGCCAGGGTGATAAACCCCTCAAGCTCCGCAAATTCCGCATAGTTCGGCCTATAGAGCTCAACCAAAAGCCGCGCCATCGCTCGCAAATAGCTAATTTCATCGACCCAACCTCGATCGGCCGCCCACCGAAGTATAAACTCCCACTCAAAGATACCCGCCGAGTAAATTGCACCCTTTGCTTTTGAGTTTTGCAACGAATGGCGCCGGAAGGCATTGCCTAAATATCCAATAAGCGCGATTTTCATATTTGCATTGAAAAAGTTGCAGTACAGGGCGATGTCGGTAAGAAATCTCATTCTGCGTCCGTGCAACATAAAAGGCCGATCCAGTTGCCGCAGAGATGCGCTCTTAATGAGTATGTTACTCGGCTCTCCTATTATATTGCCCGAGGTGCCTATGACGCGCTCTGCGAATTCTTGTTTTTCGAACAGCCGCGGTGCATTAAATCCGTGAGGAATCGTTGCTTCGAGAATTTTGCCGTTCTTGTCGACTTCGTACCGCGCATGAAAAGCTAAATCCGCTTCAAACGTTGTCGCTAGATCGACCAAACGCAATAGCGACTCCGGTAACAAAAAGTCGTCATCAAAAAGAAATTTGATATATCGGCCTTCAGCGTTTGCAATTAAATAGTCGCGATTGGCTCCAGGTTGTTGGCGATATGGATTACTAATGTAGCGAAGTCTTTCGTCTTGCCATTTTGAAACGACGGATTGCACCGCGTCACCGGTTGAGTCATCGCTAATAAGGAGCTCGAAATCCTTGAACGATTGTCCTAATGCGCTCGATATGCATATGTCTAAGAAATCCGGGCGGAACGCCGGCACAAGGATCGACACGGCCGGAGAGCCGGCTTTATGAACGGAGGCCAACTCATCTCGATAAGGAGCGCGGGCCTCACGCCGACCATGCTGTATGTAATGGTAATAGGGCTCGATACCCGCCGCAGCAACGTCGGGATTGCATTGGAGATAGAGAATCGGATCGAAATCAGCGCGCGGGCGCCGACCCTCTTTCCAGCCGTAATTCACATAATGATAGACCGGGTCGATTCCGGAGAGCGCTACATCGCTGTGGGTCTCTCTATAGTACCGAGCATCGAATTCGGTTCGAACCACGCGCAGCATCGAATCAACGACTTGAGGAACGTATTGCTGCATCATCCTCCAAGGCAACGATAGCGCCGAGAACCTCGCGGCAATCGGCATGAGGCCTCAAGACCGGGTTCACGGAGGTACTTCTCCACATGCGGCGCCGAGAACCTCCGCTACAAAGGCGTGAGAGCAGTCGCCTCCGCTCGCAGGCCGGAGGGGCGCGCCCCACATGCTTTTATCCGGACCTCGCTTCCATTCCAAACGAAAACAGACTCCTCACACCGACGAAGATGCCGGGGCACGCCCCGTTCGCGGTTGACTCGCCTTGGAACGGGCTCGTCGCATGGATGGTAAAACTACAGCAAGCAAAATTATCACGCAAGGAAACGGAAGAGAACCCTTCATCGATCCTCATTCTTCTCATCCACTTCAATCGCGAGCGGGCATTTGGCAAAATCGGTGAGTTCCTTCTTCGGATCAGACATCAGCGCCAGAGAATAGGATTCGCGGGCGCTGCCCTGCGTCACTCATGCCATCATCGCGGCTTTCGTCCGCCCCACCGAAGAGCGTCCGGTGAACCGTTCCCCCGCGCCCGAAGCCCCTTCAAAGACGCTCCAGCCCTACTCCCTCTCGAAGTCGAAGAAGATTCTCGGCCGATAAAGCCAATAACATCGTTCGCATGGCGCGCTATCATCGACACTTCGGGCTCGAGCGGGACCCGTTTCTGGACACCGCGGATCCGTTTTTCTATTGCGAACTCGGCGCATTGGCGAAGGCTCGAACGCGGCTCTCCGCTTCAGTCGATGCATCGCGCGGCATGACCGTCGTATTGGGCGAACCCGGCACCGGGAAGACCAGCCTCTGCGCGGCCCTCGAACAGGAGTTGCTCTCCGACGATGCGGTCGTACTCGGCAAGATTCTCGACCCGACCTTCGCGAGCGATACCGAGTTCTTGGTTGCGGTCGGCAAGGTCTTCGGCCTCGCGCTTCCACCCCGTTCGAGCGCAGCGCTCAAAAATGCGCTGAAAAATTTTCTCTTCGAATCGGCGATCCTCGAGAAGCGCACTCTCGTCCTCATCATCGATGAAGCGCAGAACCTCAGCGATGCGAATCTCGAAGCATTGCGCATGCTGCTCAACTATCAGGTTCCAGCAAAAAAACTCCTCAATATTTTGCTCTTCGGACAGAGCGAGCTCGCATTACGCATCGAAGCGCGCGGAAATCTCGCCGATCGCGTCGACGGCTGGTTGCGGCTCGATCGTCTCGACGACGGGATGGCCTCGGCGTTACTCGATTATCGGCTCACTCGAGCCGGGCTTCCGCCGGGACGAGCGATCTTCTCTCCTGAAGCCCGCGAAGTGCTGATCCGCGCCGCCGCCGGTCTGCCCCGTCGGTTGACGATGCTCGCACACCTCGCAATGGAAGAGGCTGCAGATCGCAGCGCACCGCTCGTTCTCGAAGATCACGTCCGCAGCGCGCTTTTCGCTCGCGGCATCGAGATGCCCGTCGCACCGCCCGCGCCCTCGGAATCGCACCGCTCCGCGTCGCACGAATCGTTTTTTGCGCGGCTCTTTCGGCGATTCGCCACGAAGTAGCCGAGGATGGCGAAGCGCCCCGACTTCGAAGTGAGCGCCGATATGCGGTTGCTCGAACTCCAGCGTCAGGCCGCAGGAGCCCCCATCCGCGAAACCCGCTGGGAGCCGAGCTCCGCCGAACTCGATGAGCTCGAAGATGCTCCGCAGGTCGACGAAGCGCCGATCGCCCCTTCAACCGGAGCGATTCTCCACCTCGCGCTCGCTGCGGGCCCCGAGCGTGGGCTCATCCCCGGCGCACTGGTCAGTGTCACCTTGGCGCTCACGAACGACGGTGGGCTCGCAGCCGAGGATATTCGGCTCTCGCTCCCGCTACCAGCTGCCTCGCGTTATCGCCCCGCGACGCTCCAACGAGATGGGCGCCCGCTCGAGGAAGAGCGCGCCGAGGAACTCTTCGGCGAGGGCTTGAGCATCGGTTCGCTCGCACCCGGAGAGCGATGCACGATCTCCTATCGCATCGAGGTCGGAGCGGGCGTAACGCCCCTGCTGCTCTTACCGCATGCGCGCTCGCGCAATGCCGCCGTGATTGGTGCACGGCCGCTCCGCCTCGCGCGCGGCAGCAGTGGGACGGCATTCGCCGCCGCCGTCCACCAAGAGATCGCCGAAAACACGCCGGCGCCCGCCGCACCGGTGGAAGAGCTTCCAATCTACGAACTCGACGAGGAAGAACAGCTCGAATACGAAGCAACCGCCGCCGCACTTTCGAGCGCCGCGCCTCCCGTCGTAAAACCCGCCGAGCCCGTACCGCAGCCGGCGCCCGCACCGCAACCGGCGCCCGCACCGCAGCCGACGTCGGCGCCCTTCGCACCATCGTTGCATCGCCGACTCGATCGCCCCTCGGTTGCATTCTTTGAACGCTCCTTTGCCGCGGGTCGCGGTGCAACGCTCGTCACGCACGCGCTCTTCGCTTCGGCTCTCGCCTGCGTCGACGGCGATGCTTCGCCACTGCTCGCCCATCTCGACCGACAGGCGGCGCTGCTCCATCGCATCACGCTGCACGCAAAGCTCGGTCGCGCCGAGAAACTTACCGCATATGCTGGAGAGCTCTTCGAACCGAGAATCGCGGTCGATCTCGCACCGCCCTCACCCACGAAAGATGAGGTGGTGCTGACGCTGGAAATCACCGATGAGGTGCGCGAGCGCATCGCCGGCGCGATCGGCGGCGAGCGCCCGTGGGATTTTCATCGCGCTCGTCGTCTCGAACTCGCGCTAATGGCCGACGCGATCGTGAGCGCGTTCCCGAACGAGCGCGAAACGCGTCTCGACCGCGAGGCGCTCGCCGAGTATCGGACGCTCTGGCAGGCGGCGCTGCAACGACTCTTCGTGCGAGCGCGCCTGGAACCAAGTATCGCCGTCGTGCAGAGCAGCGATGCTGCGCTCGACACTGCTGCACGCCGACTCGTCGATCGGCTCAAGCGCACCTAGCGCGCCGACCGAACGCATCGCTCTACTGCTGGGAGTCAAGCCCCGCGCGGCGAGGTGGAATCGAATTTGCGCCGATCGAACGAGCGTAGGCTTTGAATTTCACGAACGTCTTCAGCCGTTCACCGAGCTCTTCGTGATAGGCGCTCAAGCGCACGATCTGCCGCTCGCGAATCGCGTGAATCCGTTCGAGCCGGTCGCGCACGAACGTATCGAAAGCATCGTCGCGATCGAGATCCTCGCGTTCGAGCGCTTTCTCTAACGAATGCGTGATCCGCCGCGCGCTGCCGATTGCATCATCGAGACGCTCCCAGTTGTGCTCCTGGAGCGCCGCTTCGAGCTCGGCACACGAGCGTTCGAGCGCACCGATCTCGGCGAGTGCCGCCGAGCGCGCCGCGCTATCCGACTGCGGCAAAGCCGCTGCTCGAAGAAGTGCTTCTCTCGTCGTCATCGGAGCGTTGTAATGCCTTCCATTGCGAGACCGCTTCGGCCCACGTTCTGCGATAGTCGATGAAGTCGGGGAGCAAGCGCTCGACGCGTTCGACATCCTTTTGCATGTTCGCCATCACGAGTTCGTGGTGCCAAAATTCATAGACACGGAAGAGATTGGCGGAGAGTTCTCCCCCGATCTCCATGTCGAGTGCGCCCATCAAGACCGAAAGCGCGCGCTGAGCGCGCAGAAGCGTACGATGGATGCCTTCAATATCGCCGACATCGGCATGCATTTTCTCGATCGCTTGCTGGGCGGCGACGACCAAGATATCGAAAACGCGGACGATCAGGTCTTCTTTCGAAGCCGTTAAGATCGCCGTTTCGACGTATTTGTCGTTTGCCGAACGCGTCACGTGCTCGCTAAATCCCTAGCTTCCAGAGCTCGAGCCGTTAAAGAAGCCCGCCAGTTGTGATTGTAGCGACTGGTATTGTGCGAGTGTGGCTTCGGTCTGAACGAACTCCTGCCGCAGCGTATTCGCCTGCTGATTCGCATTGTCTTGAATTTGAGCGACCTGCGATTGGAGCTGGGTGATTTGGTTCGTGTTTTGATTCTGGAAGGTCTGCAAGAGCGAGACCGACGGCACGGTACCGACGATGCCGTTATTTAAGAGCGTCGGTAACCCGGTTGCATAGGTTAAGTACGAGCCAAGCTGATTGGTGAGCCCCTGCGCTCCGTTGAGAATGTCTTGCACTGCATTGGGATTGGCAGCCAACGCCGCGTCGAGTTTCGTTACGTCGAGCGGCTGCAGCGTCCCATCGGTACCCTGGAAGGTCGTCGTATTGACCGCTTGCTGTCCGGTCGATCCCGGCTGTGTCGCCTGACTGTTGTACGACAACTGCGAGAACGAACTGCTCATCTGTAAGCCGAGCTGCGAGAGCGAGTTGTAGCCGCCGAAGGCTCCGCTCCCCAAGAAACCGCTGACGATATTCGTCAATTGGTCCTTCAGATTCGTCACGCTATCGACACCGAAGAGTACTCCGCCGCCGACCGCCGGCGCGATCTGCCCCGGCAACGACGTCCCTTGTGCCGCCTGCAACACGACCGGCGGCTGCGTTGCCATATTAATCTCCGTCACCGCCGAGTTATAGGCCGAGACGAAGGTATTGAGCGCGTTGACGAGCTGTGAGTTATCTTGCGCGACCGTGACGGTGAACGGCGTCGGTGTATTCCCCGTGAGTTGCAGGGAGACGCCCGGGATCGCCGTCGTGACGGTGTTGCTGTTGCTGTAGTACGTCGTCGACCCCCCCGAGGGGTTCGCAACGACGACCTGCGATTGCTGGCCGACCGTTGTGGTCGCACCCGCCGCCGACGTCAGGCCGGCCGCGGTAAGGAAGTTGCTCGTATCACCGGAAGAACCAACGACAATCGATTGCGCGCCGCTGCTCTTATTCGTCAACGAAATCGCACCGGTCTGCGCGTTATAGTTTGCGACGACGCCGGCGTTACTCGCATTGATCTTCGCGAGCACCGAGGCGAGATTATCGCCCGAGGCCGAGACGCTGATCGAGACGCCGTTGATCGTAAAGGTGCCGCTCGTCACCGATGTCACAAAACCGGCGTCTGTAGCCGCAGAATCGAACGTAACCGCCTGATTGATGCCGCCGACACCCGCCGTCGCCGTGACGCTCGTCGTTGGGCCGGAATTATTAATCTGC
>DAIBFU010000087.1:0-6625 GCA_027422105.1 Vulcanimicrobiota bacterium | reverse complement strand
GCGCCGGAGGGAGCTGCGACCGCATTGAGCCCACAGAACGCTGCAATCAGCGTTGCTAGGACTCCGGTGCTCAGTCGCTTCAAAGTATCCTCCTCGATAGGTGAGAGAGTCGTAAAGATGCCTCGGTTTCTTCGTTAGGCGCCGTCTGTTAAACAACGCTAGGAGCCCGTGGCCGGCCTTCGCCGGCGACGGGGCCCCCGAAGAACCGTCTCCCCTCTCTTCTGCCCGAGCCTGCCGCACCCTCTTCAGGGGGAGGGAGTTAATCGAGTTTTTCGGCGAGCTTCGCTTCGAAGCGTTCCCGGTCGATAATGTAGCGTTCGTGGGTGCCTTCGGCGACGGCGTCGGACTCATCGAAGGCGCGAACGGCAAAGCTGACGCGGGGGCCGTCGACCAGCGCGACCTCGACCTCGGTTCGGATCAGGAAGCCGACGGGGACGGGGCGCCGATGCTCGAGTTCGATATGGGTGCCGACCGAGATCTGCCCGTCGAGCAGCGCTCCGTCCAGGCAGGCGATCGCCGCCCGTTCGACGAGATCGACCAACATCGCGGTCGAGAGAACCTCGACACCGGTATTACCGGCCTTATGCGCGGTCATCCACTCCTCGACGCGGCATTGGAAGCTGTGGGATCGACCGAGGAGGATGTTTTTGGACATAGCGCGGGTTTCAGTAGTTAGTGCCTCGCGCGAAATCCCCCGCTTGCCGAGAAGCCATGAATCAATTCTCAGGTTTGTGGTGTATATGGAGAGCAACGACCTCATTATTGTATAGGAGAGCTATGCCCGGCCCAATCCGTATGACGATCTCGGCGGCTACGATCGCCGTCCTCCTCGCTGGTTGCGGGGCAAAGGGTGCGCGCGCACCGATTCCGCTCGATATAGAGGCGACTCCGGTGACGGTGGGGCGGATCGCGACCTACCTCTCTCTCGACGGGCAAATTGCCCCGTATGAAAGCTCGACGCTCTCGTTCCAACAGTCGGGCCCCGTCTCTGCGGTCTACGTCAACGTCGGCGACCGCGTGAGCAAGGGCGAGATCCTCGCCCGTATCGATCCCTCCACGCTCGAAGCGCAATTGCGGGCCGCAGAGGCAACGGCGATGCAGTCGCAGGCGAGTGCGCGCGGACAACAGATCGATCTTCCGGCTCGTAACCAAGCAAACGATGCCGCCCTGTCGAGCGCAAAAGCGGCGTTAGCGAACGCGCAACTCGTCTTTAACCAAGACATGCAGCTCTTTAACCAAAAATATCTCTCGCAGCAAGCGCTCGAATCGGCACGAGCCGCGCTCGCCGCCGCGCAAGGCAATTACAATACGGCACTAGCAAACGCCCAGGCCAATCCATCGAATGCCGAATCGGTGCGCGCTGCGCAGGCTGCTGCACAGGCGGCGGCGGCGCAGGCGAATCTCATACGAACGCAGATCGGACAGACCGCGCTCTACGCGCCGTTCGACGGCGTTGTGACCGCGCGCATGATGGATCCCGGCACGATGGCCTCGCCGGCTTCTCCCGCATTGCAGATCTCGCGCGTCGATATCGTCTGGGTGAACGTCAATATTCCCGACGGCGATCTTGCCTACGTTCGCGCCGGTACGCCGCTGACTTTTACGACCGATTCACTGCCGGGGCGGATTTTTCACGCGCACCTCAACGCCGTAAACGCCGTTCCGACCAACGGAACGCTCTCGTATCTTGCGCGCGTCAAGATGCGCAATCCCGGCGATATTCTGCGCGGCGGTATGTTGGTAACGGCGAAGATGGCGAAGCGATCTGCGAAAAATGCGATGATCGTTCCGCGTGCTGCCGTGGCAAGCGTACAAAACGGCTACGCGGTATTTATCGTTGACGGCAACAAGGCAAAACAGGTTCCGGTAAAAGTGGGGCTGCAGACCGATACCAAGTCGCAGATCCTCTCCGGGCTCTCCTCCGGCGAGCGCGTGATTACGACGCGTCCGGATTCGCTGCGCAACGGAAGCCCGGTTCACATCGTATCGGGCGGTGCGCAGTGAAGCGAAGCTCGGCACGTATTGCGGCGCTCGCGCTCGTCGGAGCGTTGCTGCGTGCGCTCGTTCCGCATGCCGTCGATGCTGCGACGCAGGGGCTTATTTCACCGCGCGTCGCGTTGCCCGGCATTCCCACGAAAGTCACGCTCGTGCAAGCGGTCGCGATCGCCGTTGCGAAATCGCCGACACTCGCACAGGCGCGTGCAACCTACGCGCAGGCGCTCGCAAAATACAATGTCGCAAAGAGTGCCGTCTTCCCGTCGGTCTCCGGAAGTGCGACCGCAACGCGCACGTTTTCCGCAGGAACGATCGGGGGTGTCGGCAGCGGCCTCGGAACGCCGAACGGTATCTATAACAGCGTCAACTACGGGCTGAAGCTCAGCGAGTTAATCTACGACGGCGGCCGCGTGATTGCAGGTATTCATGTTGCGAAATCGGGACAGGTCGCGGGGCGTGACACCTTGATTCGTTCGCTTCAGGAGCTCGGCTATACCGTCGCGCAAGCGTACTACGGAGTGCTGCTTGCGGATCGTTCGGTGAGCGTCGACCAACAAATTATCAAACAGTACCTCACGCAAGCGCGGCTCGTCGAAGCGCAGATCCGCGTCGGTGCCGCGGCGCCTTCCGATCTCTATTCCGCGCAAGCACTCACGGCGCAAGCGCGCCTGCAACTCGTCACCGACGAAGGAACGCGTGTCGCCGCGCAAGCGACCTTCGCGACGACCTTAGGGCTCGATGCGAACGCTTTGATCGAACCGATCGATAATACAGCGGGCTCCCTGACGGCACCGGCAGCGCAGTTTTCGGTGCTGCCTTATAATAAGGCGGTTCGACGCGCGTTATTAATGCGTCCGGATTATCTCGCTGCGCTCAACGGCTACCAGGCGGCGAAGGAAAACGTACGCTTCAATCGTTTGACGAAGTTCCCGTCGATCAACGCCAACGCGAGCGATGGTTACCAGAGCGGCCTCAACGGCGTTCCGGTGCAATCGAAATCCTTGGGCGCGACCCTCACGGTGCCGATCTTCGATCAAGGGCTCACAAACTACAACGTTGCAGTCGCTGCGGCGCAGGCCGATGCAGCGAAAGCGGGCGTCACGCTCTCGCGCTTGCAAGTAGAGAGCGACGTGCGCAGCGCGATTGCGAAACTCGATGCGGCGCGATCGGCGCTCGACCAAGCGCAAGCAAGCTTGAAGGCGGCGCAGGTCGGTTACAATGCCGCGAGCGCGCAATATAAAGCCGGAGTTGCGAACCTCGTGACGCTCGTGACTGCAGAAGCGACGTTGGCGACGGCGCAGAAAAATGCCGTTTCTTCGGTCTATTCGCTCCAGACGGCGGAGCAAAATTACGAACTTGCTCTCGGTGAAAGTGAATATACGAAGTGATCGCGATTGCAGACCCCGTCAACGCTGAAATTCTCGCCGTCTCGGAGGACCGCCTCACGGGTTTTCAGCGCGACCCGTTCGGTGAAATCGCGCGGCAAAGCGGGGTTCCCTTGCCGGTCGTTCTCGAACGCATCATTGCGATGCTTCAAGCGGGAACGATTCGCCGCGTCCGGCAAACGTTGCTGGCCACGAGCCTCGCACCCGGCGCGCTGGTTGCTTGGCGGGTTCCGGCGGAGCGTCTCGACGCGGCGTTCGATTTCATGAGCAAAGAGGATCCATTCTCGGGGCATATCGTTATTCGCAGCACCGATGGCGATTCACCCGGCAGCGCCTTCCGTCTCTGGACGACATTGAAGGTGCCGCAGGGCTATTCGCTTCGCAAGCACGCCGAATTTCTCGCCGCTGAGGTCGGGGCCGAAGCCTTCAAACTCATGCCGGCGAAAATGCTCTTCGCGCTCGGCGTCGGGCACGTTCGCCGACGCGGCCTCGAACCCGGTGCGCGTGCCGATGCTCCGGGCGAGATACAGAGCACGAATATCGTGCTGCTCGATGAAGAAGAATGGCGCGTACTCACCGCGCTCAAACGCGAATTTACGCTCGATGAAATCGTCGAAGATTGCTGGGTTGCACGCGCCGCTGAGGCCGGCACCTCGCTGGAGCGCTTTTTTGCCGTCGCCGAAGAACTCGAACGGCGCAAGGTGATCGGGCGCTTTTCCACGTTCCTAGAGCACGTAAAACCGAATGCCGCAAACGAGCGCGTCACGCGTTATAACGCGCTCTTTCACTGGCGTGTCGCTCCGGGAAGCGAAATCGCCGCCGGCCAAGAGGTCGCGCGCCACTACGTTATCACGCACGGATATTTGCGTGAGGGCGGCCCGGAGTTCATGAACGTCAACATCATGGCGGTCGCGCACGGAACCGAAAAAGCGCTCGTTCTCGAACATAAGGCGGCGATCGACGCCCATCTGCGCGAAGCGGGGATCCCGTTCGATTACACCAACGTATTTTGGGGCGGTCGCAGCGAGATCAAACCCTCGGAGATCGCTCCGGCGGCGTTCGCTGCGTTTCATCGCGCCCGCGGCAATGATCCCGAAGCGATGCGGGCGGAGGAAGGCGAAGCGAACTCCTCGGCATAGCGTTGCAACCGCCGAATAAAGGGCGCCCCCTAGACGGGAATGTTTCCGCGTTCGACAAACAGTAGGTTGCCTTGCCGCTTAGGAGGAGATCTTCTTTTGAAACGTTTCGCAGTTCTCGCCCTCGCCATCGCGTTCTCGTTTACCGCCTGTAGCCGCGTACAGAAGAGCGGCACCGTTGGGCCGAACGGGCAAATAAATTCCTGGACAATTCCGCACGTTCTGCGGTATGCAACCGCAGAAGATATTTCTTCGCTCAACCCCGTGCTGACTCAGCAGACGACGCTCGGACTGATGTCGTCGCTGACGATGGCATGGTTGACGAAATGGAATGCGAAGAATCAGCCGATCCCCGAACTGCTCACCGTCGAACCGACGAAGGCGAACGGCGGCATCAGCCCCGACGGAAAGACGATCACCTGGCATCTCCGCCAAGGCGTACGGTGGTCCGATGGTGCGCCCTTTACCGCCGACGACGTCGTCTGGTCGATCCATGCGATTATGAATCCGGCGAACGATATCGTCAGCCGAACGGGCTGGGATCTCATCGACAAGATTCAGGAACCGAATAAATACACGGTGATCCTCCACCTCAAGCATCCGTACTCGCCGTTTATCACGACGTTTTTTTCCAGTGCCGACGCGAACCCGTGCGTTCTGCCGAAGCATCTGTTGGCGAAGTATCCGAACATCAACAACGTTCCCTATAACTCGCTGCCGGTCGGCATCGGGCCGTTCAAGTACGAGCGCTGGAACCGCGGCCAAGACGTCGTCATGGTGCAGAATCCTCTCTATTTCCGCGGCTTACCAAAGCTCAAAAAAATCATCTTCGAGATCATTCCGAACCGCGATACGGTGCTGACGCAGATGCAGGCGAAGCAACTCGACCTGTGGATGTACGTTTCCCCGGCCTACGTGCATCGCCTCAAGCAGATGACGCCGTTTAAGGTCTCGGTGAAACCCGACTATTACTACGACCACATCGATTTCAATCTCTCGCACCCGAAAGTCGCGAGCCTCGCCGTCCGTCGCGCGCTGCTCTATGCGACGCCGCGTGCGCGCATCAATCGGAAGATTCGTCATAATATCGGCAATCTTCAGGATCAACCGAATCCGAAGAGTGCACCGTATTGGGTTCACGGCATCGGCTTCACGCAGTACAACATTGCGAAGGCGAACGAGATTCTCGACAAGGCCGGATGGAAACGCGGCCCCGGCGGGATTCGCGAAAAGAACGGCGTGCGGCTTGTCCTCAACCTCGCGACGGTCGTCGGTACTCCGGATACCGATAACATCATCGAGCTCATGCGCGAGTCGTGGAAGAAGATCGGCGTCGGGCTGAGCGTCCGCCACTACTCTTCGGCGGAGTTCTTCGCGCCCTATCAAAACGGCGGCATCGTCTACGGCAATAGCTGGGACGTCACGATGTTTGCTTGGGGGAACGATCCGCTCGGTGATTACTCGTTCATCTACCGTTGCAACCAGTTCCCGCCGAACGGGCAAAACGATCTGCGTTGGTGCGATCCGAAGGCCGATGCTGCGATGGAGGCGCTCTTTACGCACTTCTCGCAAAGCAAGCGCAACGCCGACGTTGCGGTTCTCACCAAGCAATTCGTGAAAGAGGTGCCTTCGATCGTCGAAGATGGGCGCATGTCGATCTACGCCTACAATCGCGATCTCAAGCATTTCCACCCGGGTGTGCTGGCGCCGTTCGACAACATGATGAAGGTGGATATCTAGGGTACTCTTCCGCCACGCCGAGTAGCGCGCTGCTGTCATGCACAGTAGCGCGCTACTTTTCACGCCGAGTATCTGCTGTCACGCCGAGTAGCGTGCTGTCACGCCGAGTAGCAGCTGTCACGCCGAGTAGACCGCGAAGCGGTCGTATCGAGGCGCGCATAGCTGTCACGCCGAGTAGGTTGCGAAGCAACCGTATCGAGGCGCGCATAGCTGTCACGCCGAGTAGGTTGCGAAGCAACCGTATCGAGGCGGCGGGGCGCAGCGCTTGCCGCGCCTGCGCGCACCGCTCCTTGCTAGACGCTCGCGGCTCGGACAAGCAATGTCAGGGTCCTCGCCGCTCGCTTAATCGCTCGTCGGGTGCATCGCAGG
>DAIBFU010000086.1:0-6675 GCA_027422105.1 Vulcanimicrobiota bacterium | reverse complement strand
ATGATTGAGGAGAAGCTCGCGATGCCGAGTTGCCGGCTCGCATAGTGGTGCGGGAACTGCCTCCCCGCCGATTGGTCGGCGGCGCGGGCGAAGAGCGAGAGCAGCACGTCGTAGGCGGTGAGCCCGACGCCGAGCGCGAGGCCGAGGTCGCGGTAATAGGGGAAGAGGAGGTCGTGTCCGCGCGAGAAGGCCATCGCGGCCCCCGCCTGAACGCCTTCGTGCCCCTCGCTTGCCGAAGCGAAGGGAATCTTGCCCTGCCGATTGAGCTGGAAGCCGCGATGTTCGAGCATGCGTTGCAGCAGCATCGTGCGCAACATCGCCACGAGTTGCTCGTCGGAGAGCCCGGCGCGCTCGAAGGGCGGCGAGGTTTGGTGTGTGGTAGCCACGGGGAGACCTACTCGCCCGGCTCGCTGCCGAAATCCTGCGGGCCTTAAGGTTTCGGAGGGGCCGGAGGGCCCTTGGGCTGCAGAGCGAAGTGGTCGGCCGATGAAACCTACGCTCTCAGCGCTTTTTACAGCGTCTTTTTTTGTGGTCGCGGCGGCATTCGCCGTTCCGCGCCCGGCTGCGGCGAGTAATATTTTTTGCGCGGCCTCGGTCTCTGCGTTTCCGCTCGATCCTGCGACCGATCGTATCGCGCAGGAGCAATCGACTTCGCGCTATGCAATCGATCTCGGCGTACGCGGCAAGAAAAACGTTACGGCGAGCGTGACGTTTATCGGCGAGAAAAACGCCTACATCGTGAATATCCCCAATACCCCCCTGCAAGCCAACGGCAAAAAAAAGGGCGACTGGTATACCGATGCGATGCTGGTTCGGTTTGCTCGGCCAACGCACGTTCGCTATGCATACGTCGACACCGTCGCGGTCGATGGTGCAGCGACTATGACGTGCCCGACCGTTCCGATGAAAGCGAGCGTTCCGCGAAAATGGGCCGGGAAGAAACTCTTCGAGCGCGGTGCGCCGGGGCTCGATGCGAAGTTTCAGCAAGCATTGCCGCCGCTTCCCTGCGGCGCGGTCTACCGTCAAGCGAAAATGCTTCGCACGGGCACTTTGTATGGCGGGACGTTCGGCATAAAAGCTCGTTCGGCGATCGTGACGGTGGCGCTTGATTCGCGCGGAAAGCTCGCGTACGTAAAGTTAATCAAATCGAGCGGTATACCGCAGTTCGATCAGAACGTCCTCGCCTCGGCGGAGTCGTCGACGTATAAACCGGCGACCTTTCTGTGCACGCCGATCGTTAGCGAGTATATTTTTATAGGAAATTATATGCCGTGAAATATTCAATGCACCGTTATCGTCGACTCGCACTCGCGGTCGGCATGCTGCTTGCTCTCGCTTCGCTGCCGCGCGCCGCGGCGGCGTGGCCACCAAAGCCGATTCCCTATCGTTCCTACTGTGCGGCATGGATGCGAAAGATCTCGCGCGCCGGAAGTGTGGCACCGCAGGCACAAGGCGCCGGCGCGAACGCGGCCGGCGGCGGTTTATCGATATGGCGGTACGAGTTGTCGGCATCGGCGCCCGCTGCGCTCTCGGTCGAACTCACGATGCAGACGACGAAGGGATGGTATCGCGTCACGGCACCCGCGGTGCTGGTGGTTCGGGACGACGGAGAGTATCGGTCGAACGAAGCGACCTTCGGTCGCTACGAGGTTCACTCTCCCGCGCAGTTCTTCGAGTTGCCGGTTGCCGCTGGGCGTCCGCGCTATCTGTGGGTCTCGAAAGTCGGTAACGCCGACACGAGCCCGACGATTCATTGCCCGGCAATGTGGGTGAAAGGGCCGCGAGCGCAAAAGCACGCATCGCCGAATCGGCAATCCGCTTCGAAGCGAAAGTCACACACGCGGTTATCGCGTTTTCAAACGAAGCGCGTCAATCCGTCCGTCTACGATCCTCACGCGTTGCCTCCGGTCGGCGCGATCGCTCGGGCCCATGCGATCTCGGAGCCGGCTAGCGTCTTGACGTGTACGCATCCTTTTCGACAGGCGCGCGTCGAACGGGTAACCGCGCCGAATTATCCACGCGCCGCGGCCGCGGAAGGCGAGTTTTACGAACTCGAGATCGCGATTCGGGTCGAACTCGGTCGCAAGGGGCAGGTCGTTGGGCTCGGGTATGCGAGCCCCTCCGGGCTGCGGTTGTTCGACCAAAACGCGCTCTACGCGGCCTCGCAGACGACCTATTTTCCGAAGATCGGGCTCTGTCGGCCGGTTCCGAGCTTCTACATTTTTGACGCGCAGTACGCCACGGAATAGTCGAGTCGCACGGGTCGGGGCCTATCTCCGACCCGGCTCGCGTAACTTAAGATAGGTAGCGAACGGCAGGCGAAAGGGCATCCGTTTCGTCCGGGGATGCACGTTGACAAAACGAATCGTGACGCGATCGTACACGCGCCCTGCGTAGCGATAGGGTGCGTCGGCATGCTCGGAGGCGATATAGCGTGCGCCATGGATATCGGCGAAATCGATCGTCCATGGGATACGGGTGCCGGGGCCGGTGACGAAATCCAGCGCAATACGCGCGCGAATCGTCGCGTAAGTCGTGGTATCGATCCAGAGATCGCGTAAGCGATGGCGCCCGTTCACGCGTAGCGGACGCAGCGCCAGGTGGTAGCATCGGTGCGTGCCGATCGTTTCCTCGCCCGCTAACGTAATAACATAACGTCGTGCGTAGGCGACGACCGTCGTGATCACGGGCGGCTGCGATCCATGCGATGGTACCGGCAGCGGCCGGCGCAAAGGGTCGTGAAACTCCGAGCGAATCTGGCGAACGATCTGCGCTGAATCGAGCGATTTGCGAACCTCGCTGCCGGTTCGGTCCCGGAGCGAAAAAGAATAGTTCGGAGCGAGGACCGGTACGCCGATAAAATCCTGGTTTGGTGCCGGATCGGTATTCCCCCCGCAGAAACGCCGTAAAGATTCCTCCGAAGGCCCCATAGCGGTGATATCCGCTCCGCCTCCCGATAAGCAGAGTCCAACGCCTCGCCCTTGGGCAGGGTGCGCGCGTTCGTAGTCACTCACGGCGTCGACCCAGATGTGTCCGTTGCGCGCGTCGTAGGCCGAGCGATAGTTCTCCACGCGCCTGCCGGCCTTATCGTGAACGCTGATACGGACGCTGTAATTTATTCGGTGTGGATATACTTGCGCGTCCCAATAGGTACGCGCGTGGGCGAATATTTGGTAGGCAAGCGCTGCCGGAGCGATCATCGTATCATTACTTTACTATCGGGCTCATTCGTGAAAGCGCCATACGAATACGTAAGGCGAGCAAATGAATAACGGTCGCAAGTTTTCTGTTTGGAAGCAAATGCTCCCTGGCTCTGCTTGCCGACGATCGCCTGCTCGGTGTTTGAAGCCTTCGGGCCGGACGATACGCCGCGAGCGGAACCGGGGTGCTTCGTGCCGTAACCGGGGGACATGCTCGCCGAAGAACGCATCGAAACCCCGATGGAGGCGCTCGTCGCCTATCGCCGCCACCTCCACGCCCACCCCGAACTCTCGTTTCAGGAATTTGAGACCGCGGCGTTCGTCGAGCGCGAACTGCGCTCGTTCGGCTTCGATGATGCGAGTCTGCGCACGAAAGTCGCGAAGACCGGTATCCTTGCAACGCTGCGCGGGGGGCGCCCGGGGCCGGTCACGATGCTGCGCGCCGATATGGACGCGTTGCCGATGGATGAAGTCGCCGAGGTTCCCTATCGCTCGCAACGCGCCGGCGCGATGCACGCCTGCGGCCATGACGGCCACGTAGCGATTCTGCTTGCGGCCGCGCGCGCGCTCTTGGCGCATCGCGACAAAGTACCCGGAACGGTCGTGTTCTGTTTTCAGCCCGCCGAGGAAGGGCTCGCCGGCGCAAAAGCGATGATCGAGGAAGGGATGCTCGAGAATCCGCACGTCGATCGCGTTTTCTCGCTCCATCTCTACTCCGGGCTCGAGGTCGGTAAGGTCGGCATTCGCGACGGCGCGTTCTTTGCGTCTTCGGATCGCTTTTCGTTGCAAGTGACCGGCAAGGGCGGGCACGGCGCGATGCCCGAGAACACCGTCGATCCCATCGTCGGCGCGGCGCAGCTCGTTAGTGCGTTGCAGACGATCGTGAGCCGCGAGATCGCCGCGAGCGATCCGGTCGTGGTGACGATCGGAAAGTTTGAATCGGGAACGACGTTCAACGTCATTCCCGAATCGGCGACGCTGCTGGGAACGGTACGTACGCTCGATCCGGCGGTGCGCGCGACGATGCCCGCGCGCATGGAGCGCATCATCGCCGGGCTCTGTTCGGCGATGCGGTTGGAGTATCGCTTCGATTATCGCCTCGGCTATCCGATTACCGTGAACGATGCGACGACCAACGACGTGGTGCGCGAGGTGGCAACGCGCGTACTCGGCGCGGATGCGGCGACCGACCCGCACCAGGTCGGGCTATGGGGCGAGGATATGGCGTTCGTGCATGAATGCCGCCCCGGTGCATATTTTCTCGTCGGCGTGCGCGGCCCGGAGCTCGGCCACGAACCGCAGCATAGCCCGCGCTACGATATCGACGAGCGTGCGCTCGGCGTCGGATTTCAGATGATGGTGGGTTTGGGGTTGCGCGGCTAAAGCCACCCCTCGCTGGAGGGCTGCTGCGACGGAACGCGCAAATACGCGGCGGCGATGCTCGCCAGAGCGGCGCGCACGTTTGTTTTCTAGGGGAAGGGATAGAACGATGCGACTGATGACTCGAGCCGACCTCGATGGCCTGACCTGCGCGATTCTCCTCCAGGAAGTCGAGAGCATCGATGCGATCGATTTCGCGCACCCCAAAGACGTGCAAGACGGGCGCATCGCGATCGATGGTAACGATATTCTTGCGAACCTTCCGTACGATGCGCGCGCGGGAATGTGGTTCGACCATCACCTCAGCCAGGAAGAACAGGCCTTCGGCAGCACGGTGAAAGGCGCGTATGAAATTGCACCAAGTGCGGCGCGCGTGGTTGCGAACTATTATAAATCGCCGAAATTTCAACGCTACGGCGATTTACTCGAAGCGACCGATCGGCTCGATGCGGCAAAGCTGACGCGCGATGACATCGTCGACCCGAAGGGATGGATTCTCGTCGGCTACACGCTCGATCCGCGCACCGGGCTCGGTGCGTTCAAAAGTTATTTCAAGCACCTGATGGAGCTCGCAAAAACGATGCCGGTGGAGCAGGTGCTTGCCGATCCCGAGGTGAGCGTGCACGTAGAACGTCTGCGCGCCGAGGAGAGCGCGTTTAAGGCGTTACTCCAAGCGAAGAGCCGGCTAGACGGCAACGTCGTGATTACCGATATGCGCGGTGAAAAACATCCGCCCAGCGGGAATCGTTTTCTCGTGTACACGCTCTTTCCCGATGCGAACGTCTCGGTGCGCGTCGCCGACGGGCACGACGGTAGTTACGCATCGATTCAAGTCGGACATTCGATTCTCAATCGCACCTGCAAGACCAGCGTCGGCGACTTGCTCTCCAAATATGGCGGCGGCGGACATGAAGGCGCGGGAACCGCGCAGCCCGCGACGCCCGACGTGGAGCGCGTGCTCGCCGAGATCGTCACGATGCTGAAGCGAAACGGGTAGAGCGCGCACGTGCTGGAGGTCGTCGGTTTAAGCAAACGATTTGGGAAGAAGTGCGCGGTCGACGACCTGTCGTTTTCGGTTGCACGGGGCGAGACCGTTGGATTGCTCGGCCCCAACGGCGCGGGGAAGAGCACGACGTTTCTCGCGCTCGCCGGTTTTCTGCGCCCGGATTCGGGAGAGATTCGCTGGAACGGCACGCTGCTCGGCCCCGACCGCGGGCGAACGATCGCGCTGATTCCCGAGACGCCGGAGGTCTATCCGATGCTCACGGTCTGGGAGCATCTCGTCTTTGTGGCCAAGAGCAGCCGCCTTGCCGCCGGCTGGGAGCAGCGAGCGGCGACGCTGTTGGAGCGCTTGGGAATCGCCGCCGAGCGGAATTCGTTGGGGCAGGCGCTCTCGAAAGGGATGCGTCAGAAGACCCTGATCGCGGCCACCGTCCTTGCCGAGAATCCGGTGTTGTTGCTCGACGAGCCGACGATCGGGCTCGACCCGCAAGGGCAGCGCGAGTTGCGCGAGATGCTCGCCGAACTGCGCGCCGATGGAACGGCGATTCTCATCAGCACGCACATGCTCGAACAGGCGCAACAACTCTGCGACAGGATCGTGGTGATCAAGGATGGGCGCTTTGTCGCGGCCGGGACGTTCGATGAGTTACGGGAACGCGTCGGCCGCGAAGATGCCGAAGAAGTCTTTCTGGAATTGACGCGCGCCTAGCATGGGCGGGGATTTTTCTGCGCTCGCCTATTTAGAGTGGCGCACACAAGTAAATACATGGCGTCAAACGCTTCGCACACCGGCAAAACTGGTGATGTTTCTTTTCGGGATCGCCTATTTCGCGTTTTTTGTTTGGCTGCGATTTTCCAACCTGCAAAAACATGGAGTCTCAAAAGGGCTGCAGGAACCCTATGCAACGCTCTTTTTCTGCGGAATGCTCGCGTTCTTTGTCGCTGTGCCCGGATGGGTAGGCGCGCGCGGGTCTTTTCGCTTGTTCACCTCTTTTGCCGACGCGCGTTTTCTTGTTTGTTCGCGTCTGCAAGAAAATTATGTCATTCCGTTTATGGTGTTGCGAGGCAATCTTTTAGCCATTATCCGCCTCGC
>DAIBFU010000085.1:0-6699 GCA_027422105.1 Vulcanimicrobiota bacterium | reverse complement strand
CCATTCCGCGCACGCACCGGAGGGCAAGTAAGTGCGCGCCGCCTCACTCTTCCTTCGCGAGATCCGCATCGAACACACGCTTTTCGCGCTGCCTTTCGCGTACGTCGGGGCCTTATTTGCCGCACGCGGGCTGCCGCATGCGGCAGCGCTCGTGTGGATCACGCTGGCGGTGCTCGGTGCCCGAACGGCGGCGATGGCCGCGAACCGTTTCTTCGACCGCGATATCGACGCTCGCACGCCGCGCACCGCACGGCGCGCGGTAGCGACCGGCGAACTCGCTCCCGGCGTCATGCTCGTCGCAGTCGTCGCGGGCCTAGCGCTGCTGCTCCTTGCCGCATGGCAACTCAATCCGCTCTGCGTCAAACTGTTGCCGATCGCGGCGGCCGGCGTCCTCCTCTATCCGCTCGGCAAACGCTTCACCTGGATGGTGCACCTCGTCCTCGGTGCCGTCGACGGACTCGCGCCGCTCGGTGCATATATCGGGATCACGGGGCGCGTCGATGCAACCGGGCTCGCGCTCTTTGCCGCAGTAACACTCTGGGTCGCGGGTTTCGATATCCCCTACGCGTTGATGGATCTGCCCACCGATCGCGAAAACGGTGTGAACTCGATGCCGGTGCGATTCGGCGAAAAAAGCGCGCGCCCGATGGCAATCGCCATGCACATCGGCATGTTCGCGTTGCTTGCAATCGCCGGCCGCGTCGGCGGCCTCTCCGGCGCGTGGTATCTCGCGGGGCTCGCCATTACGGTGGCGTTAATCGTCTACGAACTTTTGTTGGTACGTACCAACGACAATATTTTTCTCCTCAATGAACGCATGTTTTCGGCGAATATGGCGTACTCGGTCATTTTCCTTATTACTGTCGCCCTCGGCTTCGGGTTGCACGCGTAAAGCGATGCGTCGTCGGCGATTTCTGGTCAGTGCGGCAGGTGCGCTCGCACTTTCCGCGACACGCGCGAGCGCGCAGTTGCAGCCCGGAGGTTTTGCACGACAATATTCGATCGGCGTGAGCGTTCCGCTCACCGGCGATCTCGCTTCGATTGGAAACGCCGTCGCCGCAGGCGTTCAAGCGGCCTGCGATGAGGCGAACCGCTTCGGTCCGCCGACGCAGTTTTTCGCGGTTCGCCGTTTCGACGACGGAAATCAGGGCGCGCTCGCTATCGGCAACGCGGAGCTTGCGGCAAGCGATCCGAGCATTATCGGCGTCATCGGCGACCTGAGTCTGGACGTCACCTTGCAGGCCGCTCCGCAGTACGCGAATCTCTCGCTCCCGCTCATCGTTCCGACGATCACCGGCGATGCGTTGACGATGCGCGGCTATCGGAATATTTTTCGCCTCCCCGCACGCGACGACGTGCAGGGACAACTGATGGCGCAGATCCTGCTGCGGGTGCCGCGGCCGCCGCGAACGCTCGTGATCTCGCCGAGCAAAGGCTACGGCACCGCGGTCGCGCGGGGACTCCGCGACCAAGCCGCCGCCGATCGTCATCCCGTAGCGGAGGCAACGCTGGAGAACGGCCACCTCACGCTCGATCCACGAACGGCGCACCTTCTCGGCGAGGGCCCACAACTCACCGTCCTCTGCGGCACAGCCGCCGAGCTAGGAGCCGTCGCTCCGGCGATGCGTGCGCGCAACTATACCGGCGCGTTCGCCTGCGCCGAGGGTTTCTATGCGTCGCAGACGCTTACGAACGATGCGAAGGCGCTCGGCCCGGCTCTGGTATTCACCACGATGCCGCCGATCGAACGCGCGCCTTCGGTCGCGCAGCAACTCGCCGACCTGCGCCGCAGCGTTCCCCAGATCAGTGCCTTCGTGGCGTTCGCCTACGCCGCGGCACAGATTCTCATTCAAGCGGTACAGCGAACGCCGACCTACTCGCGCGCCGCCCTGCTCTCGCTCCTCACCTACAACGGCTCGTTCCAGACGCTCGTCGGCCCCTTCACGTTCAGCTACACCGGCGACCCAACGCTTCCCAACCTCTACGCCTACCGCATCGACAAGGGCGCGTTCCACTACGACCGCGCCGCCTACCTCAACGGCTTCATCCTCTAGCCCCCGGGCGCCCCGGCGTTCCGGCAGGGGAAAACCAGGGGTTTTCCCGGATGAGCCCCGGTAGGGCTCTCTGGCATGATCTCGCCATGGAAACGCAACGATTCGCCTGGATCACCGACAACTACCTCAACGTGCTCGCCCTCAACGAAGCGCTTGCGGCCCAGCATCGGCCGCTCCGCCCGCCGACGAAGATCGCCGAACTTTGGGGCGAGAGCGATACCTGCGACCTCATCTCCGGGGCCCATCGTTGCGCGCTCGAGGGCAAGCAGATTCGTCTCGAAATCGAGGCACTCGGACAGACCCTGCTGATCGAACTCGAACCGCTGCGCTCCCCCTCCGGAGAGGTTGTCGGCACGAGCGGGCGCGCCCGCCCAATCGGGCCCATCGAACTGCCGATTGAGGCGCCCGAAGATCCGCTCGTTGAAGAGATCGCCCAGTTGGGAAGCTGGCGCTACGAGTACTCGGCCCGAGCGCTCCAGCCCTCGCTCGGGCTGCTCCGCCTGCTCGGCCTTCCACCGATCGGAGATATCGGCGATATTCGCGCCTTCGACCACCCCGACGACCGTTCGTTCGTGCGCGCAGAGATCGAGGCATCGGGCGATACCTACGAGGTCGAACATCGCATCATTCGCCACGACGGCGAGCAACGGCACGTACGCGAACGCGCGACGACGATTCGCGATGCGCATGGCTTCTCCGTCGCTCGCGTCGGCACGATGCTGGATATTACGGCGATCAAACTGCGCGAAGCCTGGCTGCGCGATCTCGCCAACGTCGATACGCTCACCGGTTTAGGGAATCGCCGACTGCTGGAAGAGCGACTCAGTGCAGCGATACTGCGCTCCGAACGCTTTACGAATGCGTGCGCCGTTCTTTTCATCGATGTCGATGATTTCAAGAACATCAACGATACCTACGGCCATGCGACCGGCGATGCTTTTCTCGTCGAGTTTGCGCTTCGACTCTCTCGCAACGTGCGCGCATCCGATACGGTGACGCGACTCGCCGGCGACGAATTCGTCATCGTTCTCGAGGATTTAGAGGACGAGCGCGCAGCCTCCGACGCTGCGAGAAAACTTGCCGCCGTTTTGCGCGAGCCCCTCACGGTCGGATCGTTGCACATCGATGCAAGCGCAAGTATCGGCCTCGCCGTCTCACCGCGCGATGGGGAGAGCGTCAAGGAGTTACTCGAGCGCGCAGACCTCGCAATGTACGATGCAAAGCGCCGCGGCGGTGCCGGCGTTGGCATCGGAGGCGGCCGCCTGTTAGCGAAGAAAGTAGCGGCATGGTCGCCGAAATTGATCGAAGGCCAAGTCCCCTCTTCGAAGGGCCGGCCTCACTGCGGCACCCCACCGAACGTATCGCGTTCTTCTTAACGCTCCTTTGGGCGTTCCCGGTCGCCGCGGTCGTCGGCCTCTTCATTCACTTTTCGATCGGGCTCGCGCAGGTCGCGCTCTTCGTCGTCGGTGCGATGGTTTTCATCACGTTCGCTCGCGGGCGCCTCATCGGCTCGAGCGTCCTCATTCACGAAGCGCAGAGTCCCGAGATCTTCGCCATCGTCAAGCGTCAGTGTGCGGCGTTGGGGCTGCCGCTGCCGTTGGTCTTCGTCCGTCAAGATCCGTTGGTTCCCGCCGCAGCGATCGGCTTCGGCGAACCCTATTCGCTCGTGCTCTCGAGTGATTATCTAGAAGAGTTCCGCGATGACGAACTCTCGTTCGTCATTGGGCGTCAACTCGGGCACATCGCTGCGGGCCACGTTCGCTATCAATCGTTGCTCAGCATCAACGGAAACGAGAACGCGCTCGTGTCGTTGATTTTTGGTCCGTGGTTGCGTCGCTGCGAATTGACGTGCGATAAAGTCGGGCTGATCTGCTGCGGCTCGCTCGATGCCGCCACGCGTGCGATCGCGATTTTGGCGTTACGCAGCTTCGGGCGCCAGGTCGACCTCCGCAGTTTTGCAACACAACAAGCCTCGATCGGCGACGATACGGTGCTGAAATGGGGAGAGTGGCTCGGCTCGGAGCCCTATGCGACCAGCCGTATCGCCGAATTAACCGCATTTGCGGCGAGCGCACAATACGAACGATTCGAAGAGTGGTTTCTGCGCAGCGAGGCCATTGCGCCGATTCCGCTCCCGCTGCCGGGAAGCCGCCGCCTCGATGGCGGCGATCTTGCCGGACGCAGTCGCCGCATTCTCGCCGCAGCGATCGACGTGGTCGTCCTCCTTGCCGCAAGCTCGTATTTTTCGCCGCAGCACTCCTCGCATCGCGCAAAAATTCCGCGCGTGGTCGCCTCCAATGCTTTGCCAAACGGGGCGAACGTTCAATTCGGGCCGTTCCGTGTGAAAATTCCCGCCGAAAAACCGACCGCCGCACCCACGAGTACGACGACACCGAACCCGGCAACGAACGTAAGCGCGCGCATTGACGAAGCGAAGAAGAGGGCGAAAGAATTGCTCATCGTGCGGGCGCTTTCGTTCGGGTTTGTCTCGTTTCTCTATTTCACGCTGTTAATCGCGGTCGTTGGACAGAGCTTCGGCATGATGATCGCCGGGCTTCGCGTCTCCTCACTCGATCTTCGGCGACCAAAGTTTTGGCAAGCCCTCGCGCGCGGAGCGCTCGTTGGGTTCTTTTATGCGCCGATCGCACTGCTTGCACCGTTCACCACCTGCTGGTTTCACGACTGGCTAACGAAGACACGCGTCGTTGCCGGCGAACGCCTCATCGCCCGCGTCGCAAACGGTTAAGCGCCAACCCCACACGCGTTGTGCAAGCGCGTCAAATAATTAAATAGCCCTATCGTTGCGACGATCTCTTCAAAGCCTTCGCGACCGCTTGCCTTCAATACGGCAGCACGGAGGTTTTCCGGCAGTGCTCGCGGTTCACGCGTGAGCGCAACCGCGACAGCGAGCGCCGCGCGCTCGAGATCGGAAAAACGCGAACTCGTTGCGTAACCTGAAAGATCGTGAAGAGTCGCTTCATCGACGCCGAGGCGCTTTGCCAAAGCGCCATGAACGTCCATTCAATACTCGCACGCGTTAAGCCAAGCAACCATCACGCCGACAAGTTCCTTGACGCGGCGATCGACGCTGCCGCCCTCAAGCAACGCCGCAATATGCGCGTCGAGCGTCGCCCGTGCCGAAGCGTTGCCGCTGAGCGGCGGTGCGCTCACGAAGAGACGCGTGGGGCCGAACGGTAGATCGGAAACCCGCGAAGGCTATCGAAGCGCGGATCCATCTCGAACGCTAAGTGCGTCGCAGCGCCGGCATGCGCGAGCACCGCCAACGCACTGCCGCGTTTTCCGAGTGCGGCGAACGCAAAGGCCAAATCGTCGCGGCCCACGTCGCGCACGTCGGTACGCGCGAGCGCAAGTTCATGTTTCGCGAGCGTGCGTTTTCCTTCGCGGGCGTAGAGATCGGCGAGGAGCGCGGCACCCTCGTTGCGGCAACTCGAACAGCGCTCCGAAAACGCCTTGAAGGTCGCGGCGGCAAGGCGGTTCTTCCCGAGAGCTTCTTGCGCGAGGCCGATGGTCGTCATCGTGTCGAGGCGATGGGGATCGAGATCGAGCGCTTGGTGCGCGTCGGCGATCGCCTGGTGGAAGTGCCGGTCGAAATAGGCAGCCTGTGCAAGCCACGCCGTCGTCGCCGTCGAGAGCGGATCGAGCCGCGCTGCAAGGCGTAAATCGCGATACCCCGCGGCGGCGTCGCCGTTATTCAAACGCAGGATCCCGAGCCATTCGCGCGCCGGCGCATCCTTCGGCGCGAGTTTTACCGCCTTTTTCAAGAGATGACCGGCGCTTTTGAATTCTCGACGATCGAGCGCGATTGCGCCGAGGGCGGCATAGGCTTCTCCGGCATTGGGATCGAGCGCGATCGCCCGCCGTGCATCTCTTCCCGCCGCCGAATAATCGCGCGAAGCAACGCCGTACCCGTAATCCCCCATCATCGCTTCGGCCGAGGCGAGCGCTTCGTATCCCCGTGGATCCTGGGGAGCGATAGCGACGACGCGATGAAAATACGCAAGGCTCCGCAAGAGACTCGTCTGGCTGCGCTCGTTCCAATAGTACCGCCCCAGTGCATAGAGGCGCTGCGCGGTCGGCGGAAGCGTCCGCGTTTGCGCATCGCCCCGAAGCGCCACGAACCGAAGGCCGAACGCACCGAAGATGAGGGCGGCAGCGAGGGCCGCCGTTGAGGGCAACCAGCGGCGCCGGGGGCTCGGAATGCCGATGGGGGGCTCGGGCGGGGGGGCGGGGTGGGGCGCCGCGACCGATTGCGTCGCGGCGGCGACGGCCGGCGCCTCAAGCGGGGCCACGAAGCGATACCCACGCCGAGGAAGCGTCTCGATGACCTCGCCGCTCCAGTAGGCGCGCATGCTCTTGCGCAGCACGTAGACGTTCTGGGAGAGGCTTGCCTCTTCGATAAAGCCCTCGGGCCAGATTCGCGCCAGCAATTCCTTCTTCGCCATGATCTCACCGGGGCGCTCGGCGAGCGCGAGCAGCGTCTCCACCACCTTGGGACCCAAAGCGAGCTGGGTGCCGCCCGCGCTGAGCACCAGCCGCTCGACGTCTAGCTCGAAGGGGCCGAAAACGAGTCGTTCCACGAAAGTTACCTCACCTATAGTACGCTTGCTTCCACCTCAAGGTTCCA
>DAIBFU010000084.1:0-6855 GCA_027422105.1 Vulcanimicrobiota bacterium | reverse complement strand
AATCCGCATATCGTACCACCGCCCGTTGACGCTCGAACGCAACTCTAACGTTACCGGCTTACGGGTTGCGAGCGCTTCTTCAAAGGCAGCGCGCACCATACTCTGTGACGCAGGCTCGACAAAGTCGAACATCGGACGTCCGATGAGTACGTCTTTTTTGGCGTGATAAAACTGGGCCAACCGCTCGTTCACGTAGATGATATGCATCGCTTTATCGACTGCGACGAACGCGTCGGTAATGCTGTCGAGAATTTCGCGGGTCTGTGCGGTGGCGCGCGCGCTATGGAAAACTTCGGCAATCGTGGTCGCGACGCTCTCGATGAAGCGCTGCCGCGATTCATCGAAATAGTTTGCGCGCGGGCTACCGACCACGATCATTCCGATCGGTTCGCTTTCGGTGCCGATCGGAATGCAGGCAACGGACTGGATTCCCTTTGCCATTCGCGCACGCGCATCGAGGAGCGGGGCATCCTCTGAAAGATCCTCGACGACGATCGCTTCGGCGCGCCGAATCTGCGCCGAGCCGGCAAAATCGAGCGTCTCGCCGTCGGAGATCGGAGCGGCGACCGCTTCGCCGAGTTCGCCGACGCGTTCGTAGCGGTCGAGCGAGGGGCGATAGCGATACATTTCTGCAGCGTGAGCGTCGAGGTAGGTGCAGAGCAACTCCAACGCATCCTCGCTCACACGCGCGAGCGAGGCTTGCGAGAGTGCGAGGCGGCCGAATTCGATGAGCGCAGCCTGCTGGTTGCTCCGCTCGGCCATGACGCGCTCGGCCTCGACCCGCTCGGTGACGTCGCGAAAATAGACCGAGATCCCGTCGGGCGCGGGGAATGCCTTGACGTCGAACCACAGATACGAGGTCAGCGAATACGCGACGAAGGAGGTCGGAGCGCCGGTATCGAGTGCCTTTTGATACTGCTCTTCGAAAATCGAGTTCGCGAAGGTCGGGAAGAGATCGCGTACCAGCACCCCAACCACATCGCGCCCGACCGCCCCCAAAAGGCGTTTCGCCTCACCGTTCATGAAGCGAACGCGCATCTCGCGGTCAAGCACAAAGAAACCATCGGTGATGCGTTCGAGAACCTCACCGAGATCGACGGGTAGCGTGTGACTTTTGGCGGCTCCCATCCTATGCCCGCGCTTCCGTTTCAAGCGCGGCCCTCCCTCCGGAGGTGTTAATCTTTTTTTGAACCGCTAAGGAGTAATCTTCGAAAAAACGCTTCGTCGATGCGTGCCTCAGCGATGTTCTGTATCGGGTTTGTAAAGACGATCCGCTTCGGGCTGAAAGCGAAGCGCCAGGGAGTTGATGCAGTAGCGCGTTCCCTCTTCGCCGGGTCCATCGTCGAACACGTGCCCGAGATGCGAATCGCAGCGCGCGCAGCGAACCTCGGTGCGCATCATTCCGTGACTACGATCCTCCAGCAAGCGGACGCACGCCAACTCCTCCGGGCGGGTAAAACTCGGCCACCCGCAATGCGATTCGAATTTCGCGTCGGCGGTGAAGAGCGCGGCACCGCAGCCGCCGCAGAGGTAGCGTCCATCGGCATCGACGGCGAGCAGCGAGCCGCTAAACGGGCGCTCCGTGCCGGCCTCACGCAGGACGTGGTAGCGCTCGGGACCGAGAAGGGCACGCCATTCGGCGTCGCTACGGTGAATTTCCGGTGATGGCGATTCGTGCATACGTCTACGAAGAACGTTGCGGCGCGCTCGGCGGATGCAGATGATCCGCGCAACTGCGCGCGAAGCTGGAGCCGTTGATGGGGATTGAATTCGGCCCATTAGTAATACCGTAAACAACACAAGACGACGGAATCCCTTATTTTACAAGGGTTTCCGTCTCTTTATGTTGTCGTGAGTAGTTACAAGTTAAACAGGGTTGGTGGGCCAAATGTGGGCCAATTTTTGGCGAGCGCGCTAACCCGTTGGCGATCCTCAACGGCATGAAGACGGGGGGGGGGAATCTCCGCCTCTTGTCTCCACCTTTTCCCTCCGCCTTTGGTCTCCAACCGTCCGGCGCGGGCGCCGGGGTCGCTCCGCTCTGCTCTGCTCACGAAACGCCGCTCTGCTCACTGCTCAGTATATAAGAGCGTGAGCGAAGCGGTGAGCAGAGCGTGGGCGCAACGATGGCACCGGATCGGTTAGGTCTTCCTCGGAAGCACCGTAAAAGAACGCCCTCTCGTGATGCCAAGCCAGAGACAGGTTCCGTCCGTGAACCCCAGGCGCAATTCTTCCCCGCAGTACGAATCGCTGGTGAAGGCTTTGGAGACACTGCACGTCGCGATCGTTTTCCCGCCGGATTTGACGAGGACTTCTTTGGCAGTGATCTCCTCCAGCAGGCGTTCTTCGTCACCCACGCTTTTCGAGCACCTCCTCGATCGTAAGACGTTCGCGGCTGTTGGGTTGTCTGAGCAGACCTTGCGTGAGGGCTTCTTGTTCGCGAGGATCGAGTTTCGCGAAGTTCACCTTCTTGATGCGTTCAACGAGCTCTGCGTCAACGTCGCTCGCCTGTGGCGAGCGCTCGAAATCGCGGATCATCTGGTCGATAGGGTCGAGCAGCATTATTCGCCTCCTTTGAGCAGTGCGCGCACGTCGCGCTCCGAGCCTGAATTAATGAGCGCTAGCTGTCGATAGCCGTCCGCGATGGTTGCGAGGTCGGCCCTGAGCCTTTCGGGTACGCCTGAGGTCGCGAAACGCGAGATTCCCGACTCGATCTCAGCCATGCGCCGACGTTGGTGCGCGACTTCGGCAATGAGGAGGTTGATTTCGTTGATGACGCCTTGCTGGGCGGCCGGCCCGTCTTTTGGGATCGGGTTCATTTTGCTTTCACCTCCTTCAGTCTGCGTGCGCCGGCGGTCGCAAAGCCCTCGACGATCGCATCGACGACAGCAGGTGCGAATTCGTCTTGGTGACGTTCCAGTTTTTCGCGCAGGTCTTTTGCTATGGCGCGGATCTCATTCTCTACGCCCAGCAGTAGATCGGCCTGGCTCTCTGCGTTGCCGAGACGTTCTCGAACCGCAAGAACCTCGGCTCTTAGCTCTGCGACCGCGCCCTTGAGGTTGTCGATGGTTTCATGGGTAACGTGCGTTGGTGTTTCAAACGGCATTTTTGGCTCTCCTTATGACGCCAAAGCGTCGCGATAGGTGGGAAGGAAACGATAAAGGGCCGCATCGAGTGGCGTCGCATTGGGCGGTATCTCACCGGCCAAACCAATTCAGTAGCGGAGCTTCTTGCTGTTGCGCTGCCTCTCGGCGAGCGATGGTCGCACCGAGCATCGTGAGCGCGAGAACGAACGCATCGACTTGGTCATCGTGGCGCGCGTGCGGAAAGCCCGCCACCTCGTCGATGAAGGCGTCGAGCCAGGCCGCTCGTTCGGGTAGGAGCACGCGCCGCGATTCGCACCAAGGCGAGATCGCCTCGGCGCGAGCAACCTTGCTGCCTTTGGGCGGTATTGCGATAATCGGTAGCGACGATTGCGCCCGTAGAGCCTGAATAACCGGCGTACCACTGGACGCATCTTCGATGAAGATGAGGCTCGGGGCGTGGCGGTGCGCGTTGTCTTTCACCATTGAAACAAGATCGCCGAATTGTACGCGGCGACGATCGATGTCAACGACGTAGGCGTCGGCACCGTCAAACGAAAGGGTCACAATAACCGAGAAGTCGTTGCCCGTGCCCGTTTTGGCCGCGCAGTCGATCGCTTGGATGATTAGGGTATCGCGCGTGATCTCTTGCACCTGTCCAATCCCTTGAACGCGAACCGGCTTCGTTCTCGTCGGCACGGTCGAATAACGGCGATCGAACCAATCTAGGTTGAAAAGCGCTCCTTTCGCGGGCGCGGGGCGTTGCTGGTAGAGCGCAGAAAATGATCGCGAGCTAATCTCGCCGCGTTCGGGGCTCGGCAATTCATCGACCGGGAAACGCTCGGGCCACAAGGCTCCGCCGGGCGCGCGGCCGAGCGGATCGCCCTCTCCTGCGATTGCGGGCAATGACAACACCTCCCACCCCGGCGTCGCAAGCAGTCGGCCGATGAGATCGTCTTCGTGCCAGCGCGTGCCGATCACCATTTGGGCGCCGCCGGGATGCAGGCGCGTGCGAGCGACGTCCTGATACCAATTCCAAGTCGATTCGCGGATTAACCCCGAGTCGGCAGATTCGCGGTCGCGTACCGCGTCATCGACGATGAGGAGGTCGGCACCAAACCCAGTGAGAGCCGACCCAACGCCTGCGGCAACGACGCCACCGCCCTCGTCGGTTTGCCAGCGATGAACCGCCCGCGAATCTTCGCGCAAGTTCACGGCGAATGGGTATTCTTTTGCGGACACGACGTCGCGAACGCGGCGAGAGTTTGCTTCCGCAAGATCGCTGCCGTAGGCCGCCAAGACGATCGCTCGCTTCGGATTGCGCCCGAGAGCCCAGGCCGGGAAAAGCTGTGAACACGTCCGGCTTTTCCCGTGTCGCGGCGGCATCGTCACAATGAGTTTCTTCGTCTCACCGCGTTCGACGCGCTCGAGCATTTCGGCGAGCACGCGGAGGTGGAGGGCTTGCTGAAACTCACTATCCATAAAGGTCGCGAAGTCGAGGAATCGTCGCCTGGCGATCTCGCTGCGAAGCTGCGGCGCAAGCGCTTGCAGATTAACCATTCGTCTCTTTCGAGAGCGCCAAGAGCGCAGCGCGCAATTCTGGCTCCGGCATCTCGCCGATGATTTTCAACGCTTTCGCGCTCGCGTCGATATTCACGACGAGCGATTCTTCGCGAAACAGCCCGTGCGCCCGACCGATCTGCGTTAGCAAGTCGGTCGCCTGTTTCGCAGCCTGGAGGGCCAAACGATCGTCGTGGAGTTCTTTCGCGTGTGACGCGACGCCAAGCACCTCGCCAAGCAGGCGTTTCGAGCATTCGAGGACGTCGGCCGCTCCATCGATTGTGACCGTTGCAGGCTTGAACCCGCGACGCTCGGCGGCAACGATACGGGCGGCTCGCTTGCGTTTCGCCCGTATCTCGCGAGCATCGCAATGCGACCGTGCGTGATTGGAGATGCTGGTTCGGCCCAGGCCGAATTGGGCAGCGATCTTGCGCTCCGGGGTGCACCTAATGAGCTCGTCTTCGATCTGCTTGCGCTGCGGATGCCCGCAGACGCGGCACGGCGGCGGCATTTACTTCGCCTCCTGCTTCATGGGACGATTCCAGCGCGTTTGCGCCCCCGGATCGCCGTCAGTTCTGCTCCAGGACGGCGCAACGAATCCAAACAATTTTTGCATCGTTACCGACCATGGCTCGATTCGACAACACGCGAAGTCGGGCTCGTGCTCGACATTGAGGACAGCAACCTCTCCGCGCGACCGCCAATGCTCGGCTAACCGCCTGCGTATCGCAACGCGATATTTTTCGCTCTTCTGTAGAAGATCGTGGTCAATCCGCATCGATCGTCTCCGATATGATTTGGTGAGCCGCCCATGCGACACCGCACCGGCGACAGTCGTCGCCAGGCTGGCCGATGTGGAAGTCGCACCGCGCAGCAGGCTGTGCCAACGACTGTGGCGCGAGTTGCCAGGTGCCGACAGCCACACCGCGCTCGGCGAGGCCCGCGACGCGCTCTTTGCATACGCCGATCGCCGTCGCGACACGACGCAGCGTCGCCGGCGAGCCGATAGCCGCCCTGCGTGCGGCAGCGTAAACCTCCGTCGAGAGATGGGCCTCACCATCGGCAAGGAAGGAGCGTAGCCAGTCTTCGGCTGCGCTGCGTTCATCGGGATCGCACGGCGAGCGCATCGCCAGATCGTCGGCAGTAACGTCGTCGACGACACCCTCTAAGACAGCGCGCGTAACGACCGTTTCGTTGCCGTCGTCATCGACGGTCGCGACCTCCTCGATTCGGTAGGCGAGCGTCGCGGGAAAACACGCGAGATTCATTTTGCTCGGCGATAAACAAAACTTGTCTTTTTCGTGCGGGTGCTGGCCGAACGAGAGCACCGAGCGCGCGACGTTTGCGAGCTCCGCCGAGCCAAGCGCTCGGCTCGACGCCGCGCCGTGCGCCTTCGCCCAATGCCGAATCGCGAAAAACGCGACTCCCGTTCGCTCGATCATCTTCAATAGCGGGCGCATCGCCCGGCGCACCTGCTGCGACATTCTGCCCTCGCCTTCAAGCGCGAGGTGCGAAAAAAGCGCATCGACAAAAACCACCGTCGCGCCGGTTCGAACGATCGCTTCCTCAAGCGCCTCGACCCCCGCGGGTATCTCGAATGGCGCAAGATCGCCGCCGAGACGTACACCATCGACAAAATACACGCGCGAGAGGTCGCCGCCCGCGAGGTCGAGTTTGGCTTTCAGCAACCCGAGCGCATCCTCTTCGGCAATGATGAGAGCGACGGCCGCGCCTGAATCAAGTGAAGCGTCGTCGAAAAAACCCTCCCCGCGCGTTGCTGCGGCGATCGCGCCGAGCATCAGCGTCGTTTTGCCGACGCCACCAGGCCCATCGAGCAACGTTAGACCGCCATAAGGAATGCGATCGCGCGCAAACCACTCGACGCGCTCGAATCGAACATCCGATGCTCTCGTCAGCGCGCAGCGCTCGCTTATATCGGTGGGATGGGGTCTAAACAGCGGCTCTTTCGCAGCACTCCTAACGCCGCCCATCCGCGCAAAGTCGTCATACGCGGCAGCCTCGAGGCTACTCACAATGCCCGGAGGTGTGCGCGGCGATATGTCGTTAGCGCCAGGTGACGAACGCGCGCACCGAGCCCCCAGGTCGCCGGCATCAAGCCTTGGCGCAGTGCGCCGCTCAACAGCGCAGGTGCCAAGCCGACTGCCTCGGCGACGGCGTGAACAGCAGCTCGGGCGCAACGGCGGAACGTCGGATC
>DAIBFU010000083.1:0-7024 GCA_027422105.1 Vulcanimicrobiota bacterium | reverse complement strand
CCGCGTTCGAACTTCGCGACGATGAGTTTGACGGCGAGCGACAACTCTTCGGCCTTCAGTGCCATTGCCACTGCAAAGAAGACCGCGCCGCCGATCGTAATCTGCCCGAAGAGGAACCAAAACCGCGAAATCAGCGTCGCTGTGGGGTGAACGCCGAGCGCAGCGATCCAATTGAGCGCGAGCAGCATCGCCGTCGCTGCCGTCGCGATCTTCAAAAACGCTCGCAGCAGGTCGCGCCAGGCAAAGCCGTTGAGTAACCGGCTCACCAGCGCGAGTAGCATCACCATCTGCACGCTCTGGCTCAGCGAGTTTGCCAGCAGCAAGCCGCGCGCACCAAGGGTCGGCAGCCAGAGCAGGCTGAGCAAAATATTGAGCATGACGGTAAAGACCGATATCGCGACCGGCCAGGCGCTTTCCTGACAGGCGAAGCAGCAACGCGTCAGCACGACGTTCGCCGCCAGCGCGACGAGACCGAAGGCGGCGTAGGGCAGCATCTCTTGCGTCAGCGCCACGGAGGTAACGGTGAAGTGCCCGCGCTCGAAGAGCGTCTGCACGATCGGGTGGGCGAGCACCGCGAGCGCTACGACCGAGGGAATCGCGATGAACATTACCAGGCGCAGGCCGAGGTTCACGTTGCGAGCGACCGCGCGGCGATTGTCGCGCGCGAAGTGCTGCGCGAGCAATGGAAAGATCACCGTCGCGATCGCCGCTGCGAAGATCTGCTGCGGAAAATTCACCAGCTTGGTCGCATAGTTCATGCCCGCCATCGAACCCGGCGGCAGCGTTGACGCAAAGAAACGATCGAAGAAGAGCGCGAGTTGCCCCGCCGCCGAGCCGACCATGATCGGCCCGAGCATCTCCCAAATGCGCTTCAGGCCCGGGTGGTGAAGATCGATCTCCAAGCGATACCGATGCAAACCGATGAAGGGCGGCAGTTGCACCAAGAGTTGCGCGAAGAGCCCAAGTGCGGTTCCCAGCACCACCGCATAGATCCCCATGCGATGCGTCAAAAAGATCACGCAACCGACCGTCACGACGTTCATCGCGATGCCGGTGAGCGAGGCCCAACGGAATTTATGATAGGCGTTGAGCATCGCCGAGAGCACGCCGCTTAAGCTCACCGCGACGATACTCGGCATCAGCCAGCGCGTCATGCGCACGGCGACGGCCATCTGCGGGGCCGGGAAGCCGTGTGCGATGAGCGGCACATAATACGGGGCGAGCAGCCAACCGATGCCGGCGCAGAGCACCAGCAGGACGGCGAGCACGTTGATCACGGTGTTACAGAGGCGCCACGCGGTGCCTTCGTCGTCGTTGGTGAGATACTCGGAGAAGACCGGCACCAGTGCGCTCACTAACGCGCCGTTAAAAACTCCGAAGAGAATCGTCGGAATCGTCGCGGCCGCGAGAAAGGTATCCATCTCCCAACGCGTACCGTAGTATCGCGCGTTGACCACCTCGCGCGTAAATCCGAGTAACGTCGATCCCAACGTCGCCGCCATAATAAAAAGTGTCGACGAGGCGACCGCGTACATCGAGGGGTCGCGCCGCGCACCGGCGATAACGCGCAGTTGCGGTTTAATGGGCTCCGTCCTTTCGGAGCACTGCGGGAATCGTTTTCACGATAATCGCGAGGTCGCTCCACGGCGTCCAGGAATCGATATACCGATTATCGAGATCCATCCACTCTTCGAAGCTCACCTCCGATCGGCCGTTGATCTGCCAAAGGCAGGTCACGCCGACCGGCACGCTCAGGCGACGCATCGCGCGGGCATCGTATTGGGCGGTCTCCGAAGGAAGCGGCGGGCGTGGGCCGACCAGCGCCATCTCGCCGCGCAGCACGTTGAGTAGATTGGGGAGTTCGTCGATCGAGGTGCGACGCAGGACCGCACCGAGCGGATGCAGGCGTGGATCGTTGCGAATTTTAAAGACCGGGCCGCTCGCTTCGTTGAGGTGTAAGAGCTCCTTGCGCATCGCATGTGCGCCCTTCACCATGGTCCGGAGCTTCCACATCCGAAAACGCCTGCCGTTGCGGCCAACGCGTTCTTGCCGGTAAAACGGAGCGCCGCCGGTTACGAGGAAGACGCCGAGCGCGCCGAGCGCGACAATCGGCAACGTGAGTACGAAGAGCGCGCCGCCGAGCACGATATCGGTCGCACGCTTCGCATGCCACCACCAACGCGGAACGCGCCGCTCGCATAGCGTCGGTGCGCTGCCCGCCTTTACGACGACGATGCGTTCGCCGATCTCTTGCATCGCTACCCCAGCAACGCGGCGCGCGCCGTGCGCCCGACGGTAAAGAGCCCCTCGATGATGCCGAGATCGGCACCTGGGGATGCGCTACGATGGAGGAACGGCACGTATTCACGGGTGTGGTCGCTGCCCGGCGCGGTCGGGTCGCAACCGTGGTCGGCGGTCACGAGAAGATGATCGTCAGGTGCGAGCATACTCTCCAAACGCGCGAGCAGCGCGTCGAGTTCGCCCAGCGCGCCGGCATATCCGCGCACGTTGCGCCGATGTCCGTATTTCGAATCGAAATCGTTCAAGTTCGTAAAAATCAAGCCGTGCTCGGTCGCTTCGAAGAGGCCGAACGTCTTCTCCATGGCGTCGCGGTTATCGGTCACTCGCACGGTGGTTGCAATACCGTGCTCGCAGTAGATATCCCCGATTTTCCCGACGGCATGCACCGCGATGCCGCGGGCCGCGAGTTCATCGAGAACCGATGTCGGCGGCTCGATTGCATAATCTCGACGGTTCGCCGTCCGCACAAAAGCGCCCGGTTCCCCGACGAAGGGTCGAGCGATCACTCGGTTGACGGCATGGGGAGCGACCAGCATCGCTCGGGAGCGCTCGCACCAGTCGTAGAGCGTCGCCAACGGCACGACACCTTCATGCGCGGCGACCTGGAAGACCGAGTCGGCGGAGGTGTAGAGAATCGGGCGCCCGGTCGCCAGATGCTCGGCCCCGAGCTCGGCGATGATCTCGGTCCCCGAGGCGGGCGTGTTCCCGAGCGGCGCCTTGCCGACGATCGCGGTAAACGCCTCGATCACCTCAGGTGGAAAGCCGTCGGGGTAGGTCGGGAAGGGCACCTCGGTGACGATGCCGGCCATCTCCCAGTGCCCGGTGATGGTGTCCTTGCCCCGGCTCTGCTCGGCGAGGCGCGCCACGCGGGCAGCCGGCGTACCGGTGCCGTGGACCCCTTCGATCGCGGTCAGATTGCCGAGCCCCCAGCGCTGCAGGGTCGGTAGATGCAGCCCGCCGACCGCTCGTGCGGTGTTGCCAAGCGTGTTCGCCTGCGGGGCGTCGCCGTAGCCCGAAGCGTCGGGAAGCGCGCCAACGCCCCCCGAGTCGATGACGAGGATTACGACGCGCGACATAACGTAAGCAGCCTTCGAGTTGCTTGCTCGCTTGCCTTCATCACCCCCTCATCTTACCTGGGCAGATGTAGCGCAAAGGTTGGAGGATCGTGAGGAGATGCCGGAACCTCCTGGTCGGCGACGAACCCCGGGCGCAATGCCTCGTCGCTTTCTTGCCATCGCGCTCTTCCCATTGCTCCTCCTCCTCGCCGACGCGGCGGCGAGCGCGGCGAGTAGATCCATCGACCCGTTGATCCACCTCAGCGCCGACCACGTGGCCTTCTCATTCGACCGCTACACCATCGAGGCGCGCGGCCATGTCGTCGTGCGCGCGAGTAACGGCCTGGTGATTCACGGGCAGGTCTTCTCGATGGATCTCAAACTCGACCGCTATATGGTCGCCGGGCATGTGACGTTACAGGCGGGCGGGCACACGCAACACGGCGCGGCGGTCTCTTCGTATTTGCAGTACGACCGGCTCTACGTCGTCCCGATCACCGGCGAGCCCGACCGCTGGACCTTCATCGATAACGATCTCACAAAGCCCTACAGGGGGCTGATCATGCCTGGCGACGTTTTTTATTTTGCCGATTTCGGTTCCAAGCGCCCTTTTCTCACCGCACATTCGGCGGTGATCCGTCCGCTCCACTACGTTCGCTTTAATAACGTCTCGCTGCCCTTTCTCGGCGCGTCGCTGCCGCTACCAACCTATTATCTGAATTTTTCCGCCGATCCGAACCTCGTGCAGAACTCGCTTGCCGGCGCAACCTACGATCTCACCTACAATTTCGCCGGCAACGAACATTCGATCTCGGCGCTCCATCTGCGCTACGATTCCCTCAACAAAGGCTACCTCTCGCTCGAACAGCATCTGAGCGGGCGCAACGGCTATGCGGTCGTCTCGCTGAATCCGGCGACGCGCCCGCAGAAGTATTGGAACACGATTCTCGATTATCAGCCGAACCAACGCTTGAGTATCCGCACCTTCACACAGCTCTACACCGACCAAACGTGGCTGAGAACTCCGAGTGCGGCGGCGCAATGGTCGTTTGCGACGCTCACCTATGCGTTGCCGAAATCCTACATCCAACTCGTCGGTTATCAGACGAATTACCACCTCGTCAACAATCCGGCAGAATCGAAAAACCATCCGAGCTACCTTCAATTTTCCGCCGCCACGTTTCCGCACGAAATCGGAAAGTTGCCGCTGTACGAAGCCCTGAATTGGGGCTTTGGTTTCATGCACGATTCTTATGGCGCATACGGCGACGGTGGTTTACAGAAGTTTGGTGGTTACAACTACACGACGATTTGGAACCACTCGCTCGGCTTCACCCTCTACACGCCGTCGCTACGACTCACCCATCACGTTCCGGCTACGAAGATGTACTACTTCAACGCGTCGTTCACGCACTCACGGCAGTATTTCTCCGTGCCGCATTTTATCGATGTCCAGACGACCTCGGCCTCGATCAGCCGGCAATTCTCCAATACGATCGGCGCCTATCTCAACTATCAGGTGCAGAATGTCGGCGATATCTATAAAGTCGGTGGATATACGGCATACACTCCGATAATCAACGGAGTATCCTACCCGAGCTTCGCCGCCTTCCGCGGCATCGCGACTTTCCGCACGCTCTCGCTCGGTATCAACGGCTCGCCGAACCCGGCCTTTAACTGGACGATTCTGGCGCGCGCCCACCGCGATTTCCCTAAACCCGAGGTCGGGCTCTTCGCGTTTACCCCCTACAACGTGCTCGGGAACATCACGCCGCCGGCGCAACTCGGTGAGCCGCCCTACGATATCACCGCCGACGTACGCTTCCGCGTCGCCCGCCATCTGAACCTCGAGATCCAACGCTCGTACTTCTTCCACTATGGTACGATTAACTGGAGCCCAACCTTCTTCGTGCAGTTCACACCATGAAACGTATTCTTCCGCTCCTCGCCCTTTCGGCGCTGCTGCTGGCAGCGGCTGCCGCCCCCACCGGCCTGCACATGACCGGGCAAGTGCTGGATTTCGAGCGCGGCTATATCTTCCTCACCACCGGCGATGCGTTCAAACTCGCCGATCGAGTGCGCATTCTCGATGCGAAGAGCTTAAAACCGAGCGCGAAGACGCCCCAACCGCAAAATTTCGCGCGTATTTTCTTCGACGATTTTGGAAAGGTGAACGCGATCGAACTCTCCGGCGCACCGCTGCCGATCGAGACGCCGCCGCCGGGCCTTGAGAAATTCGTCGTCGCGCTTTCGACGCCATATTCGCTGCCGACACCGACGCCGAACCCGAACGCGCGACCCGACCAGTTCCACCCGCATTTCACACCCGGGAAGATCGTCGCGGTGACCTTCACCGTTCAGGTGCCCCCGAACACGCCGATGAACGCGCAGATCTACATCACGACCGACGCGAGCAACTGGAACCCACAGGCGATCCTCATGCATCGCGTCGACGCACTGCATTTCCGCGTTACGCGGAACCTTGCCTCGGGAACCGACTTCCGCTATCTCTACACGCGCGGATCGCTGCAAACCGTCGAGCGAGCGGAGAACGGCATGGCGCGCAAACCGCGCACCCTCCTCATTAGCGATGCCGACGCGCGCGCGGTCGGCGATATCGTCTACGGCTGGGCCGACGACTCCAGTAACGGCCTCACCGCGCAGCCGAACGCGATCCCGACGCAATTTAACCCGGCGCCGTTCCCGAATCTTCCGCCGGGCGTGCCGACGCCGCACCCGTAGACGGCTACTGCAGCGAGCCGCTGAGGGTTTTCGTCGTCTCCGCACCCTGCGTATTGCGAGCGATCACGAGAATCGAGATCGGCCCGCGCACGAAGAACGGATAATTCGGCACCGTGTAGTCGAGCGTGAAACGCCCGGGCCCAATCTTGTCCATCGACATGCTGTAGCCGTCGATGCGCACTTCGATGCTCGCGACGTTGAGCGTCGCAAGCGCGCTGCCATAGACGTGGTCGCCGGGGTGAAAATTTCGCTCGCTTAAGCTATACGAGAGAATGCGCGGCGCCGGCGTTGCCGTTGGAACCGGCTTCGCCCTCGGCACCGGCGTCGCCCGTGGCTGCGGTGCGCGCGTTGGGAGCGGCCGCACGCTGTGAATCGTCGGCGTCGCCGTAGGTGCTGCCGTCGGGGTGGGCGTCGGAGCTGGGGTCGGAGCGGCGGCGCTTGGTGCAACGCGCGTGCTCGGAGCGCCCTGCTTCAGCGGAGAGCTCGACGGGGAGGCCGACGGCTGCGGAGTCGGCGAGGGCGAGGCAGCCGTGGCCGGCGAGGCCATGCTCGCCGGAGGTGCCGGGTGGGCCGCACAGGCGCTCAGCGCGAGGGCGGAGAGCAGCAAAATGAGACGCGAACGATACACGATAGCGTTCTTTTCGCGGCGCACGAAGGCGCATCCCACCCTGCAAGCCTCGGCGGCGGCTGCGTCGAACGTGCGGCCCATGCTTTTAAGCGTTGTCGTGCCCATGTTCAACGAGGAAAAGAACGTTGCGCCGCTGCTCGAGCGCTTGGTTCCTTTGCTCGCACGCCTCGTCGGCGATGAAGGCTACGAAATCGTGCTCGTCAACGATGGGAGTTCCGACGGAACGCTCGCATCGATGCGCGCGGCGATCGAACGATATGCCGATATCGTCGTCGTCGATCTCTCGCGCAATTTTGGG
>DAIBFU010000082.1:0-7055 GCA_027422105.1 Vulcanimicrobiota bacterium | reverse complement strand
AGGATCATCTGCTCGGCGAGAAGGCGCGCGCTTCGATAGCGTGCGATCTCCTCGCGCGAACTCTTTGGAGGGAGCGCGGCAAGAATCACGTCGAGCTCTTCGTCGAACGCATCGGCGAGCGAGCGCGGAGTATAATCGCCCGGAAAGCGCAAGCGTTGCGCGATCATCAGGCGGTAGATGCGATCGGTCGCGAGATCTTCCATGTAGCCGTCGAGCAGACTCGCGCCACGCCCATCGAGTACGCCCTTCCGGTAGCGAATCACGGTGCGAATCGCCGCCCGCGTTCCCTCCAGCGTCTTCTCCCCGACGCCGATCGGTGCCGGGCGCAGATCGGGGTGGAGATCGGCGCCGGGCGTGAGGTAGGCTAACTGATTCGGATCGGGAAATTGCGCGACCGCAATCGCGTTTTGATCGGGGTGCCCGGTCCACGCGCCGTCCATACCGCAGAGCGCTTCGTTGCGTTTGTCGCGCTCGAGAACGTCGAGGGCGCGCGCATTGAGTGCGGCATCCTCGCGGCTCGGATAGAGCGCGGTCATTCCACCGATCGCCAAGACGCCGTGCCGGTGGCAGATCTGCGGTAGCAGCGTGCGGAGGTGCTGAAAAAACGGAACGTCGAGCGGAATCGTATTCCGATCGGGAAGAACCCATTGCGGATCGTTGAGATTGAAGTGGATCAACGACGCCATATAATCCCACCGACCAAGGTTTAATCCCAGAATCGAATCGCGAAGATTATAGAGAAACTCTTCGATCTCATACGCAAGCGAATGCGCTTCGACCAACGCCATGCACGAGATCGCGTGCTCCGGCCAGCCGCGTGCCGCCGAGACCGCGGCGAAAAGATCGCGCCAGAAGAGTGCTTCCTCGGCGGATTCGCTCTTGGGAATGTAGAGCAGCAGCCCGTGCGGCAATTCTTCGAGCTCGAGCGAATAGGCCAACAGTGCGACGTCGAAGACCGAAGCGCTCGCGAGTTCGTCGTCGACGATACCGGCTTGCGAGAGGTGGAGCGGACGCACGCGCGTCCAGACGACCGCATCGCGTCGCTCGATGCCGACGCTCTTCCCGCGTTTGCGATCCTCGTAGGTGAGCGTTCCGCGCAGTGCCGCGGCGACGTTGCGATGCCCGAGGAGCAGGTGCTCCCACTCGTTGACCATCGAGTCTTCGAGATCGAGCATGATCCCGGGAGCGCCGGAGTTGATCATTTTCACGACGAGTTCGGCATCGTCGGCCGGCCCGGTCATTTGATTGCGTTGGTCGCTCGCCCATGCCGGAAGATCGATCTTCCACTCCGAGTTCGTCGCCGTTGATGGCGGCAAGTAGGTGGGAAGATCGCCGACGTGGGCGCGCGCGAGCCGTTCGGTGCGCGCGCGGACCAGGCGTTGTTGTTCGGGCGTGAAGCGTCGATGGAGCGGCAGGAAGAACTCCGCGAATCCCTCGGCGAGGTCGGCTTTTAAATCGAAGCCGGATGCGGCGACATTCACGCGCCGACGGCAATCTGCACGGCGGATTCGTAGAATTGCTCGCTCTCCGTCGAACCGTGAAGCGCGGTCGTCGAGGATTGTCCCTCGCTGACGACCGAGGCGACTTCGTCGAAGTACCCGGTTCCAACTTCGCGTTGATGGCGCGTCGCCGTGTAGCCGAATTCTTCGGCGGCGAACTCCGCTTGTTGGAACTCCGCGTAGGCGCTCATGCCGCGCTCTTTAAAATCGTGCGCGAGCGTGAAGAAGCTATGGTTGAGCGCGTGGAAACCCGCGAGCGTAATGAACTGAAATTTGTAACCCATCGCGCTGAGACGCTCGCGAAATTCGGCGATCGTCGTATCGTCGAGCTTGCGTTTCCAGTTGAACGACGGCGAGCAATTGTAGGCGAGCAGTTTTCCCGGATAACGCGCGTGAATTGCGTCGGCAAATTGCTTGGCCTCTTCGAGATTCGGTTCGGAGGTTTCGACCCAGAGAAGATCGGCGTGCGGCGCGTACGCGAGCCCACGCGCGATCGAGGCCTCGATACCGTTGCGAACGCGGAAGAAACCCTCGCTGGTCCGTTCGCCGGTGCAGAAGGCTTTGTCGCGCGGATCGATATCGCTGGTCACCATTTGCGCGGCCATCGCATCGGTACGGGCGATGATGAGCGTCGGCACATCGAGGACGTCGGCGGCGAGTCGCGCCGAAATGAGGTGGCGTACCGCCTGTTGCGTGGGAATCAGCACTTTGCCGCCGAGATGGCCGCATTTTTTCTCGCTGCTGAGTTGATCTTCGAAATGCACGCCGGAGGCGCCGGCCTCGATCATCGCTTTCATCAGTTCGAAGACATTGAGTGCGCCGCCGAAACCCGCTTCGGCGTCGGCGACGATCGGCAGGTAGGAATCGGGGCCGCCCTTGCCCTCGAGCGATTCAATTTGATCGTATCGGGCGAGCGCGCTATTGAGGCGCTTCACGAGGGTCGGGACGCTGTTGACGGGATAGAGCGATTGATCGGGATAGATCTGCCCGCTGACGTTGGCGTCGGCGGCGACCTGCCAACCGCTACAGTAGAGCGCTTTGAGCCCTGCCTTCGCAGCTTGGATCGCTTGCCCGCCGGTCATCGTTCCGAGCGCTGCGACGGGCTCATCTTCATGCAGGCTCGCCCAAAGGCGAGCGGCGCCGAGGCGCGCGAGCGTCTGTTCGACGACCACGCTGCCTTGCAGGCGAACGACCTCTTCGGGCCGGTAGCGACGCTCGATGCCCTTCCAGCGCGGGGCAGTGGCCCAGTCGGCGGCGATGGCGGCGGCTCTACGATCGATGCTCACGATGCGGTTCAATCCTCCCCTAGGTTCATATTGGATGAAAGCAAACATCCAGTTGGATCGGTCTATTGGATGACAGCAAATGAATCGTTGGATGTATGCCAAGGTTATACAAAAGTCGAGACGCTATGTCAATATAGCGCCTCAACTATTTTCCAAGCGAAAGGATGGCGCTCCCGAAGGCACGCCATCGGTGGATCTGCCGGTTAACTCTCGGGCAGGCGGAGCGAGGGCCGCGCGGCGAGATCCGGGCGAATTTCGACGTGCGCCGCGAGGCTGCGATCCATCAACTCCAATGCGCGGTCGAGCTGCGGATCGCGTTCGTTGCGGTAGTCCTGCGGCGCGATATCGACATCGTGGTCGGGATCGGTGCCGTAATTTTCGACCTTCCAGCCGACATCGACGAACCAGAACGAGTACTCCGGCTGCGTCGTCACCGTGCCGTCGACGAGGTGATGGTAGGGGTTGATGCCGATCACGCCGCCCCACGTGCGCTTGCCGACGAGCGGCCCGAGCCCATAGAGTTTGAACGCGTGGCTGAAGATATCGCCGTCGGAGCCGGCAAACTGATTGGTGATACCGACGATCGGTCCGCCGACCGATTCCGGCGGATAGGGCTCGACCGGCCCGTAACGCGAGACATCGAAACCGATGCGTTTGCGATTGAGCTTCTCCAGCAAGAGCGGCGAGACGTGTCCGCCGCGATTGTAGCGAATATCAACGATCAATCCGCGTTTATCGAACTCGCTGAGATAGCCGCGGTGAAACTCCGCGAATCCCCATGGCCCCATATCGGGAACGTGAAGATAGCCGACCGCGCCGCCGCTCTTTTCGGCGACGTATCGGCGATTGCGTTCGACCCAGGCGCGATAGCGAAGCGGCGCTTCGTTCGCCAGCGTCTTCACCACGATCGTGCGTTCGTCACCGCGCTTATTGGCGATTCCCAACGCGACCTCGGTGCCGGCGGTGTTGACCAACAGACGATCGGGAGCGAGCTCTGCGCTGAGGCGCGTTCCTGCAATCGAAAGCAAGATGTCGCCTTCGCGGACATCGAGCCCCGGCTCGGCAAGCGGTGAATCGGCATTGCGATCCCACGAATCGCCGCGATAGATGCGTTCGATGCGGTAACCGTTGCGTTCGCTCTCCCAACGATAATCGGCGCCGAGAAATCCGCGGCGATACTGCGGCGGTATGCGCAGGTCGCCGCCCATCTCGTAGGCGTGCGAGGTACCGAGTTCGCCGTGCATCTCCCAGATCAGATCGGAGAGCTCGCTGCGCGTGCGAACGCGCGGGAGCACCGCCTTATACCGATCGTAGACGCGATCCCAATCGACATCGCTCAGATCGGCGACCCAAAACTGCTCGGTCTGCAGCCGCCACGCTTCGCGATACATCTGCGCCCACTCATCCTGCGGGCGAACTTCGACGCTCGCGCGGTCGCAATCGATGAATCCGCTCTTCCGCCCCGGTTCGTGCGGAGCTTTTCCGTCATCTTCCTCGTCGGGAAGATCTCCGAGCGCATCGATTGCACGCAAGCGCGTGTCGGATGAATAGAGTAGCGTTCGTCCATCCGGGCCGAGGCGAATGTCATCGATGTCGCGCGCAAGCGTCGCGCAACGCTGCTGTTCGAAATCGTAGGCGAGAAGCACGCCGCCGTTGCGGTCGTCGTCGTCCCCGCCTTGCGGCGCAATACCACGAATGGGATAGCGCGTGAAAAGAACGCGCCCTTTGACCGCGAGCAGATCGCCGTAGTTTCCTTCATCGACGGGGAAGGCCAGCATGCGCCCGGCGATACCATCGAAATCGATCTCGATATCGGGTTGTTTTTCGTCCTTTTTATCGCGCTCGTCGTCGTGATGATCGTGGTGATCGCGATGGATCGGTTTGGGTTGCGGTACGAACGGCGAAGGCACGTCGCTACGCAAGGCGATTGCGTAGGGGCGCTCGGCCTGCGGAAAACCGAGATCGAATTGCAACGCATCGTAGAGCGGGCGAAAATCGCGCGAAGCGATGCAGTACAAATACTTGCCGTCGGGATCCCAATGCGGCGAGCGATCCACGCGCAACGGCGCGGTCGCGTCGTGAATCTTTCCGGACTTCACCTTCACGATGCGGATGATCGACGAATTTGAATTCGGCGACCACGCATAGGCGATGTAACGCCCATCGGGTGAGTACGCAATTCCTGATATCGGGCGTCCCATGCTCCGGTCGAGCGTACGAATCGTATTTTCCGAGAGATCGAGCAGGCAAAGTTCGTGTCGATGATTCGAAAACGCTAACGTCTCACCGTTGGGAGAGAGTTCGAGTTCGATCGGTCGCCCGATATCGCCGACGGTGAGGAGCTTCGGATCGCCGTTCTCTCCGGCATCCCAGCGAGCGATCTGTTCGTATCCTTTCCGATCGGTGACGCCGACGAGATGTTTCCCATCGCGCATCCAACGCACGAGCCGAATGCGCGAGCGGCTACCCTCGCCGTAACGAACGACCGGCCCCTCGAAGAGCGGCATCGAGAATGCTTGTCCGCGCGAAACGAAAGCCACGTGCGTACCGGCGAGCGAGCTTTCGAAATCCTCGAGCATGTCGGAGGCGTCGTCGAATCGGCGAACGCTCTGCGGTGCCGAGGAATGAGTCTCGATCTCCAGCATCCGCGTCGTGCGCGCTGTGGTATCGAAGAGGGCGATCTCGCCGCCGACGCTATAGACGATTCGGTTTCCGTCGGTGGACGGGAAGCGCGCGTAATACTCCGATTCATTACTCTCCGCGCGCAGATCGTCGCCGCCGGGTGCGCAGGAATAGATCTTGCCGATCCCTTCGTGGTCGGTCAACAGATAGATGCGTTCGCCGATCCACATCGGCCAGACGGGATTGCCGGCGGGAAGCGGCAGCAATTCGAAATCGCCGTTTCCGGCCGCATCGATCCAAATCTCGCCGGCGGTGCCGCCGCGATAGCGTTTCCAACGCGCGGGATCGTCGGCGTTGCGACCGATTGCGGTGCGTCCCCGCTCGTCGCGCGAGATCGCCCGAACGTGCCCGAGCTTCAGCTCCTGCGGCGTTCCACCGGCGGCCGAGATCGAGAAGGCGCGCATCTCTCGTTCGTACCACGCCGACGGGTTGGCGGAAAAAAAGATCTCGCTACCATCGTGGCTCCAGCCCGAGATCGACGCGAGTGTCGCGCCGAGAAAGGTTAATCTTTTCGGAACGCCGCCTTCGGCGGGCATGACGTACAACTCGGGGTTGCCGTCGTCGTTGGAGATGAAGGCAATCGAGCGAGCGTCCGGAGAGAGCCGCGGAAAGGTGGCCGATCCGAACCCGGTCGTTAAACGACGGGCGGAGCCTCCTTCGAGGGAGACGCTCCAAAGATCGTCTTCGCAAACGAAGACGAGAAGATTCCCCGCGATCGTGGGATAGCGATAGTAGCCTTGACTCATAGCCTGAGGGTCTTGGCGATTCTCGTCGCCGGTTCCGCTTGCGACGCCGATGCTCGCGCTAGCGGGCCTCTTCACGGCGTTCGTTCAACGTCGCTTCGAGCGCTGCAAAAATCGTTCCGCTATTCTCGAACTGTACGATCGGCGAGACGAGCGTCGGCGTTTCGGTGATCCGATTCCGCCCCACGAGCGTTCCGAATGGAAGCATCGGTGGTTGTCGGAACGTTGCGATCGAGCGGAAGAGCAGTTCGGCATAGAGTGCGTTCGCCCAACCGAAATCGGCGCGCGTGTAGCGCCACCATCCGTTTACGTAGAAACTCTCGTGAATCAATCCGGAGCTTCCGTCGGTCTCCGCGAGTTCGGTGATCGCTTCGGCGACTTCGGGCGATGACGTCGAGGTTAGGGCGCGGGTGATCAGCGAGAGCGGCCAGACGTTGTCGTAGGGTGTATGCGGGCTCCCGATGCCGGCGGCATAGCGTCCCGAAAAAAAATACGGATTTCCGCGACTCAGAACGAAATTTCGCGTGCGAATATAGAGCGGGTTATCGGTGCTACACCAGCCGATATAGGGAAGCCCGAGGAGGCTCGGTAAATTCGCGTCGTCCATCAGTTTGGCGTGGCCGAGACCGTCGACTTCGTAGGCGTAGATGCTGCGCCCGGTATGCGGATCGCGGACGATGCCGTAGCGAACGATGCCGGCGTAGACATGCTCCGCGCAGTCCCTTAGGGCACTGGCGAGAGGAGCATGGGCGATGATGAGGATGCCGGGCATGGGGGCAACTCGAGATGGCGCGCCCCAAGGGCGTGACCTGGCTGCAGATTGACAAGTTTAGCTGCAATGCAGC
>DAIBFU010000081.1:0-7159 GCA_027422105.1 Vulcanimicrobiota bacterium | reverse complement strand
GTCGTCACCGCTTCGGCATTGCTGGTCGAATAACCGAGATCGCCGTGCAGCGTTCGGTTCAACCAAAACAAGTATTGCACCCAAATCGGCTTGTCGAGGCCGAAATTGTGGCGTAGCCGCGCGATATCCGCTGCAGTGATATGCGGGTTCGTTAAATAGGGCGTCAGCGGCCCGGCCGGAGAACTTTTCATCGCTACGAGAAAAAGCACTACCGAGATGAGCAGCAGGAGCGGAATCGCTTGCAGCGTTCGCCGCACGATATAGGTCAGCAAAGCCCGCCCTGATTAGGAAGCGACGCGGCCGATGCCTGCCCCGGAGAGGGGAGGCAGCGAAAGAATCTCGCGGGCCTGCGCCGGAGTCGCAACCGGGCGGCCGACCTCTGCGGCGATGCGGACGATGCGAGCGACGAGCTCGCCGTTGGTCGCGAGCCGCCCTTTGCTGTAATAAATATTATCCTCCAGCCCGACCCGAACGTGCCCGCCCATCGCGATGGCAGCGATCGCCAACGGTAACTGATGGCGCCCGATACCGGCGACCGACCAGGTGCACCCTGCGGGAAGATCGGCGACCAAATCGCAGAGATTCGCGACGCTCGCTTCGAGCGCTCCGGGAACGCCGAGCACGAAATCGACGTGCTGCGGCAACGTCAGCACTCCTTCGGCGGCGAGGCGGCGCGCATTGGAGAGGTGCCCTTTATCGAAGATCTCGAGTTCGGGGCGCACCCCGTACTCCTTCATTGCACCGGCGATGGCGCGCATGATCGGAAAACTATTTTCGAAGATCTCGTCGCCGAAATTCACGCTTCCGCAGGTGAGCGTCGCCATCTCCGGGCGCAACTGCAGCACTGCGGCGCGCTCCTGCGGCGTCATCCCGATCGCCCCGCCGGTTGAAAATTGAACGATCAAATCGCTCTTCGCGCGAATCGCTTCGTAGGCGGCACGGAAACGCCCGACATCGTGCGTGTTGCTACCGTCGTCGTTCCGGCAATGGACGTGAACGATCGAGGCACCGGCCGCTGCGACTTCGGCTGCCACCTCGCCGAGTTGTTGCGGCGTCACCGCAAGGTACGGCGTCTGTTCGGGAGAGAGTTCGGCACCGACGGGGGCGCACGTGAGGATCAGCGGCTGCATGCGCGCGCCTTTCGACGCGCCCCGCCTACGCTACTCCGCGATGGTTTTCAAAATCGCTCTCGCACGCAGAATGATTCCTTCGTCGACGCCGAGCAAGCTTGCCAGCGCGAGGGCGTCGGAGCTCTCGCGCCGATCCTCCGAGAGTTCTTCGATGCGATAATCCATGCAGTCGGCGAGCGCTGCGAGCAACCGATCGATATCGGCTCCGGGCTTCGGCTTGGGGATTCCGCGCAGTCCACGCACGGCAAAGTGGCGCGCGCCTGCGGCGGCGGCAACTCCGGCAAGATGCGTCGCCGCGATCATATTTGCACCGCGTTCGCGCGCGCTCTGCAGCGCCGCGACCAAGATCGCGAAACCTTCACGCGGCGTCGTTGTCCGCGCAAACTCATCGACAAGCAAGAGACTGCGCGGTGCGAGGGCGCCGAATGCATCGCGCAAGCGAACCGCCTCTTCGGCAAACGAAGAGAGCAACGCACCGCGCGTCTCGTCGTCGGGACCGATGCCGAGCCAACGAACGATCGGCGGCAGCGCGAGCCTGGCGCTCTGCGCGGGCACCGGCAGACCGAGCGATGCGCAAAGCGCGATCAATCCGACGGTGCGCAAGGCAACCGATTTCCCGCCCATATTCGGTCCGGTAACGATCGCCGCACCGCTCCATGAAATGCTCGATGGAACGAACGCCCCGCCCGTGCTCTCCAATCGCTCTTGCAGCGGAAGCCAGCGCCCTTCAACGATCTGAATCTCACCCACGTCATCGAGCTCTGCGGGGCGACAGGCGAAGCGCCGCGTCCACGACGCGGCCGCGAGAACGATATCGACCTCACCGATTGCGGCGGTCGCGTGCGCAAGCCCGTCGCCCAACGCAAGAACGGCGCGGGCAAGCGCGGCGCGTACGCGCTCCTCAGCGAGTGCAACGTTGCGCGCGGCCTCTTCGCGCCGCTCGAGTTGCGCGCGGCTCTCCTCGTCGAGATCGATCTCGCAGAGCAGGTAGGTCGGGGCCTCACGAACGACGCGCACGCCGCTTGGGAGTACCCCCGCGAGATCTTCGCGCAGCACGATAAATTCCTCATCGAAGCGCGCGCTACGCCCGAGTAACTCGGCAACGTTGCGTTCGAGGCGTCCCCGCGCGCCCTCGAAGCGAGCGCGCGCCTCTTCAAAACGTTCGCGCGCGAAGCGCAACTCATCATCGAAGGAATCATGCAGGTAGAACGCATCGCTTCCGACGCGTCCGCGTTCGAAAATCCCGCGCAGCGCTTCGACGGCTGCTCCGGCGCAATTCGGCAACTCGTCGCAATCCGCAAGCGAACGCTGCAACGCGAGCGCTCCGTCGGCGAAGCGCAAGAACGCCAACGCCTCCGCGTCGTCGAGCGAATCCCCGACGGCGATGCGGGCGAGCGGAGCCGAAACATCGGGCAGACGTGCGAGCACGGCCAACGCCCGCTCCATCAGTTCGAGGTCGAGACGTTCGGCAACTCGTGCGATGCGGGTTGCGCTCGCGCCCGCCGCGCGCTCTTCGCCGGAACGGTAACGACGGCGATACGCATGCGCGCGCGTGCCGTAGGCGCTCCGCGGTTCGATCGCGGAGACGAGCCAATCCTCGCCGATCGCCATCGCGCTCGCGCGATCGATAAATTCAACAGCGCTCACGCCGCACTCGCCGCAAAGAGATCGAAGGTCGGCAAGGCCACCGCTTCATGCACCGCTTGCAGCAGCGCCGTGGGTTCCACGCTTCCCCTGCGACCGACGGAATTAATCGTGACGGCGACCGGGCGGAGCGGGCGCTCGACGCAGATGCGCAACCGATCGAGAGCACCGAGAAAAGCACGCCCACGTAATGTCACGCGCGTTGCATCGCGCACGACGACGGTGCGTCGTTCCCCGGCGGCGACCAAGGCGGCGACATGCACCGGCGTCAGCGCACCCTCGATTCGCAACGCGGCCTCCTCCCCGTCGTATCGCGGCAATCGCAGCAACGCGACGAGCGCGCCGACTTCGGCGGCGATTGCTTCGACGCTCGGCGACGACGCGGCACCGCAGCAGACGACGACCGCATCTTCTTCACGCAGCGCGGCGATTCGGTCGATCGCACCATCGATCGCGACGATGTCGGCACCGTGAGCAAAGAGCGATGCAACGCAAGCACGGAGCCCCGATGCAGTCGGAGCGCCGACGAGTTCGATCTCGCTCTCCGTTCGCACGCGAACGATCGCCAGAGGGCCGCTCGCGCTCTGCAGGTCGGTGCATTCGCACCACTGCAGCGCCGGCGAGCGCGGCAGCGCGCCGAGCGCGCTGGCGACGAACGTGCCGGCCGCAAGGCGCAAGCGCGGTTTGGCGACCGCATCGACAAAATCGTTGGCTTCACCGTCGCGCCCGATCGACGTGAGGCCGACATCCATGCCGCGAGCGAGCGCAGCGCGATAGATCGCGCGCATCACAACGGTTTTACCGACGTTCTTGCCGGTACCGACGACGGCGATGCTGCGCGCGCCGATTGCGAGCGCACGATCGAGAAGCTGATCGGCAACCTCCATAGACGGGCTTTTCGCTACGTTATGCCGAGCGCCTGGAGCAGTGCGAAGCCCGAGCCGGCGACGATTAGCGCGACTCCGGCGAGCAACTCCGCCGACGCTTCGATACGCTGCCCCAATAGTCGCCCGAACGTAATACCGATCGTTGTCGAGAGTACCGAAACAATGCCGATCGTCACCAACGTCACGAGGATCGGAACACCGATATAACGGATCGAGAATCCGACGCCGAGCGAATCGACGCTCACCGAAAGGGCCGCGACGAACAAGCCCCATCCGCGCGAGAGATCGAGCGGCGCGCGTTCGCTCTCGCGCACCGCTTGCACGATCATCGCGATACCCAAAATGACGAGTACTGCAAACCCGAGATAACCCGCATGGATTCCGAGCGCACGCCCGGCGAGCCCACCGAGCGCGAGCCCCATCAGCGACATCCCCATCTCGGCGGCGGCAAAACTCGCGCCGATACGCACCCGCGCGCCGAGATCGAGCCCGCGCAAACCGACCCCGATGGCAACAGCAAAGACGTCGAGCGCAAGAGCGATCGCTACGAAGAGCACTTTTAGAAAGGCCAAAGCGGTAGGGGCTTCCTACCGCGTTGCCGGATTGCCCGAACCGCCGAAACTGGGGCGCGAGGTAGCGAGCAGTTGATTGACTGCCGCTCGCAATTGCGAAATTGTAAACGGCTTATTGAGAAAGAGGTTCGCACCCGCATTTTTCGCGCGGCCATCCATCGCATAGTTGGTGTGACCGCTGATCATGAGGATCGGAACGCCGCGCGTCCGCTCGTTCGAGCGCAGCCGTTCGATGAGATCGAGCCCGGAGATACCGGGCAGCATAAAGTCGCAGATAATAATATCGAAGGGATCTTCCCGACCGATCGCCACGAGCGCACTCTCGGCATCGTTACAGACGATCATCTGGAAGGGCCCCTTGCGGAGGACGGTGTCGACCAGGGTGCAGATCGCGGGGTCGTCGTCAGCGATAAGAACTCGCCAGTTGCGCTGCGGCATATCTTCAGACATTAGCACTCCGGGGCGATCCCAGCCTCGCCGATTCAGTCAACGGTGCGTAAAATTTCGGCACGACAAACTAGGTCTTTCTAGCAGCGCTCGGCCGCGCCTGCGTCGAAGAGGGGCGCATGGCAGTCATCGACCGGCTTTTAGCGCCGGGTTCAGCATTTCAGAAGAATTTTTTCTTCCTCGCAAAGCGCTTCGTCGCCGGAGAGACGATAAAAACAGCCCTTGAGGCAGTCGCCCAGCTCAACTCCGAGGGGATGAGCGCGACGTTGGACTTCCTCGGCGAGGACGTCCTCGATCCCACCGCCGCCACGGCGACGCGCGATGCATATTTAGAGATGCTCGACGCGATCGGGATTTCGGGCCTGCAGACCAACGTCTCAGTAAAGCTCTCGGCGATGGGTTTGCTGGTCGGCGAAGATTTCGCGCTGGAAAACCTTTCGACGGTTCTCCAGCGAGCCGCGGCCAATCCCGATCCCTTCGTTCGCGTCGACATGGAAGGAAGCGCCGTGACCGACGCAACGCTTCGCGTCGTCGACCGAGCCTTCGCGAAAAGCACGAATGTCGGGCCGGTGCTGCAAGCCTATCTTAAGCGCACCCCCGATGACATCGCGCACGCGATTGCACTGCGACAGCGCGTGAGAATCTGCAAGGGCGCCTACAACGAACCTGCAGCGATCGCTGTGAAGGCAATGCCCGATATCCGTACGCAATTTCTCGCCGATGCCAAGCAACTGCTTCTCGAGGGAAATTATCCGGCGCTTGCAACGCACGACGTCGGCATCGTGGCTGAACTCGAACGATTTATCGCCGAGCATTCCATAGCACCGGATCGCTACGAGTTTCAAATGCTCTTCGGATGTCGCCCCGGATTACAACGCGATCTCGTCGCACGCGGGCACCGAGTACGCATCTACGTCCCGTTTGGAACGCACTGGGCGGGATATTTCTTCCGTCGCGTCATGGAGCGGCGGGAGAACGCGCTCTTCGCGCTCTCCTCGATCTTCAGCAAGTAGCGTCGGTGCGCGCCGTCCTCACGCGCGTATCGGAAGCAAGCGTTCGCGTCGGCGATGAAATCGTCGGCGCGATCGGCGCGGGACTCCTCGTGCTGTTGGGCGTCGCCCGCGATGACGACGAGCGCGATGCGCGCGCGATCGCCGACAAGATCCTTGGGCTGCGAATTTGGGAAGACGAGGGTGGGAAAATGAACCTCGATATTCACCAGAGCGGCGGCTCCGTATTGTTGATCTCGCAGTTCACACTGCTCGGTGACGCACGGAGCGGCAAGCGACCCTCGTTCATTGCCGCTGCGCCCGGAGAGCAGGCGAAAAGCCTTTACGAAAACGTCGGCAGGTTGCTCGAACGGGGATCGCTTCGCGTCGCCTACGGTCGCTTCGGCGCAACGATGGCCGTCGCTTCGGTGAACGACGGCCCGGTAACGATCCTCCTCGATTCGCGCCGCCTTTTCTAACGCAACGGGCTTATTGGGGCGGCGTCGCCTTTATCTCGACATCAGCGATGCGATCGATGCGAATCACGCGATCGGCCTCGGTGAGATGCGCGAGCACCGCCGAGCCGGCGATCACTCGCCCGAAGACCGTGAAATCGCGGTCGAGATGATACTGCGGCGAGAGCGTGATGTAATATTCCGTCGATGCGGAGTCGCGCGCCGGTTTACCGTTCGGATAATCGAGCCCCATCGAGAGAATATCACTCCGCTGTAACATCGGATTCTCTTCGGCGCCGATGGTGTAGCCGAGCCCCGGTGCTTCCGCCGACGGATCGCCGGTCTGCACCACGAAATCCGGCACGATGCGAAACCACGGTTGGTTGTCGTAATAGCCGCGCGCGGCAACGTTCAAGAAATTCTCGACCGTCAACGGAGCCCACTCGGGGAAGAGTTCGAGATAGATATTCCCCTGCGTCGTCACGATGCGTACGCGCGGATGCGCCCCCGGGGCCGGTCCGATCATCTCCGCCGCCGTGGTGGGGTCGAGCGAGAGCGTCGGCGAGATCGCCGATGGATTCGGCGGGGCGGGGAGGCGCGGCTGCGCCGGGCGCGGCAGGGCCGGGAGTTTGTCGAGCGGGCTTGGGTGGATCGGTGGGAGATGAACCCAGGCCGGAATCTTCTTCCAATGCTGTGTCGCCGGTCGCCCTTGGAGCGCAAGGATCGACTCGGCGGCTTGCTCCTGGACGCGCCACGACCGGTCGTGCAGCATCGGCTGGAGCGCCGAGAGGAGTGCCGGATCTTTGCTCCCGCCGATCGCTCGAACCGCTTCGATCCGTACGACGCTGTCAGGGCTTGCGAGCGCCCCCACGAGGATTCTCCGCGGTACCGTCGCTGCATATCCACGGAATATCGCCCACATTGCGGCCCGACGTACGGCGATCGAACGGTCGCTGCCGAAAACCTTCACCAGCACGCCCTCCGCCTTCGGGGCCTCGGGACCGGTTGCGAAGCCGAAGAGATCGATCGCGGCGA
>DAIBFU010000080.1:0-7339 GCA_027422105.1 Vulcanimicrobiota bacterium | reverse complement strand
GGCTCGTGGCGGACGGCACCGTTCGGCCCTACGAGGACGACATGGACGCCTACCGCGCGCTCGTGCTCGGCAACGCGCGCCGCGGCACGCGGGAGGAGAAGGGACCGGCGACCAAGCCGTCCGCTGCCGACCGCCGCCGCGATGCCGAAGGATCTCGTTGCGGCGCCCGACGGGAACCTCTGGTTCACCGAATATAGCGGCAACAAGATTGGGAAGATCGACACCACCGGAAGCACGATCGTCGAATACGCACTGCCGACCTCGGGATCCGAACCCGATGGGATCACGCTGGGCTCCGACGGCGCGCTCTGGTTTACCGAGGCCGGGACCTCGAAGATCGGCCGCATCACCACTGCCGGAGCGATCACCGAGTATACGATTCCGACAGCGAACGCCGACCCGACGAGCATCGCGCCGGGGAGCGACGGCGCACTCTGGTTCACCGAATATAACAGCGCGAAGATCGGCCGTATCACCACCGCCGGCGCGATCACCGAGTATTCCGTTGCGGCGGGAAGCGAGCCGACCTCGATTCTCAGCGGAGCCGACGGCGCGATATGGTTCCTCGAGCAGGGCACCAACAAAATCGGACGCATCCTCACCAACGGAACCGGGCTGACCGAGACGACACTCGCGGTTCCCACGGGTGCGACGCCGACGATCGGCGCAATCGCCGAGGGCGCGGACAGCAACTTCTACTTCACCGATATCGCCGGCAATAAAATCGGCCGCTACCTCAGCAACGGCGGCACGGTCACCGAGTACCCCATCACGACCTCTGCGTCGAGCCCGCTTGCCATCGCACTCGGCCCCGACCAGCGTATCTATTTCAGCGAGAGCGCGGGGAATAAGATCGGACAGCTCTCCTACTTCTAGCAGTGGTGCGCTCACCGCATCGAGCGCATCACCGTGTCCATCTGTCGCGAAAGCTGATCGAAGAGCTGCGGCCCGACCGTCGCCAGCAGCGGGAGACTCGCTGCCAGCGTGATGAGCCCGACGGTCACCTGAATCGGAAAGCCGACGACAAAGACGTTCATCTGCGGGGCGACGCGCGCCATAAGGGCGAGCGAGATATTCGTAATAAAGAGCGCAATCGCCGCCGGAGCCGCAATTTTAAAGACGATATCGAACGATGACGCGAGTATTCCGACCACGCTTCCGGCAAGGGACGGGTCGATGTGAATGTACGGCAGCGGCACGAGATTGAACGACCCTGCAATCCCCGCAATCAGCAACAAGTGCGAGTTCGTCGCAAGAAAGACCAGCGTCGCGAGCGCGAGTTCGAATTCGCCGATAATCGTGATTTGCTGCTGGGTCGTCGGACTGATGACGTTGGCAATCGCGTAACCGATCTCCAAATCGACGAGCTCGCCGGCGAACTGAATCCCGGCAAAGACCAGCGAGGCGATATACCCGACGATTGCGCCCAAGGCGATCTGCGCGAGAATGGCGATCACGAGCGCGACGAGGTTCGTAAAGGGCGGGAGCGTCGGCACCGTATGCAGGAGCAGAAACGAAATCAACGCGCCAAGGCCAAAGCGCGTTTGAATCGGGATCTGCGGGGCGGAAAAAATCGGGAAGACGAAGAGCATCGTGCTAACCCGCGTGAAAATCAAAAAGAACGTTTGAAATTGTGCGCTGGTGATCCCGAAAATATCAAGCATGCCGCCCTAGTGGAGGACGTTCGCCGCCGAGGAAAAGACCGACTTCGTAAAATGGGTCAGCAGCGCGAGCATGAATGGGCCGAAAAACAAGATCGCGGCGGCCGAGACGAGGATCTTCGGAATAAACGTCAGTGTCGGCTCTTGCAACTGCGTTACCGCCTGTAAGAGCGAGATGATCAACCCCGTCACGAGACTGATCAGCAGCACCGGCGCAGAGACCAACAGCGCGACGAAGATCGCCTCGCGTCCCAAACTTAATGCATCGCTAACCGTCATGTCTTAAAGCTCGCAAAGAGCGCGCCGACGACCAAATTCCAGCCGTCGACCAACAAGAAAATCAAAATCTTAATCGGCAGTGAAATCAAGACCGGTGGGATCATCATCATGCCCATCGAGAGCAAAATACTCGCCACGACCATATCGATCACGATAAATGGTACGTAGAGGAGAAAGCCGATCTGGAACGCCGTCTTCAGTTCCGAGATCGTGAATGCGGGCACCAAGATATAGGTCGGCACATCCGCTTGCTTTTTCGGCTGCGGGTGCTTCGAGATCGAGTAAAAGAGTGCGATATCTTTTTCTCGCGTTTGTTTGAACATAAACGCGCGCAACGGCTTCGCGGCTCGGTTGAGCGCGACTTGCTGCGATATCTGTTTTTTCAGATAGGGTTGCACCGCCGTGGTGTTAATCGCGGTAATCGCGGGATTCATGACGAAGAACGTCAGCAGCAGTGCGAGCCCGATCAGGACTTGGTTCGGCGGCACCTGTGCCGTGCCCAGTGCCGTCCGCACGAACGAGAGCACGATGATGATGCGCGTGAACGAGGTCATTAAGACCAACAGCGTCGGCGCGAGCGCGAGCACGGTGAGGAGCAACAGCACCTGCAACGCACCCACGACCTGCTGCGGCGAATGCGCCTGCCCCAAGCCGATGCTCAGCGAGGGAATCGGGGGCAACGGCGCCGTCGGAGCGGTCGCCGCGGCGACGTGAACCGGCGCGAACAAGAGCGCCGCAAATCCGAGAATCGCCGCTCCAACGGCGATGCGCGCGCGCTGCATTATCGTTTGCTCCAGGGAAGCGCGAAGATCGAGCCCCACGCCCGCTTGGTCACGTCGAAGCCCTTGCGTTGCGCCGTCATCCAGCCCTCGACTTCATCGGCGGGAATCTCGACAATCTGCCGTGTCCCCGAAGCGGCGCTGGCGACGAGGATATAGCGCGCGCCGACTTTGATGACGTGCAGCGCCCCGTGGGCACCGAGCGGCGTCGATTCCAGCACCGTCACGAGGCGTCGTTCCGTGGAGAGAACGATACGCCCGCGCCCTAATGCTTTGACAAGCACGGCAAAGAGCAGCAGAACGACGGCGACGACGATCAGCGCGAAGATGTACTGGGCCCAAAGATGCGTCGTCATGAACCGCTACGCGGACTCCGCTAGCCGACCTGAGGATTCAGCTCGCTGATTTTCACCGCGTATTTATCATCCACAACAACGACCTCTCCACGTGCAATAAGGATATTATTGACGTAGATGTCGATCGGGTCGACGGCGAGCTTATCGAGTTCGAAAACGCTTCCTTGCTGGAGTGAGACGACATCGCGCAACTGCATCACGGTCTTTCCGAGGATCGCGCGCACTTGCAGCGGTACGTCGTGAACGAGATCGAGATTCGCCTGGCCGGCCGGCGTTTTTTTCGCCTGCGTCGGCACGATCGGCGCGAACTGGGCCGGAGCGGCGGCGACCGGTGCCGGCTTCGGCTTCGCGGCCGCCGACGAAACGGCGGCGCTCGTAGCGGCTTGCGGCGGTTCTTCAGCGCTCCCGAGCTTCGAGAGCGTAATCGCCGCAAAATCAACCGCGATATGCGGCGAGAGATCGTTTTCGAGTTGCACCGGTGCGCTATACGACTGGAACGGCGGTGGCGGCAGCAGCGTCGCGTCGCTGCAAAGCTCGGCGTGGATACCGGCGGTGCCGGCGCCGATATCATCGGCCAAGCGCTCGGCCATCGCAACCGCGATTTGCGAAACCGTCTCCGACGCGATGGAAAGTTGCATCGGGCCGAGCTCGCCGACCGATTCTTCGCCGCCGAGCATCAGCCCGACGATATGCGCGAGATCCTCGCGCTGGAAACGCACGACGAGTTGGGCGCCGATCGAAGGAATGTCGGCGAGGGCGATCAGTTCGTCGCCGTCGGTGTGAATCGAGCCCTCGTGGTCGGCGCGCATGCTGGCCCCGGCGACCGCCGATTGTTCGACCAAGCGTCCGAGTACGGTCGCCGCCGCGGTAAACATCGCATCGGCGAGATTATCGATCTGCATCATCGTCGCTTATTCGTCCTCATTCGTGAGCGCGCCGGAAACTTTCATGGCATAGCGATCTTTATAGACTCCCGGGAAGAGGTGGTACTTCTCCCGCTCGTTGACTTTCCCCACCAGCGGCTGCGAAGTATCGTTATCGAGCACCACAAGATCCCCTAGTTGCAACGAGACGAGATCGCGCAAGGAGAGCATGGTGCGCCCGAGTTCGACTTCAAACTCGATATCCGCACGTTCGACGTTTCGTTCCAACTGGGCGACATCATCCTCGGTCATGCCTCGCCCGGCGATCACGGTCGGCGACCACTGGAAGTCGGTAAGTTGCTGCCCGATCGACTGCAAGACCAAATACGGCAGGCAGAAGTTCATAACGCCGGCCATATCGCCGACCTTGAGCTCCATCGAGACATACGCAATGATCTGGTCGAGCGGAATGATACGTGGGATGAACTGCGGGTTCGAATCAAGCGCCTCGATTTTTAACGAGAGCGTCAGCAGGTAGTTCCAGGATTCGCGATAGCTATTAAGCATGCGCGCCATGAAGCGCTGCATAAGCGTACGTTCGATATCGGTGAGATCGCGCAATTTCGGCGGGAACCACCCCGGCCCGCCGAGCAAGCGATCGATGATAGAAAAAACGAGATTGAGATCGACCTGCACGATTCCGCTGCCGGGCAACGGGTCCATCGAAAAGATCGCCAGGATCGACGGTATGCCGATCGAAGCGATGAAATCGCCGTAGCTGATCTGTTCGATCGAGACGATCGTCGCTTCAACGCGCGTACGCAGATAGACGGAGAGCGAGTTATTGAGCAACCGCGTGAAGTTCTCGTGCAACGTCCGCAGCGTTTGGAGTTGGTTGTTCGAAAACTTATCGAGCCGCTTGTTAAAGCGGAAGTCGAATGACTTGATGCGACGGCTTTCAATCGTTTCCAGCTGCGATTCATCGCTGCCGAGTTGATTGATAAGGGCGTCTATCTCTTCTTGCGATAAACTCGACATGGCGCGCTCCTAGCTCTTCCCCTTGGGTTTGATTGAAGGATGGGGTGCCGGCTTCTTCACCGTGCGGACGAAACGATCGGTCCGCGCGGTCGGTTGCGGAATATCGCTCTTGTTGAGAATGACGATATCGACGCGACGATTTTCTTGACGCCCGGCCGCCGTCGCGTTGCTGACCCGCGGATGAAACTTACCGTAACCTGCCGCAGCGACCCGGGTCGGTTCGATTCCATCTTGTTCGACGAGATAACGCACGACGTTGACCGCGCGGGCCGTCGAAAGCTCCCAGTTCGACGGGTAACGCTGCGTATGGATCGGCACGTTATCGGTATTGCCCTCGACGCGAATCGGGTTGGCGGTCTTTTTGAGGAACCCGGCGACCGTGTCGAGTATTTTTAGCGTTTGCGGCCGAATGCGCGCGCTGCCGCTGTTATAGAAAGATTGATCGGATAGCAACGTCACCACCAGGTTATGTCGCTCGACGCGAATTTGTACCTGGTGCTGGAGTTGGTTTTTTTGGACGTAGCGTTCCAATTCGCGCTGTAGGGTCGGGATCGTAGCGTTCGCCCCGAACGATTGCTGGCCGTTGCTGCCGCCGTTGGGCGGCTGATTGATCGACCACACGTTATTGAAACCGCCGGAGACCGACTTCGCGAAGGCCTGCACCTTAACGCGACTGATGGTGGACATGGCGAACAGAATAATGAAGAGCGCGAGCATCAACGTGATCATATCGGCGTACGTCAGCAACCAACGCATCATCCCGGCCGTCTCGACTTGCTGCTCCTTCTGCTTGTTGTGGAGCTTCGATTCGGCCGCTCGTGCGGCAGTCTTTACGGGTTGCGCCATACGATCGGGTTACGTCGAGCTCGCCGCGAGCTCTTCGGTGGCGACCGCTCCGCCCTCTTCGACATGCGCCTCGCGATCGCGCGGATCGAGGAACGCCAGGAGCTTCTCCTCGAGCAAGCGCGGGTTATCACCGGCTTGAATCGCGAGAATACCTTCGATCATGATCTCGCGCAGCAGCAAGAGCTCGCCGTTGCGTTCTTTGATCTTCGTTGCGATCGGCAGCCACAACAAGTTGGCGAACATGATACCGAAGAAGGTCGCGACGAAGGCTTGCGCCGTCGCAACGCCGATCGAGCCGGCGATGTTGGTGCTGTTCGCAGCCGAAGCCAAGCCCTTGAGCATGCCGATGAGGCCGAGAACGGTACCGATGATGCCGAGGGTCGGCGAGTAGCCGCCGAGCGAGGTAAAGACCGATTCCGCCTTCGCCCCACGCTCTTGGTTGTTGCTAACCTCGGTTTCCAAAACTTTACGGATGATTTCGGTGTCGCGGCCGTCGATTACGAGCTGGATGCCCTTGCGCATGAAGTCGTCGTCGAGCGCTGCGGCCTCGTTCTCTAACGCGAGCAACCCTTCACGGCGAGCTTTCTCGGCGAAGGCGACCAGCGTCGCGATGACGTCACGTTCGTGATAATTCCGGGTGACGAACGCCGTTCGAAAGCCGCCGATGAAGCCGTCGATGAAAATACGCCACGGGAACGAGGTAATCGTCGCGCCGAGGGTTCCACCGATGATGAGCACGATCGCTTCCCAGCGTCCGAAAATGATGCCGGGATCGGTCCCTCCGACGGCGCCCGCGAGCGCGATAGCGCCGAAACCAAGGAAGAGGCCAATGATAGTTGCGATATCCAAAACTCAGCGCTCCAATCTATTCCGCATCATGCCCCTTGCGATCCGACTCGGCCGGGCCGTAGATTCTTCGCTTGAAGTCAACGATTTTCTTCTGAATCTCAAGCATCGAATCGCGTACCAAGAGTTTGTTGCCCGAGGTGAGCGTAACGACGGTATCGGGCGTCTCCTCGACGGCTTCGATGAGGTCGCTGTTGACCATGACGGTGCCGCCGTTGAGGCGCTGAAGGACGATCACGCCGAGGGGTTAGCGCCCCTCGGCGTGAAGGCCTGCACGCTCGCGTGAACCTTAGTTCTCGCTCGCCTGCAAGTGCGTGACCGTGATCAGGTTCTGATCGGCGGTCGTGATGCCGCGGGTATTCGCTTCGAATGCACGTTGCGCCGCGATCATCTTGGTGAACTGATCGGCGAGAGAAACGTTGGATTGCTCCAGCGCTCCCGAGACGATCGAGCCGAGACTACCCGTCGAGGCAGTGCCGACCTGTGCGAGCCCGGAGTTCGCCGTTTGCTGGAAGAAATTGCTTCCGATACGGTTGAGACCTTGCTCGTTTTGGAAGGTCGCCAGCGCGACTTGCGCGAGCGCCTTCTGCTGGCCGTTGGTGAACGATCCGGTGATCGTCCCATCCTGCCCGACCGTGATGTTCGAGAGGATGCCGGCCTGGTAGCCGTTC
>DAIBFU010000079.1:0-7371 GCA_027422105.1 Vulcanimicrobiota bacterium | reverse complement strand
TCTCCGGCGTTCGCGATCTTCGCGACAAAGAATCGGATCGGCTCGCCGCGATCCACCGCCTTTTGGGCGCCGTCGGCGTCGTCGCCGAGGATCTTCCCAACGGCATCGCGATCGAGGGCGGTTCGCCGGTGGCAACGGGAGCCTCGATCGAGACCTTCCAGGACCATCGCATTCAGATGGCTGCGGCGATGCTCGGCTGCGCCGCCGGACCGGTCGAGGTTGATTCCATCGAGGAAGTCGACGTCAGTTTTCCCGATTTCTTCGAACGCTTGCAGCGGGTCACGGCATAATGGAGATCTCCGATTACGTCTATTCCGTCCAGGAATTCGAAGCGGAAGCTCGCTATATCGAAGCGCTTATTTGGGATGCCGTCGGCCTGCGCGCCGGCGAACGGATCCTCATCTGCGGCTACGGCGATGAAGCGCGCGCGGTTCGCGTGGCGCTCGAACGCGGTGCGACCGTCACCGTTATCGAGTCGCGCGATCTTGCGATCGCCGAGTATGCAGATATCGGCGCCACGCTGCTGCGCGGCAGCACCTCGGTCATACCTGCTCGCGATGCAAGTTTTGATCTCGGTCTCGCCTATCACTATCTCCACGAAGTTGACCCGCTCTTCCATTCGCAGATTCTCGGCGAACTCGCGCGCGTTGCAGGGCGCGTCGCAATCGTCGAACCTGCTCCGCCGGCCGACCCTTTAGGGAAACGCATCGCCTCACTCTACGCGCAAGCAAAACGCACCGCCGGCCTCTTCGAACGTTACCAAAATATCGATCACTGGAAACGACTCTTGCAGGGCGTGAAAGCCGAACTCGCTCAACACACCTTCGCATTCGCCAAAGTACCACCGCCGCAGTATTTACGCGATACTGTCGCCTTGTTACTCGATACGATGAAAGCCGAAGCGGCTCCTGACGATATCGTCGAAGAGTTACGCGCGATCGCGCGTCGCTCCGATGCGCAGATTCTTCCGCCGGTACGCAACGTGCTCGTCGGCGCGGCGGTCGGCGATCTTCCCGCGCCGCTCTTTACCGCTCGCCCGCCGCTGCTCGTCGAACGACTCGCTGCGACTGCGGCCGCGAGCGCTGCGCCTGCAAAAGCTGTCGACCTCGGCATCGCGCAGAACGACGTGACGCCCGAGAACGGCTACGAGTTCCCGCCGCTTCCACCGCCGCCAACTCCGGCCCACACGCCGACGATCCGCCCGCCGGGCGTACCGCCAAGCTTTATGGAGCCTGCGCCGACCTTCGTGCCGCCGCCGACCTTCGTTCCACCGCCGACCTTCGCACCGCCGCCGAGCTTCGCACCGCCACCGAGCTTCGCACCGCCACCGGGAGCGGGCTTCGGAGCACCGACCGAGACGGGAACCGCGGGCGAGGGGCAACCACCCTTCGGTGCGCCCTTTCCGCCGCCGTTTGCCGTGCCCCCGCAGCCGGGAGCGCCGGGGTCCGGGGTTGGGTGGCAGTGGGAGCCACCCGATTCAGGGACGAGCGAACCGCCCGCCTAGGATCTCCTCGGTCGTGACGAACGGAACGCCGGATCGCCGCCGCCCTCATTCGATCAAAAACCAGTCGACGGAAAGCTGAAATGCTCCAAGCGAAGATCGAACGAGCCCGCTTTGTGGGCGACGAGCACATGCGCATCCAACTCAAAATGACCGCGCTGAAGCAGCCAGTATCCGTCCACAGAGCCGTACTGCAGTATCGCAGAGACACCAGCGCCATAAAGCAAGCCTCGCTGACCTCCTCCAAACGCGACAGCCTTGAGGAAGTGGTGCCTTACCGTGACATAAACATCGGTTATGGGGTACGTTCTCGGGTTTCCCTTTGCGGTAAACACGAGATGATATACCGACGACCCAAAGCGTTTCTCTATGCCCAGGTTCTGAATCCGGTAAAATCGGTTCGCGTAAGCAACGACGGTGACAATCGTATCCAACGGGTTAGGAGGAACGTCGGCAGCGGTGCTCCCCGTGCGCTCGTGGGTCGCGGCTGCACGAACGAGAGAACCGTTCCCGATGTCGCGAGCTTCCGTCCAGAGTGGAGAGAACGGAAAGGGTCGACAGAAAAGCGGCCCGAGGCGCGGTTGATTCTTTTCTCCATCCGCGCTCTCAAGGATTGGCGAGCCTACTCGCGCCATGCCGTCTCCCGTTCTCACGAGCACGGGAAAAGAGAGGCGTACTCCCTGCCATTTGAGGAACGAGGGCGTAAAACGGGTGAGGGCGTGGTGTTTACAATCGAACTGCATCCAAAAACCATCGATCGTAAACACGAGGTTGTACTTTATGTACGTCGGCGGCTTCGGGAGCGCCATCATCGCATTCATCATCGACGAGTAGACTTCGGTACCAGATGGTTTCGCGGCCGCGATACCAGTAGCAAATAAGAAAACAGATGCCGCTACGCCGATCGTGCGCAAAAACTTATTCATAAATTCCAAGTACCGGTCATGAATGGTGGAAGCCGCCATCCTCGGCCACCGGGCGGCGATCGCCATGTGCGACCGAGAGAGAATGGCTGCTGCGATGACAACTCCCAACCACGACCTTTGCATACTCGTGTGGCAGTGGGAGCCACCCGATTCAGGGACGAGCGAACCGCCCGCCTAGGCGACGCTTCAAGCGGCGCTCTCGCCCGAGCCGGAGCTGGTACTCTCCGTGGACGAAGAGCTCGCCGAGGATCCCCCTGAGGGGCGCGAATCGGTCACATAAAAGCCCGAACCCTTGAAGAGAATCGGTGCAGGGTTGAAGACGCGCACGAGCGTTCCGCCGCATCCGGCACACGGGTCGCTGACGCGCTCGTCGAATCCGTGCCGAATTTCACGAATGGTTCCACAGGAAGAACAGCGATAATCATAGAGCGGCATGCGCTGATTCTACTGGGTTTGGCAGTCCAGGTCAACGACTGCTAAGCCACAAGGCTTGCTTCGAGGAGGCCGCGGAACTGCTGCGCTGCGCGATCGAGCAGCGTGGAGACCGTCCGGCCGCGGAAAAGACGGTCGACGGCGGAACCCATCGCTCCATGGTAGGTCGGGTAGAGCCAGGCCATGCGCAGGCGCGCGCGGCTGCTCTGTCGCTCCAGGCGAAAATCGATACGGCGCCGGGTCGAGTAGGCACCCACGAGCGTCAGGCAATGGTTGCTGACGATCCGCCGGACCTCGAAGAGTTGCTCCTCATCGCGCGGTTCGCCGAGGCGCAGGAGAATCTCATCGCCGACGGCGAGCGCACCGCTACCCCGCCGCTCGGCACTACGGACCAACGGCAGCCAGACGGGCCACTTCTCGACCGCGCAGAGCAGGGAGAAGGCTTCCTCGGGAATCGCGGGGAGATCGATGGCAGCCTCGAAGTGCGCGCAGCCCTGCGGCAGATCTTCGTTCCGATAGACGTCCATGTTCCAGGCTTCGAAGGCACATTCAGTAGTACCTGCTTTTGTCGCAGCTACTAGGGATTGCGTTTTGCCGCGGTCAGTGCCCCTCGGGCTCCGAAGGTGAGCGCGAAGGTAACGAGCGCATCGACCCCATGCGTCAGCGCCGCCTCGTCGATGATGAACTCGGCGCTGTGCCCGGAGCGGAGCGCCCCGATCGCTTCGTTCCGAACGCCGAGGCGCATCAGGAGCCCCGGGACCGCCTCCGCGATATAGGCAAAGTCCTCACCGCCCATCGTCGGCGCGGCCTCGACGACGTCGACGCCTGTCTCTCGCGCAAGCACGGGTGCGAACGTGCGCGCGAGCGCGCTATCGTTGACGACCGGAGGATAGCCGCGGCGAAGATCGAGCTCCGCGCGCGCTCCGTAGCCCTCGGCGACCGATCGCGCGATCCGTTCCACATCGTTTGCGAGCGCATCGCGAACGACCGGATCGTGCGCGCGCAACGTTCCCGTCATCACGACCTCGTCGGCGAGCGCATTATTGCGATAGCCGCCGGCGATCGTGCCGATGGTGACGACCGCCGAGGCGAGCGGGTCGATCTCGCGCGCAACGATACTCTGCAATGCCGAGACCACCGCAGCGGCAGCGACGATTGCGTCGACGCCGGTATGCGGATAGGCGCCATGCCCGCCGCGGCCGATGATGCGAAGCGAAAATTCGTCGGCCGAGGCGTTCACCGCCCCCGGCGTAACACCGATCGTGCCCGTCGGCAAGCGCACGTCGACATGCAACATCGCCGCGCATTCGACGCGCGGATTTTCAAGCGCGCCTTCAGCGATCATCGGCTCCGCCCCGCCCGGGCCTTCCTCCGCCGGTTGAAAAAGCAACACGACCTTTCCGTGCAAATCCGCATGTTGCGCTTGCAGCACCGTAGCGGCGCCGATCAACATCGCGACGTGCGCGTCGTGCCCGCACGCATGCATGACGTCGGGAATCTCCGATGCAAACGGGAGCCCGCTTCGTTCGGCGATCGGCAGTGCGTCCATGTCGGCACGCAATGCAACGGTATGCCCGGGCAATGCGCCGTGAATGACGCCCACCACGCCGGTCGTCGCCGCGCGACGATGCTCGATGCCGAGCGCATCGAGTTCGCGTTCGATGAGCGCCTGCGTCTCGAACTCGTGGAAACCGAGTTCGGGGCGACGGTGAATCGCTCGCCTCCATTCGATCACGCGAGCGTCGAGGGTAACACGAGCCTCTCTCTTCACGAGACGAATGTGCGGTACCGGGGGGCGCTGATCCTCTGCCGAAGAGAGAACCGATGATCGGTGCCGACCTTGCGCTCGCGCTTCTCGTAAACCGCACGACCGCGGCGTATAACGCCCACCCGCCGTCCTATATCACCTACCGCGAGCGAACGAGCGTCACGGTTCCCTCGCTTGGCCGAACCCAGGAGATCGACCGCAGCGTCGAGCTGCGAAACGCGGACAATTATGCGGTCATGCACGACCTTCCGCATGGAGCAACGCGAACCGGTGAAGCATTCCCCATCATTCCCTATTTCGATCCGTTTTCGGAATTCGCGTTTTCGTACTTTGCGAATCTCAAGGCGATCTCCATTACGCTCAAACGCGGCGCGCCGATGATCTTTCCGATTCCCACGCCCGACCCCAACGCCGATGTCTCCGTTCCCTATATCAGCTTTCTCGCGCCGAGCTATGCACCCGACTCGACGCCGACGGCGTTGCACATCTTGATCGCACCGACCCCGCGCGATACCGGCATGTATCCTAGCGAGGTGCAAGTCGACCCCACGACGGGGCTTCCCGCGCACATCGTAATTAGCGATAGCAGTAGCGATATGCGCATTGGGCTCACCTATCGCAGCATCGACGGATATTGGGTGGTCGTTCGCGGCGTCTTCTCGGCGACCGAACACGCACTCGGCTTCTCCTTCAACGTTCGCGCCGTGACGCGATACGATGAATTCACCTTCCCGAGCACCGCTCCCGACCCGGCACTTATGGGGACTCCGCGCCCGCAAGCCACGCCTTAACGCGCCCGACGCGCAGCGCGGTCAATCGTGCCAGCACGGCATTCTCGCGCAGTTGTTCGGCGGTCGGGCTGACGAACGAGGTCTGCAACGACCCGATCTCCGTCTGCACCCGCTCGCGGAGACGATCGCGGAGAAAATCATCGTCTTGGTCGGCATGGGGGCTCGAAGTAAGGCTCGCACGCAGCGCCGCGATGCGTATCAATGCTGCGGTGCGCTTCGCACTCGCTGGAAGCGCCCGGACCCTCGCCTCGCGCACATCGAGCGCATTGAGGACGCTATCGATCGACGAGAGCATTGCAAAGGCGCTCCGCGTTGCCTGTTGTGCGGCGCGATAGGCGGCAATCGATGCGTGCATGCGCGGGTCGCCGAGAACGCTCAGCGGCTGCGTCAACGTCTTTCCATCGAGCGTGAGTTTTACGGTGTAGCGTCCCGGCAAGACCGACGCTCCACCGGAATAGCCGCGGTTCCAATGCGGCGCGCTCTTCCAGGAAATCGGCGGATCCTCGCTGAGATCCCAGACGACGCGATTCATTCCCGCTCCATTCGGCAGCAATGAGAGATGCCGAACCACTCTGCCGCGTGCTTCCTCGATCTCGATCGTCGGGGCTTTTGCGCTCGCCGTGGATTGGTAGTACGAAAAGATCGCGCCGTATGGCGCCGAGGTACCGTCAGCACGGGTATTCCACCAAGAGACGTCGTTGAGGAGATAGGCCTTCCGCGGGGCGAAAAACGCAAGCCTCCGGCGCGCCGCGCGCGCGAATCCTTGCAACGCCGATGCGTCGTCAAGAATGTAGAGCCCGCGCCCATGCGTCGCAACGAGCAGATCGTTGCGCTGCGCCTGAACGACGATCGCGCGCACCGAGACCGCGGGCATACCGCCGTTGATCCGCCGCCAATCTGCGCCGCGATCCCACGATGCTTCGATGCCGCGTTCCATACCGAGGTAGAGCAGCCCCGGTGTACGAGGATCGACAGTGATGCAGCGCGCGGATTCCATCGGCAATCCACGATCGATCCGCGACCAATGCGCTCCATAATCGGTCGTTCGGAAAACGTACGGGCGCGCATTGCCGAGCATGTGGTTATCCTCGATCGCATACGCTCGACCCGGCTTGCGCGGCGAGAGCGCGATCGACGCAAAGCGCCCGAAGCGGATCGCACCTTGCGGCGTCACATTCGTCCAATGCGTACCGCCATCGCGTGTGAGTTGAATGAGTCCGTCATCGGTGCCGACCCAAATCTCTCCCCGCCGCAGCGTCGAAGGCACGATGGTAAGAATCGTGTCGCTCGTCTCCGCGCCGGTGCCGTCGAGCGTCAGCCCGCCGGTCATTCGTTCGTGCGCGAGATCGTGCAGCGTGAGATCTGGGCTCCGCACCTTCCAATGCATCCCGCGATCGGTGGTGGAAAAGAGCACGTCTCCTGCCGTGTAGAGTCGATGCGGATCGAAGGGGTCGAAGGCGAGCGGCGTCTCCCAATTAAAGCGATAGCGTAATTCCGCTGGTGGAACGACATTTTGATCGCGGACGTACGGCGAAAGATCGCGCGTTGCGCCGCTTGCGAGATCGACCGATTGCAGCGTCGTATCGTAATTGCCGCCGGCGGAGGTCGTCCACACGAGATTCGAATCGCTCGGATCCGGATAGGCCGCAGTGCCGTCGCCACCACCGACGTTGCGCCATGCGCTCGAAGAGAAACCCCTCGGGTCGGGCATCGCGACGTGCGCGCAATAGATGCCGTTATCTTGCAACGGCACGCACGCGCGATAATTCCAACCTGCGCTGACGCCGACGCGATAGAGCTGCGAGATCGGCAGAACTTTGCGCCAGAGCCAGCGTTTGCCGCCGTCGTTACTCATGGCGAGTCCGCCGTCATCGGCTTCGAGCATGCGAACGCCATTGGAGGATATCCATATATCGTGGTGATCGCCGTGCGTTCCGTGCCCGGTAATATGCC
>DAIBFU010000078.1:0-7760 GCA_027422105.1 Vulcanimicrobiota bacterium | reverse complement strand
CGGAATCGTCGATTCGCGACCTCAACGTCGGTCAGGCGACGACGGAGTTCACGAAACTCCAAGTGCTGGTACAGGTCGGCACCTCGGTGTTGGCACAGTCCAACACGAACGCTCAGTCGGTTCTCGGACTCTTCCGCTAAGGCGGAATCCTCGGGTAACCAACCTGGGATCGGGGCTCGCATTCGCGGGCCCCGATTTTTTGTGCGCATTACGACTGCGGGTAAGAGCTCCAGATGAAGATGCCGAAGAAGAAGAGAGCATGCCGGTTCGGATAAAATCAAAAAAACAGGCGGTGAGCCAGCCGAGCGTCTCCCCACCGCCGACGCAGCCCGCCACCATCGCGCAAACGATCTCTTTGCCGCGCCCGCCCGCCGATGCTCCGCAGCTTCCTGCGGGTTTGAGCCTCTGCATGATCGTCAAGAACGAAGAGCGCTTTCTCGCCAAGTGTCTCCAGAGTATCGCTCCATACGTCGATGAAATCTGTGTCGTCGATACCGGCTCGACCGACCGAACCGTCGAAATTGCACGGGAGTTCGGTGCGAAGATCGAGATCCGGGAGTGGCGCAACGATTTTGCTTGGGCGCGCAACGAAGCGATCGCGATGGCATCGTACCGCTGGATCTTTATGCTCGATGCCGACGAAGAGTATCTGCCGGGCAGCGAATCGTTGCTCGCACAACTGAAGGATGTGCCCGCATTCGATACGGGAGTTTGGGTCCGCTGTTATAACGAGTCGAACGACTATCAAGGCACCGGGCAGATGTCGCACTTGCTGATCCGCATCTTCCCCAACCACCCGCGCATTCGCTATCGCGGTTTGATCCACGAATTTATCACGCTCGATCAATCGCAACTCGGGTTGAAGGCATCGGCCTCGCCGATTGCGATCAAACATAGCGGTTACCTCAAAGAGATCGTGACCGAGCGCGACAAGGGAGCTCGCAACCTGGCGATCGTCAAGGCGGCCGTTGAGCGGGAACCCGAAGAGGCATTCCATTGGTTCAACCTGGGCACGACGGCTTTTCTGATCGGTGATTACGAGACGGCGCGCAGCGCCCTCGAGAAGATGATCGAGGTGAACAAGGATCAGCCGCGTGGATTTTTCTCCAACGGTTTATCTGCGCTCGCCGATGTCTATACCGAAAAAATGAACGACCCGGTGAAGGGCGAAGAAGCGGCGCGACTCTGCCTGAAGTTTTCACCTCGTTATGCGAATGGGCATTTTGCGCTTGGGAAGGCTCTCGTTGCGCAGAAACGGCTTGCCGATGCGCGCGAAGCTTTTCAATCTGCGATCGACGACGGTGATTATAACCATTTGCAGTTCGTCGTTGACGACGAGGTTTCCAAATGGAAGGCCTACAGCGAGGTCGGCGCAACCTACGTCGCGGAGGGCAACGACGAGGCCGCTGTGGAGTGGTTCGAGAAGGGCCTAAAAAATCGCCCATCTGCATTACCGCTCCGCCTCAATCTCGCCCGTGCGTACGAACGACTGAAGCGTATAGACGACGCGGCGCGTACATTTGCTGCAGCATTTCACGATCTCCCATCCGACCAGAGTGCGGTCGACTACGTCAACTTTCTCCTGCGCGCACATCGGGATCGAGAGGCGCTCGACGCGATTCACGCGGCGACTCCGCAGATATCTCCGATCGCGCAGTTTCCGGTGCTCATGGCCGGCGCCGCCGTCTGCGAGCGCAATGGATGGCCGGAGCGCGAGCAGTTTCTGCGTGAGGCCGCGGAGCGCATGCCGGGAGCCGCGCTCGCACTCGATCCGCTCGAAGCGCTCTTGCGCGCGCGCGGCGATCTCGGCGCCGTCGAGCGGCTCTATGCCGCCGAAGATGGAGCCGAGCCGCTGGAAATCGCGGATTTCCGTCGCCGCGCGAGCCGTCTGCTCGCGCAGGGGCGTTTCTCCGAGTCGCGCGCGATCGCCGAACGCGGATTGGAACACGATGGCGGTGACCCGGCGCTCTTACTCGGCGCGGCGCTCGCAAGTTCGAGCATGGGCGATGCCGAGAGCGCGCGGCAATGGGCGCAAAAGATCCCCATCGGGAGCGGCGAGTTCTATCAGCGCGCGCAGATGTTCTTGGCCGTCGATGCTCGGGCGCGCGGAGCCTTCGATGAAGCAATTGCGGCGACCGAGGCGGTGCTGGCGCAAAGCCCGCAGAACATCGAAGCAGTGGTACTTCGCTCGAATATGCTGCAGCAGGTCGGTCGGGATGACGAGAGCGAGCAGATGCTCCTCGCGGCACTTCGCTTCGATCCTCCGCGCATCGCCGTCGAACTCTCGATGCTCTATCTGCGACAGGAGCGCTTTGAGGACGCGCGTCGCATTGCCGACGCCGCGCTCGTTCGATAGCGCCGACATTGCACTACTCGATTATCATACCGGTCTTCAATAAAGCCGCGCTCACACGCGTCTGTTTGCAATCACTCGCTGAGACGTTACCGCGCGACCTCATGGGGGAGGTCATCGTCGTCGATAACGGTTCGACCGACGATACCGCGACCGTCCTCGCGGATTTTCCCTGGTTGAAAACGATCGTCAACGAACGGAACCTCGGTTTTGCCGTCGCGAACAACCAGGGTGCAGCGGTCGCATCGGGGCGCTTTCTCGTGCTCCTCAACAACGACACGAAGGCGTTGCCGGGTTGGCTCGAAGCGTTGCTTGCGCCATTCGCGAGCGACGATGTTGGCGTCGTCGGTGCGCGGTTACTTTTCGGTGACGGTGTTATTCAGCACGCGGGTGTGGTATTTAACGAGGTGCCTAACGGCATCAATACAATCGCGCCGACGCACTACGGCTTTCTCGCACCTGCCGACGGGGCGACGGTCATGAAACGGCGTATCGTGCAGGCCGTCACCGGAGCCTGCCTGGCGACGCCGCGCGAGCTGTACGTGCGCCTCGGCGGGCTCGACGAAGGTTTTTGGAACGGCTATGAAGACGTCGATTTTTGTTTGAAAATTCGGCGTGAAGGGCTGCAAATCGTCTACGAACCGCAAGCGGTGCTTTTTCATTACGAATCGCAATCGGGATCGCAACGCTTTCGCCGCGTCATGCCGAATATCGAACGGCTCGAGCGTCGTTGGCGCGATTTCCCGCATATCGATGCCGGCCTATGGGATTACGAACGGTATCTCGTCAAGCGAACGGTCGTCATGCCGAATGCGGCGATATCCTCGCTCCTCTTGCCGACGCCATCGGTGAAGGCTGTCGTGCACGGCGAGTGCACGCCGGAGCATCGCGCGCGCATCGAACGCGATCTTCGCGCGGCTCCGGTCGCAATTGAATCGATCGCCTGGGTGGCATCGGATGATATTGCCGCGGCTCGGGCGGCGATGGAACTCCGCGGCAATCGTTACGCACTCTTCATCGACGCGCGCGTCGCACTTGCTCCGTCGTGGTTCGAACACCTCTCGCGCCGCCTCGAGACGCGTTACGATTCGCTCGCCGCGACCGGGGCTCCCGAAGCGATGCTCGGCTTCGATGCATCGCCGGCCGGCGGTGACGCGCGTCTCCTCCTCGTCGCGCTCTGGCGCCTGCCGCAGCACTTTCGGCTCGCGGAGTATCCGAGCATCGATGGTTCGCTCGCCGATCTCTGCGTGCGCGCACTCGACCTGGGTCTCGGCGTCGTCGGTATGGATGAACCGGTGCTCACCGCCGCTCCCGAACCCGCGCGTGACGATCTCTTCGAGCGTACCTATCAACGCAGCATCGCCTCCTTGTTGGTGCGTGACGACGAGTTCCTGAAGAGTCGACTCTCGCTCGGCGAGGCGGTGCCTCCGGCGATGGTCTCAATCGTTACGCTGAGTTGGAACGCGCCGGAATATACGAAGCTCGCCGTGCAATCGCTACTCGCGCGCACTCGCGAGCCGTTTGAAATCATTATCGTCGACAACGGCTCGGGACCGGACACGCTCGCCTATCTCCGCTCGATCGACGATCCGCACGTGCGAATCATCTACAACGAAAAAAACCTCGGCTTCGGCGCCGGCAATAACATCGGCATGGCAGCGGCAAAAGGCGAGTATATCGTCGTTCTCAATAACGATGTATTGGTCGCCGATGGTTGGCTCGAGGCGTTGCTGCGGCCATTTCAGATTATGCGTGCCGTTGGAATCACGGCGCCACGTAGCAACAGCGTCTCCGGCCATCAACAGATTCCCAATGCGCGTTACGAAGACGAAAGAGCAATGCTCGCTTTCGCAACCGAACGGGCGCGCCTTTACAGGGCAAACGGCTATTATACGGATCGCGCCGTCGGCTTCTGCCTGTGCTTTCCGAAAATAGTCATCGATGAGATCGGCGGCTTCGACGAACGATTCGGCGTCGGGAATTTCGAAGATGACGATCTCTGCATGCGCGCGCGTGCGGCGGGATATAAAATCTTCGTCTGCGAGGACGCATTCATTCACCACTTCGGCAGTCGCAGTTTCGTCGCAAACAACGTCGATTACGGCGCGACGATGCGGGAAAACTGGAAATACTTTGCCGCGAAGTGGGGATACCCGCCTGCCTTCCCCGAGCAGGGGTACGATCCGCGCCCCGGCTACTTCAACGGATTCGACCGGGCGCTGCATTTCGCGGCGCTGCCCGCAGCTCCGAGCACCGAGGAGCCTCGGGATGAAAAGAAGAGTGCGCTTGCGTCGGGGACGGTACGATTTCTCGCCAACGTCGCCGACGACGATGCTGCATGGGAGCCCGTGGGCCGCTTCGTTCGCCGCTATGTGCGCGCTTTTCGCGCCGAGGACCACGTTCTGCTGACGTTGCGCCTCGAAGCCGGGTGCGATCCGGCGACGATCGAGCGCCGAATAGAGCGAATCCTTTCATCGGTGAATATATCCTCGGATCTCTGTGCCGACATCGAAGTGATTGACGTTGAAGACGAACTTGAGGGGGAGTTGCGTACCATCTCGATTGCAGCGCTTGCAACGCAGAGCCCGAGTGCGCTCCGGCGACTGATCGTAGAGGAGCTCGCGTGAGGTTTCACGACCGCCATCGACGATTCGCGCTCGTTCCGCGACCAGGCTCGCTCGTCGGTATCGATGCGTCGATGCTGGCGTTCGCCCGTCTCGAGCCGGGCTGGTCGCTCACGCAGCGTTGCGCGATCGACCTCGGCTTTCGCCGTGACGACCGTTGGTTGATCGCCCATGGCTGCGAAGTCGAGGTCGCCGGATTGCTCGAACGGGAGAGCAGCGCCGTGCTCTGGCCGCTCGAATTTCGCGCGCTCGATCTGCAGTGCGCCGACGGAATCGAGCAGCGGATATTTCCCTGGCTCCGCGTTCAATTTTTCAATCGACGGGCGCGCGAGGAGAGCCTGGAGATTTTCGATCCACGGCATCGCAGCGAGATATTACGCGCGCGAGAGATGCGGTTACTCGGGGTCGTCACCTATAGCGATCTCTACGAAGATCTCGCGCCGTATACATACGCGGCACGCCACATTCGACCGGGAAAACATGCAGCGATCGTCGATCCACGCGGTGCGGTTGGGGCGCTTTCGTTGGAGCGATCGGGGGCGGAGGTCGCTCTCGATCTCGGCGATGCCGATGCGGTCGCCTTTGCCGCGCGGTGGCTCGACATCGACGCAAAGCCGGTCGATCGCGCGCGCATGTACGACGTGATTGTCGCGCAGCATGCGGCGGATATTCCTGCGGCGCGCGTACGCGTCTTGCGTGACGGCGGCGAGCGTGGAGATACCTCGCTGCCGATCGTCGTCTCGTTGCCGCCGGCGATCACCGTTTCATTCGATCCCGACGATGGACCGACGGCGAGCACGCTCGGTATTTCGATCGTCGGAGATGCCGCGAACGCACGAACGAGCGTGCTGCACGAGCCGGCGCCGCAAGGCGGCTCCGCAGGGCGCATTGCGATGCTCGTGCGCGAAGATGCGCTGACGAACCCCGACGCCGATACTGCGGCGATGCGCGTGCTTGCGCGCCGGCTCGAACGAGAGGGTTTCGAAGTCGGGATCTTTCCGGTCGGCGCGCGCGCCGATCTCTCGGCATACGATCTCGTGCATGCGTGGGGCAGCGAGGTCGCTGCGGCCGCACTCTCACTCTTACAAGCGCTCCCGGCGATGCCGCTGGTAGCCTCGCTCTCCGTCGACGATCCGCGCGGCGAGAGCTTCTCGGGGCCCAAAGCCGCCAAAGCGGTCTACGGATCGGTGAACGACGCGGCGTTGTTGGATCTCTATTTCGCTGCGCTCGGTGCGCGCTCGCTCTCGATCGAGAACGTCACGCCGGATCGCGGGCTCGACCCGCGTCCGGCCGCCGAGGCGGCCGTGCGGGCGCTACTCGAGCGCTGCGACGTCGCCCTGCTCTCCTCGCCCGCCGAGGAGCAGCTCCTCCGGAGCCGGTTTGGCTGGGCGGGAAGCACGATTGCTGTTCCCGCGCTCGCGGAGGGCGCTCCGCGCTGCGAGGATGCCGAAGTGCTCGCGGGAGCAGAGGAGTTCGTGCTCTGCGATCTTCCGGTCGAGGGCCGCTCGAACCAGATCGCCCTCGCGCTCGCAGCGAAGAAGCGCGGGATCCCCATCCTCTTTACCGGCCCGGTACTCGACCACCAGTGGTTCCAGAGCCTCATCGAGGCTCTTGGGGTCGGCTCGCACTGGATTCCGCAGCGTCACCTGAACCTCGCGAACCATGCGTGGCTGCGCGCCCGCGCCCGCGTCGTTGCGGACTGCTCGTGGGCGGGGCGTGGAGCCCATAACGTGGTTGCCGCCGCGGCGACCGGAGCCTTTCCCCTGCTCTCGAGCTCCGGCTACGGCCGCGAGCTCTTCGGCACCCTCGCCGAAGTGGTCGACCCCGGGGAGCACGCAGCGATAGAGGAGGGGCTCGTACGGGCCTGGGAGCGTGCCCCGACCGAGCGCGAGCGCCTCCGCTCCCACGTCCGGGTCGCCTTCGACCAGACCACCGCCTTCATCGCCTGCGTCACGGCCTACCAGCTCGCCGGCGAACGGGCGCAGAGCCGCCGCTCGGCGGGCTAAACTGCCCTTCGTACGACGCCGATGATTAGAGAAGAGTACTCAAGGGGGTTTTCACATGGATGTCACGTCTGCGGCGGCCGTTGCGTCGCCACCGATAGCCGCCGGTAGCGTCGGCCTCTCAGGAGCGAGCGGCCTTCCGGCTCAAGGAGTTGCTGAAGGTGCGCCGCTTGAAGGCGCGACACCGAGCGTTGCGAGCGTTCCGCCCGCTCCATCGGGACCGGTTGCAACACCGAATTCTTCGGGCGCTCCACCCTCGGTGGGTTTCGGCCCGGCACCGGCGAGCGGCGACGGAAAGGTCGTTTCCTCGGTCGCGCGCTTCTTCGGGCCGCCCACGAATCCGCAACCGGTGACGCTCAACGTTTCCTATCGCGTCTTACATCATCCCAATGAAATCGTCACCGTCTTCTCCGATCCGCGAACGAATCAGGAAGTCGCGCAATTTCCTCCGGAGATTCTTATCGGTATCGCCGAATTTTTCGACCAGCACCAAGGAGTGACGCTCGATAGTAACGCGTAGTGCGTTGCTTGTAGGGCGTCGTTAGGAAAGGAATCCATGTCCAGCAGCCAGATCCCCGGGACGAATGTTCCCCCGATATCTTTCCCCGGCATTGTGTCGGGTATCGACTATAATTCGATCATTCAGAAGTTGACGCAGTTGACGCTGGCGCCGACGACGCAGATCAATCAGCAGATCGCGACGCTCAACGCCGCCAACCTCGAACTGATCAAGATCAATAACCTGCTCTCCTCGGTGCAGAGTGCGCTCGGAGCGCTCTC
>DAIBFU010000077.1:0-7767 GCA_027422105.1 Vulcanimicrobiota bacterium | reverse complement strand
GCACCGCTCTTCCGGTCACGCCCTTCGAAGAGATCGCGCTGCTCCGAAGTCGCCGTCCATACGGTGCCCATGTCGAGCAGATGCACGAAGAAATCATTCGTCAACATCTCGCTGCGCGCGGTGAAGCATCCATGCTTCGATCCGTCGGCATTCGCGCCGAGCACGCGTAAACCGCCGAGCAGCGCCGTCATCTCCGGCGGCGTCAGCGTCAGCAGTTGCGCCTTGTCGATGAGCCGCACTTCGGCGGGGACGCCGTTCTCGCTCTTGAGGTAGTTGCGGAAACCGTCGGCCTGCGGTTCCAGCACGGCGAACGAATCGACGTCGGTCATCGCTTGCGTTGCATCGGTGCGCCCCGGCGTAAACGGGACGCGCACTTCGACGCCGGCATTCTTTGCGGCGCGCTCGACCGCATCGCAACCGGCGAGCACCAGTAGATCGGCGAGCGAGAGTTGCTTCTTGCCCGCGTGCGCGCGATTGAAACGCTCCTGAATCCCCGTGAGTGCTTTGAGCACTTCCGCGAGCTGTGCGGGTTGATTGACCGCCCAGTCTTTCTGCGGCGCAAGGCGAATGCGCGCGCCGTTCGCACCGCCGCGCTTATCGGAGCCGCGGAAAGTCGATGCCGCCGCCCACGCCGTTGCGACCGCTTGCGCGATCGTGATCGGCGCCGCGTGCAATTCTTTTCTGAGTGCGACGATATCGTTCGTGTCGATCGGTTCACCGCTTGCGGGCGGCACCGGGTCTTGCCAGATCAACGCTTCGCTGGGAATCTCGGGCCCCAAATACCGGGCGCGCGGGCCCATGTCGCGATGCGTGAGTTTGAACCACGCGCGTGCGAACGCGTCGGCGAACTCCTCGGGATGCTCGTAGAAGCGGCGCGAGATTTTTTCGTAGATCGGATCGTACCGCAGCGCGAGGTCGGTGGTGAGCATTCGCGGTTCCTGCGATTTCTTTGGATCGGCCGGGCCGGGAATCGTCCCCGCGCCCGCGCCGTTCTTCGCGCGCCACTGCTTCGCGCCGGCGGGGCTCTCCATCAGCTCCCATTCATACGTGAAAAGCGAGGTGAAGAAATCGTTACTCCATTTCGCCGGCGTCGTCGTCCACGTTACTTCCGGGCCGCCGCCGATCGTGTCGGCGCCCTTTCCGGAACGGAAACTGCTCTTCCAACCGAGGCCCTGCTCTTCGATCCAGGCCGCCTCCGGTTCCGGGCCGACCATCGATGGCGGCCCCGCGCCATGCGTTTTGCCGAAGGTGTGGCCGCCGGCGATCAGCGCGACGGTTTCTTCGTCGTTCATCGCCATGCGTCGGAACGTTTCGCGAATATCGATCGCCGCCGCAACCGGATCGGGGTTGCCGTTCGGCCCCTCGGGATTGACGTAAATCAGCCCCATCTGCACCGCCGCTAGCGGATTCTCGAGATCGCGCTGACCGCTGTAGCGCTGATCGGCGAGCCACGCGTTCTCCGGCCCCCAATAGACCGAATCATCGGGCTCCCAAACATCGGCGCGCCCGCCGCCGAAGCCGAAGGTTTTAAAACCCATCGATTCCAGCGCGACATTTCCGGCGAGAATCATCAAGTCGGCCCACGAAATTTTGCGACCGTATTTTTGTTTGATCGGCCAGAGCAAGCGGCGCGCCTTATCGAGATTGACGTTATCGGGCCAACTGTTGAGCGGCGCGAAGCGCTGCTGGCCGGTTCCGGCTCCGCCGCGACCATCGCCGATGCGATAGGTTCCCGCGCCATGCCAAGCCATGCGAATGAAGAGCGGGCCGTAGTGTCCGAAATCGGCGGGCCACCACTCCTGCGAATCGGTCATCAGCGCGGTGAGATCGCGCTTGAGCGCAGCGAGGTCGAGGCTGCGAAATTCCTTGCGGTAATCGAATTCCGCGCCCATCGGGTCCGATCGCTCGGAGTTGCGGCGAAGAATATCGATCGGCAAACGATTCGGCCACCAGTCGGTCGTCGAGGGGCCGGCGCCGCCGGGTTGGTGGAATGGGCACGTACCTTCAGCCATGATTTACGCTCCTCTCGAAGATATCGTTCGCTTCCCCATTATCCTCACGCGGACCCATCGTTCAAGGCATCGCGACCGAGAGTTTCTCGAAAAAGCGCCGATGCAAATGCCCGCGGGCGCGCACAGGAGACTGCAACGCGAACGGCAACCTCCCCCCCGACGGGAGCGTAGAGAGCAGACGTGAGCGAACGCAAATACGCCGATGCCTACGGTGCCAATGCCGGCGCCGTGCTCCGTAGCGCCCTTTCGGAGCTCGAAGGCGTCAGCGAACGCTTTATTGCCGAGTTCTATGGAAGTCTCGCCGAGCAACCCGAGCAGGCGGCGATCCTCGCTCGGCTTACCCCCGCCGAGCTTGCGCGTCTCAAAGCGCATCAGGGCGCGCACCTCCGGCAACTCTTCGAACCCACGCTCGATGAGGCGCAGCATCGCTCCTCGGCACGCGAGGTCGGGCGCATTCACGCGCTGACCGGGGTCGAACCCGGCGCGATCGTCGACGCGTACGAACGCTATCGGCAGCTTATTTTAGACCTCTCGAACACCTCGCAGCACGATTATCGCGCGTTTCGCGAAGTACTCGACCATCGTTTGAGCGTCGAGTTGCACGAACAGTTGGATGCTCCACGTGAATTGCACGAACTACAACGCATTGCGCTCCAAAAAATCGATCAGTTGGTTGCATCCGCGACCACCTTCATCGATCTGGCAAGCGGCATTCTCGAAGCGGTCGTTGGGCTCGACGGCATCGCCACCGGCGCGATCTCCCGCCCCGATCCGCAGGGCAATTTGCAATACGAAGTGACGCAGGGGGATACGATACGGCGCTACCTGGACATGCTGGCTGCGGGAACGGCGTCGCCGATTAGCGTTCACGCCGATCGCCCGACGGGGCAGGGGCCAAGCGGCCGTGCATGGCGCAACGGCGTCGTCGAACATACCGTGGCGATGGCGCTCGATCCCACGATGGCGGTCTGGCAGAAGATGCTCGCCGAATTTCAACTCCGATCCGCAGCGACGATTCCCGTACTCGATAACGACGAGCGTCCGCACGTGCTCATTCAACTCTGGAGCGGCCTGACCGGTCACTTTATGACGCCGCTCCGGCAGACGTTGATCGAGCATCTCCAACGCGCGTTGGGGCACGCGTTTGCGCGTTTGGCGCAGCGCAATCAGCAGAGCCTCGTTGTCATTCCGCAGGGGCGGCGTTTCGAGTGGCGCGAACTGCTCCAGCGCGGCGGACTGGAGATGCATTTTCAGCCGGTCGTCGATCTATCGACGGGAGCGTTACACAAAGTCGAAGCACTCGCGCGCTTGCGTAACGTAAACGGCGAGCTCGTTCCTCCGGCGCAGTTTTTGCCGGCCTTCGGCGAATGGGAGTTGCAGCGTCTCTTCGCGCAGGGCTTGGAGCAGGGCTTCGCTGCGCTCGAGCGATGGGATGCGTTCGGCTTCGAAACGAGGATCTCGATCAATCTGCCGCCGCAGGGGCTCAAAGATCATCGCTATCTCGAAATTTTGCGGGAAACGTTTGCGCGGAGCAATATCGCTCCCGCGCGTCTCACGCTCGAACTGCTCGAAACGGGGCACGTCGACCAACCGTTTGCCCAGACGGAGATCGCCGACGAACTACGCGCGATGGGCCTTTCCCTTGCCGAGGACGATCTCGGCGCCGGCTATAGCTCGCTGCTGCGTATGGATCGCATCACCTTCGATGAAATGAAGATCGATCAAGGGCTCGTCTGCAATTCATCGCAGACGCCGCGCAAGGCGTTGGGTTTCATCCACTACCTCACGCGTTTAAGCCATGATTTCGGCATTCCGGTCACCGTCGAGGGGCTTGAAAACGACGGTTTGGTCGAAGCCGCGGTCATCCTCAATGCGAATATGGGACAGGGTTTCGCCATCGCATCGCCGATGCGCGTCGAGGAATTGGCGGAGTGGAAGCAACACTTTACGCTCGCGGTCGATCGAACGCAACCGAAGACGGCGCTCGGAGCCTTCGCGACCAATATGCTCTGGCATCTGCAACTGGTGAGCCTGAGTCCGTGGCGCGAGCTGCTCGAAAACTTTCTGCACATGCCTTCGAGCTTGACGCACTATATTGCCGCGCAGAATCTGCGCGAAAGCCCCTTACAGGAAGCGCAGGACGAACTCCATACCGCTGCCGCGATGCACGGCCCGAACGACGCGCTCTACTGGAGTGCGCGCGCCCGGGTCGAGCGTTTACTTGCCGATCGCATTGCCGTGGAGAATGCCTGAGCGCGACCGCGAGGACGCGCTCAATCTACATCAGGGCTCCGTCGGGATCACCGGTAACGCATGCGCTCGCGTCGCGCGCAGGTGCGCGTTGAGCGTGGGAATCGAGCGTACGTATGCGTTGTATGCATTGCGTGCGGAGCGATACTCCCTCTCGATGCGCGCATAGAACTGCGCGGCCGCTTGGGTGATGATGCCCTGCACCGGGAACGATTGCAGCGAACTCAGCGCTCCATCGAGATTTTCGCGTAAGGCGCCGGGGCGCGAGACGGAATCCTCGCTATTGGTGTAGTTCGCGGTGAGTTGGGCCATTACGGCGGTGCGACCGCTGCGCGCCTTTGCAAGTGCCGCTGCGGCGGCGCCGGTGAGCTTCGGCTCGGCGGCAAGCGTCTTCCCGACCCGGTCGAGGTGATCGAGCATTGTGTCGACGCTGGAGTAGAGGTTGTTGATGTGTGCAAAGGCGTTATAACTTTCGCGCATCTGCGCGAGCGTCTCGGTTGCCTTCGGATCGGGTTTCACCGCGAAGCGCTGCACGAAGGTGCGCCCACCGAGCGTCATGCGCACGGCATAAGTTCCCGGCACCACCGTCGCGCCCTCGCTCGGGCCGGCGAATGCCGGGTTGGCCGCACCGCTCCATTTCACCGGCGGGGTGGTCGTGAAGTCCCAAACGATGCGGTTGATCCCCGCGAGATTCGTGCCTTTGAGCGTTCGCACGACATGACCCGACGCATCGAGAATCGTCAGCATCGGCACGTGCGCCTGCGGCTTGGCTTGATAGTAGCTGATCGGTACGCCGTAGGGCGGATTCGCCGCTGCATAGTTGGTGTACGTTCCCTCGGTATTATTGGTGAGGTTGTATTCATACGAGGTGCGCGGCGCAAAGAGTTTCGCTCCCGCCGCGACCGCTTGCGGTAACTCTTGCAGCGGGCGCAGATCGTCGAGTACCCAGATCGAACGGCCGTGCGTGGCGATCACAAGGTCGTCGAATTGCTGCTGAATGCGGATGTCGCGCACCGAGACCGGCGGCATGTTGTTCCGCAGGCTCTGCCAATGCGCGCCGCGATCGTAGGAGACCCAGACGCCTTCCTCGGTTCCGAGGTAGACCATGTTCGGATTGTGGATGTCGGGGCGAATGGAACGCGTCCAGAGATCGTGCGGCAATCCATCGACGATCGAACGCCAATGGGCACCGTAATCGTTGGTGACCCAGACCTCCGGTGCATTATCACCGACGAGATGCGAATCTTCCACGGCGTAGGCCGTGCCGCGCTGAAGTGGCGACGGCGCAACGGTTTCGAAGCGGCCGTTGGCGTTCGCACCGGGCGGTGTGACGTTCTTCCAGTGCTTGCCGTCGTCGCGTGTGAGTTGCACCAATCCGTCATCGGTGCCGACCCAAATCTCGCCGCGCGAGAGCGTCGAGCCTTCGATATCGAGGATCGTATCGGTGTACTCGGCACCGGTGACATCGTGCGTGATCGGGCCGCCCGAGGGCCCCTGGTGCGCTTTATCGTTCCGGGTTAGATCGGGGCTGATCGCTTTCCAGGTGAGGCCGCGATCGGTGGTTTGAAAGACGACGTTGCCGCCGAACCAAATCGTGTGCGAACTCCACGGTGCAAAACCGATCGGCGATTCCCAATTGAAGCGATACGGGCTCGTAGCGATGTTGTAATCTTGCTGGACGCTCGTAAAATACGGCTCCGCAAACGTATATTCGCGCGAACGGCGGTTGAAGCGGAAGAGCGCGCCGTCTTGGCCGTCGGACCAGATGATATTGGAGTCATACGGAGCGGGAATCGCCCACTGGCCGTCGTCGTCGTAGACGACGGCGTACCATGCGGCGTTGGTGATACCGGCCATATCGAGCGAGTTCGACGGACCGCAGTACGAATTGTTATCTTGCAAACCGCCGCAGATCGTATATGGATTGTCGTTGCCCAAACCGACGCGATAGAACTGTCCGATCGGCAGATTCGCCCAGAACGCCCAGGTGCGTCCGCCGTTGACGGTGAGCGCGTAGCCGCCGTCTTCACCGACGATCATGCGTTGAGCATCGTTCGGCGCGATCCAGATCGCGTGAAAATCGCCGTGTACGTTCTGCGCGATCGCTTTGAAATGTAGGCCGCCGTCGGTGCTCTCGGCGAGCGAGGTCGACGCCGTATAGACGGTGTTCGGATTGCTCGGATCGACTTCGATATGCGAGAAGTAGAAGGGGCGCTGGTCGACGAGGGTATTCGAACTCACGAGTTTCCAGGTGCTGCCGTCGTCGTCGGAGCGCCACAGAATGCCGTGCTTCGCTTCGATGAGCGCGTAGACGCGGTTGGGATCGCTCGGTGCGACGGCAAGCCCGATGCGCCCGGTGATTCCCGTCGGCAGCCCGCCGCCGGTGAGCCGGTGCCACGTGCGTCCGCCGTCGGTCGATTTGTAGATGCCGTCGCGCTTGCCGCCGCTGCGGAAGGTCCACGGTCGGCGCTGAAACTCCCAGACGCCGGCAAAAATCACGTTCGGTGTTTTCGGGTTCATCGCGAGATCGGAGACGCCGCTGATCGGGCCGACATCAAGCGTTTTCTTCCAACTCTTGCCGCCGTCGAACGTGACGTAGACACCGCGATGCGGCGAACGTGCGAAGACATCGCCGAGCGCACCGACGATCACGTGTTGCGGATCGTTCGGATCGATGAGAATGCGCGAGATATATTTTGTGCCGCGCAGGCCGACGTTCGTCCACGTCTTGCCGCCGTCGGTCGATTTGTAGAGACCGTCGCCGTAACTCACATCGTTGCGCGGGTTCGATTCACCGGTGCCGACCCAGACGGTACGATCGTTCTGCGGATCGATTGCGACTGCGCCGATCGAGCCGACGCTCTCGTGGTCGAAGACGGGATTCCACGATGCGCCGCCGTCGTTGCTTTTCCAGACGCCGCCGCCCGCTGCGCCGAGATAGTAGAGATGCGGATTCTGTGCCGTGCCCGCCACTGAGGTGACGCGCCCGCCGGCGGCCGCCGGGCCGGTCGCGCGCCAGTGCAGGTTGCCGACGGGAAGGCTCGCTGCCGCGCCGATCGCCGGTGCAAGTACGAGTGCGGTAAAAGCAACGAGCGAACGAATCATCGTGAATCTCTCTTCCTCAATCTCTAGCGCCGTGGTGGGAGTCTCTCCGGTTCGGCGCGCGGATGGGCCCGTCCCGTAGCGTGCAGCAGCCTGCGAGTGCGTGCCGAAGAAGGCGGGATGCAGCAGCCTCTCCAGCGTCGGCACGGCGGCGATCGCATCGCCGAAACCCTTGCCGCGTACGGCGTTCGCCGCCTCTATACGCTCTGCGGCGGGCACATTTCGCCGATCCTCACTGCGGCGAAGGCACGCGGCATCCGCATCGTCGACGTGCGCGACGAAGCAAGCGCACTCTTTGCCGCCGATGCCGAGGGACGCCTCACCGGCATTCCGGGGATTGCGGCGGTGACCGCCGGGCCCGGGCTCACCAATGCGATCACCGCGATGCAGAATGCGCGGCTCG
>DAIBFU010000076.1:0-7832 GCA_027422105.1 Vulcanimicrobiota bacterium | reverse complement strand
CCAGGCGGTGGCCCCTCTGCATATGCTCCGGCTCTGTAAGCTCGGTGCGGTTACTTGGCCGCCCCGATCTTGAACATCTTCGTGCCGCATTTCGAGCACTTCCCTTCGGTCGCCGGGCGACCGTTTTTCATCGTGATTTGCTTGGCGTCAGCCATAGGCTGCTTCGCTTTGCACTTCACGCAATAAGCTTCAACTGCCACAGTTACTCCTTCCGTATCGGCGCCCCGCCGTTTCTCTGGCCCAGCCGGGATTCCCCCCGCTTGACGACGGGGAATCCTTCGTGAATGAGGGATGTGGAGCCCCGTTTCGAACCTCGCGAGCGTTTCCTTGCTCTCCGCCCCGACCGCGCCGAGCCGCGCTATGCGGGGCTCTGGGCGGTCGGCTGCCTCGAGCCCCTCGCCCGTCCCAGCATCGCGATCGTCGGCACCCGGGCGGCGAGTGCCTACGGGCGCAGCCAGGCCCGCTCGATCGCCGCCGAGCTCGCCTCCCTGGGCCTCTGCGTGCTCTCCGGCCTCGCGCTGGGCATCGACGCCGCGGCCCACGAGGGCGCGCTCGACGCCGGCTCCCCGACGGTCGGGGTGATCGGCTCCGGGCACCACCGCTTCTACCCGCCGCGGAACGCCGCTCTCGCCTCGCGGATGCTTGCGTCGGGCGGCGCCGTACTCTCCCCCTTCCCGCCCGAGGAACCCGCGCGTCCGGGGCAGTTTCTCGCCCGCAACGGGGTCGTCGTCGCGCTCGCCGATGCGCTGCTCGTCGTCGAGGCCCCGATCCGCTCCGGGGCGCTCAACACCGCGAGCTGGGCCGCCGGCGAGATCCCGGTTCTCGCACTCCCCAGCGACGTCGACCGGCGCAGTGGGGCGGGGAGCCTGGCGCTGCTCCGCGACGGCGCGACGCTGGTTCGCGACGCCGCCGATATCGTCGAAGCGATGGGGCTGCTGCGCCCCGACGCGCCGCGAGCGCGCGCAGCGCTCCCCGCTCCCGAGCCCGAGGATGCCCTGCTCGGCCTCATCCGAGGCGGCGCATCGACGCTCGAAGAGCTCGTCGCAGCGAGCGGCTCCCCGACCGCCGAGTTGCTCGGGCGCCTCAACCTGCTCGAACTCGGCGGCACGATCGAGCGGCGCGGTGCAGGCTATGCGCTTGCGCGCCGCCCGCGCAAGGCGCGATGATGGCTCCCATGCGGCTACGCCTTATCGCAGTCGGGAAAATTCGCAGCGCGCCGATTGCGGCGCTCTGCGACGAGTTCGCAATGCGTTTGCAACCGATGATTCCGTGCGAGGTACAGGAAGTGCGCGCCGCTGATGGGCGCGCGCCGGAGCAGGCAATCGCCGAAGAGGGCGAACGGATTCTCCGCTTGCTCCCCGCCGACGAACCCATGTGGCTGCTCGAACGATCCGGCGATTCGCTCTCCAGCCCACAGTTGTCCGCGAAACTCGCCGCGCTCGGCACGACGGGAATTTCGCGACTCACGTTGGTCGTCGCGGGAACCTACGGCGCAGCGCCGCGACTGCTCGAGCGTGCGACTTTTCGCTGGTCGCTCTCGCCGTTGACCTTTCTTCACGAGTGGGCGCGCGCGCTCGTGCTGGAACAACTCTATCGCGCGGCGAAGATTGCGCGGAATGAACCCTACCACCACTGACCGGATGCCGACGCCCGAAGACGCGCTCGTCAGCATCGATCGCGTATTGCGCGATGCGGTGCGCACGCGTTACGGCGTGACCGATCTCAGCGTGAGCTTCGAAGCGCCGCGGCGTCCGGAGTTCGGCGATTTTGCGACGAACGTTGCGTTCGGCCTCGCGAAAGCGGCGCGCAGCGCGCCGCAAAAGATCGCCGAGCAACTCATCGAGGATGCGATTCTCTCGCGCCCGGAGATCGCCGCGCTCGTCGTTGCAGCGCAAGCAACTGCGGGGTTCATCAATTTGCGTCTCGCCCCGGGCTGTTGGCATCGCGTCGTCGAGCGCGTCCTTGCCGATGGCCCGCAGTACGGCGAGAGCCCGCGTAATGGGCAGCGCATATCGCTGGAATTCGGCAGCGCGAACCCGACCGGTCCGCTCGTCGTCGTGCAAGGGCGCGCACTCTCGATCGGCGCAACGCTCGCCGCTGCATTTCACGCCTGCGGCTACGATGTTTTCACCGAATGGATCGTCAACGACGCCGGCGGCCAGGTGGAGACGCTCGCGCGCTCGCTCTACGCGCGCTACCGCCAAATCACCGACCCGAGCTACCCGTTCCCCGAGACCGGTTACCCCGGCGACTATCTGCTGCCGATCGCCGCATCGTTGCGCGAAGAGTTCGGCGCTGCATACGATGCCGTCGACGAAGCGATCTGGATGCCGATCTTCGGGAAGCGCGGTCGCGATCGGCTCGTTGCCGATCAGCAGCGCACCGTCGAACGCTTCGGCATTCACTACGATCTCTGGCAGAGCGAACTGGAACTGCACGAGAGCGGCAAAGTGCGTGCCGGAGTCGAGCGCTTGCGCGAACTCGGGCTGACCTACGAAAACGACGGTGCACTCTACTTTCGCGCCATGCAATTCGGTGACGACAAAGACCGCGTGCTCGTGAAGAGCGACGGCAAACCGACGTACTACTGCGCCGACGTCGCCTATCACTACGAGAAACTCAAACGCGCCGACCGCGCGATCGATCTCCTCGGCCCCGACCATCACGGCTATATCGAACGGCTCCGCGGCATTGCGGCCGCCTTCGGCTACGAAGGGAAGCTCGATGTCGCCATCGCGCAGCAGGTGACGTTGCTACGCGGCGGCGAGCAGGTTTCGATGAGCAAACGCGCCGGCGATATCATCACGCTCGACACGATTCTCGACGAAGTCGGCGTCGACGCGGCGCGCTTTTTCTTCGCCATGCTCGCCACCGATACGCCGCTCGCCTTCGATCTCCAACTTGCCACCGAGCAAAGCAACGACAACCCGGTCTATTACGTGCAGTACGGCCACGCACGCATCGCATCGGTGCTACGCAACGCCGACCCGGCGGACCTCGCGATCGCGCGACGGGGAGAGCACCTCGCGCCGCTCGCGCACCCGAGCGAGATCGCGCTCATGCATCGGATCGAAGAGTTTCCGCGCGTGCTGCAGTCGGTCGTCAGCACGTTGAGCCCGCACCGTCTCGCGCGCTACGCGCGCGATATTGCCGCGGATTTCCACGCGTTTTACGGTGAGTGCCGCATTCTCTCCGAAAATCGCGACGAACGCCTGGCGCGGCTCGCGCTCGCCGCAGCGACCGCGCACGTGCTCGCGCATGCGTTGCGCATCCTCGGCGTGAGCGCGCCGGAGAGCATGGAGCGGCTCGCGACCGCTTAGTCGCGGCCGATCTGCCGGAGCGGAACGCGTTCGGGGTAGAGCGGGCGATCGATGAGCCGCTCGAGTGCGTTCGCCTCCGCGGCGAGGACGAAGTCCGCAAATTCGGCGAACGCGTCGCGTTCGGTCTCACCTTCGGCAAAGCGTTCGTTTGCCGTCAGGTCGACTTTCTCGGGAGCCGGAAGCATGCGCACGTAGGCTCCGTCGTCGTCGCGACTGAGTTCGACGAGCTTTTCATCCTCGAAGATGCGCAGCGCGCTCTCGATATGGCGGTCGCGACAATCGTCGATCCCCAGCAGGTCGGCAAGATCGCGGCTGCTTCCGTGCAGCACTCCCTCGCGTGCGCTTCGCTTGATGCCGCGGTAGATCTCCCGCAACATCGGTAACGGCGGCGCGTCGAGTTTCAGCAAGAATTCGTTGAGGCGCCGGTCGCCGGGGCCGAAGAGCAGATGGATGCGCGCGTCGGCGCCGTCGCGCCCGGCGCGCCCCGCCTGCTGATTGAACTCGGTGAAATTGAAATTGAGGTGGTAGAGCACGACCTCGCGCACGTCGGGGAGATCGATCCCCTCGCCGAACGCCGTCGTGGCGACGACGACGTCGATACCCCCATTACGAAAGGCGTTCTCGACCGCATGGCGCAGATCGGTGGGCACCCCGGCATGATAGAATGCAACGCGCTCCCCGCAGGCTTCTTTGAGCCGTTTGGCAACCTCGGCCGCCTCTTTCCGCGAATTACAGTAGATGATGCCACGCGCACCTTTGCCGAAGAGTTGTTCGACGTAGGCGTGTTTGTCAGCGACGCCGCGCATATCGACGACATGCAAATTCGTCCGTATCGTCGGGTCGATCGCCCACTCCTCGATTCGCAACGCATCGCGAATCTCGGCGAAACTTTCATCGTCGACCGTCGCACTGAGCGCGAGCACCTGCGGGTCGCCGACCGCGGCAAGCGTTGTCGCGATCTCGCGATAGCCGGAGCGACGTCGCGCTTTGCCGACGTGATGGCTCTCGTCGACGACAAGCAAATCGATGTTGCTCGCTCCCGCGAAGCGTTTGGCATGATAGCGCACAAACTCCGGCGTCGCGAGAATCATATCCCACGCCCCGCTCTCGAGCGCGGCGAATAATTCTGCGCGCTCGCTCGTCGAGATCGCGCCGTTCGCGCGAAAGAGCCGCATCCCTAACGGTTCGAGCTTGCGCACGAAGCCTTCGAACTGATCGTTGCAGAGCGCGCGCAGCGGGTAGAGGACGACGCTCTTTCGCCCGCGTTCGAGTGCTTCGGCGGTCGCGGCGTACGCGAAGCAATAGGATTTTCCGCGCCCGGTTCCCATGATCCCGAGTACGCGTTTCCCGGCGAGCACGCGGTCGATCACCAGTGCCTGTGTCTCGTGCGGCGTATGCTCGCCGATCAGCGCCGCGCGAATGCGATCGAGGTTGCCGTCCCAGCCCCGGCGCGCTTCGGCTCCTTCGCGGCTACGCTGCCGACGCAGCGCGGCATCGTCGATCTCGACGACGATATTGATGCCGCGGTTACGCTCGCTCCCGTCGTTTGCGACCCCGCCGCCGGTAAGCGCCGAGATGAAGGCGCGATAACGCGTCCCGCCGTCGATCTTCGGGGCGATCCGCGCAGCGATCTCCCGGCGCAGAAAACCCAACTGAAACGTCCCGAAACATACCGCGATAGCATTGGCGTCGTAAGGGTTCTCGGGTTGGCGTTGCAGCGCGAGCTCGACGCCCTCGCTGAGCCCGGCGATGCTGTCTTGGCGCCCCTCGAACGAGACTCCGACGACCTTCGTGTTAAAACGACGTGCATCTTCGATGCCCGCAAAAGGGCCGCGATCGAGAAAACGATCGCTGCGTTCGAAGAGATCGTCGAGAAAATCGTTTTCGGGCGCAACGCGAGACTCCCCGGAGAGGAGGCGTTCGAACGCCTCCTCCGACGGGGTCAGATGCTCGCGCGGACTACTCGTGCGCGGAGCGCTCCGCGGCATCGAGATCGAGCGTGATCTCTTCGTGTCCCTGAATCAACGCGCTCTCGTCGAGCCCGGCATTCTGCGCGTCGAGCGGATCGTATTCTTCAACCGCTTCGTCGTGGTATTCGTGCAGTTCCGGTTCGGCGAGCGCAACGTTACTCTCGTCGCGTTTGCGTTTGTAGCGCGCCGGAGCCGCAGCGCCCGTATCGGGACGCGTCGACTTGCGTTTGGCGCGCCGTTCGCGCCGAGCAGCGACGATATCTTCGCGCGGCTGTCCGCTCCGTGTGACGCCGGTTGCAGCGGCCTCTGCCGCAGCGCGTGGGCCCGCGGCACGGAGCGCCGATGCTTCGGCGCGACGCTTTGCCGCCGCGGCAAGCTGTCGTTTGCGGAACGTCAACACCAACGGCGCCGAATAGAAGATCGAATGATAGCCGCCCGAGCAAATACCGACGAGCAGCGCGAAGGCGAAGTTCTTCAAACTCGCGCCGCCGAGTGCCAACAAGGCCACGAGCGTGATAATGACCGTCGCCAAGGTATTGAACGAGCGCGTCATCGTCTGCTTGATCGATTCGTTGACGATGTAATCGTAGGCCTTCCCGGCCATCAGCTTCGTATTCTCGCGTATTCGGTCGAGAATGACGATCGTATCCATCACCGAGTAGCCGATGACGGTCAGCACCGCCGCCAAGAATGCATCGTCGGCGCGCTTATCGGCGAGCGCGTAGATGCCGATCATCATCGCGGCGTCGCGCACGAGCGCGATCACCGTGACGAGGCCGAAGATATAGTTCCAACCGAAGCGGAAGGCGATGTAGAGAAATTGGATCGAGAGCGCGATGACGAGCGCCCAGATCGCACTTTGGAGATACTCTTTGCCGAGCGATGGCCCGACCGACGCGATCTGCGATGCGGCGCGATCGACCGGGGCGACCTTTCCGAGCGCCGCCCAGAGCGGCGTCGAATCGTTGGCATACGCCTTCTGCGTCTCGATGATGAAGCGCTTGCCGCTCGTGCCGACGGTATTGATGCGCGCATCGCCGATTCCTAACGGCGTAATGGCGGTGCGAATCTGCGCGCTGCTCTGCGGGCTGTCGTAAGCGACCGTGATATCGGTACCGCCGGTAAACGAGAGCCCCAGGCGCAGCATGTGCGAGAACTTGAAGCCACCCGGTGCCTGGCTTGCGTGGAAGAGCATCGCCGCGAGGCCGACGGCAATGACGGCATACGAGATGGTTGAAACGATGCGGAACCATCCGACGATGTTCCAATTCAGTCGACGAAACAGCATGCTGCTAACCCTCCGTCCGCGAGAAGACGCCGAGATCGGCTTTCCGAACGCCGAAGAACTCCGGCGCGGTCAGCACGTCGTACTCGACGAGAAGATCGACGAAGAATCTCGTCACGAAAACCGCGGTCGCCAACGAGACGACCGTTCCCCAAAAGAGTGTAAACGCGAAGCCCTTCACCGTACCGGTGCCGAGCATAAAGAGGACGCCCGCGCCGACGATCGTGGTGAAGTGCGAGTCGAAGACCGCAGAGAACGCGCGCTGGAAACCGACGCGCACCGCGGCACGCAACGATTTTCCGGCCCAGAGCTCTTCTTTCAGACGTTCGAAGATCAGCACGTTTGCGTCGACGGCCATACCGATCGAAAGAACGAAACCGGCGATCCCCGGCAACGTCAACGAGGCCTGCGAGATCGCAAGAATCGCGAGCATCACCAACACGTAGATCGCGAGCGCGAGGTCGGCGAGCAACCCCGGAATGCGATAGGCGACCGCCATGAAGATCAACACCAGTCCGAGCCCGAGCAACGATGCCCAGAGCGACTTCACGAGATCGATCTTGCCGAGCGTCGGCCCGATGCCTTCCTTTTCGACGATCTTCGTCGTCACCGGAAGCGCGCCGGCATTGAGTTCGTTCGCCAGCGTGATCGTTTGCTTCTCGGTGAAATTGCCGGTGATCTGCCCGCTTCCGAAGATGGGGCTGATGATCGTCGGCGCCGAGAGGTAGTGGTGATCGAGGAAGATGCCTAACGGTTTCCCGACCGCTTTCGTGGTGAGCCGTCCAAACTTCGCCGGATCTTTCGTTTGGAAATCGATATTCGGGCGACCGGCGCTATCGTAGCCCGCCTGCGCTCCCTTCAAATCTTTTCCGGAATAGACGACCGGACCGCTCGCGTTATAGGCGCCCTGCGCGACGTATTGGCACGCCTTCGTATTCTTCGGGTCGGCGTTACATGCCGCAAGTGCAGCTTCGGCCTGTGCGACCACTTGTGTGGGAACGATCTTGTATTCGAGCACTGCGACCTGCTTGAGCAATCGCTCCGCCTGCGCCGGATCTTTCACATCGGGCAACTCGACGAGAATGCGATCGGAGCCGACCTTCGTGATCGTCGGCTCGGTGACGCCGAGTCCGTTGATGCGTCGGTCGATCACGTCGATCGTTTCGGCTTGCACCTGCGATGTGATTTGCGGCACCTCGGCGGTCGGATAGAGCTGCAACAGGAGGCGATAGCCGCCTTGCAGATCGAGCCCGAGAT
>DAIBFU010000075.1:0-7904 GCA_027422105.1 Vulcanimicrobiota bacterium | reverse complement strand
GAGTTGGTGATCGACATCGCAACGCGTCACGTCACCGATGCGGCGGCAACGCGTTTCGCGATCGGCCACACGCACGCTCCGGATCTCGCCGACGAGATGGCAAAAGCGTTGCACGCGAAATTAGCGTTGCCGCCGAAGACCTTCATCGTGCATGAGGTCGGCCCATCGGTCGCGGTGAACGTCGGGCCGGGTGCGATTGCGATTTTCTCGGTGACCGGCATCTAACCGCCGGCCTGCGGAGCCGTGAAAATCGGCGGTAAACGGAGCGCGAGCCACTCGCGCCGAATCCGGAGGCGATGAGCGACATTCAAGATCGGACCGGAGCCCGGCAGCCCGAACTTTTCTCGCCCGAGCGCGCCGCGCGGCTCGACGACCCCGCTCGCGAGGAGTACATGCCTGCGGCAGCGATCGTGGGTCGGCTCCAGGTTCCCCGAGAGGGGCGGGTCATCGACCTCGGCGCCGGAACCGGTCGCTACACCTTCGCTATCGCCAAGGCGCACCCCGACGCCTTCGTCGTCGCCGTCGACACGCAGCCGGGCTTCGTACGGATCATCGCCGAGCGCTGTCTCGAGGGAAAATTCGATAATGTGGTCACCGGCGACACGCCGGCCGGCCCCCCCGCCGATCGCATTCTTTTGCTGAACGTTCTGCACGAGATGACGGACATCGATTTGAACCCGGTGCGGGCCGCGCTCTCGCCCGAAGGCTGGATGCTGGTCATCGATTGGGAAGCCGACATCGAGCGACCCGTCGGCCCCCCGCGCGAACACTCCCACACGCGCGACGAAGCGATCGCTCGCCTGCAATCGCGCGGCTTCACCCACATCGAGACGATCGACGCACCCGAGTTCCCCTACCACTTCATGTTGCGCGCGCGGGCGTAGCAGGGAGCCGTCTGCCGAGCGCGTACCGCGTTCGCATGCGCACTCACCTGATTCGAGGCTTCGGTCTCTCTCTGTTGCTCTGTTCGCTGGGGCTTGCGCCGTCGCAGGCAGCGACTCAGCCGATTCAGCTCCAGCTCGACGCACGGCAAGCACCGACGCAGAACATCGTTCTCACCCATGAGGTGATTCCGGCCTCTCCGGGCCCGATGACGCTGTACTATCCCAAGTGGATCCCCGGCGAGCACCAGCCGGTCGGCCCGATTGCTAATGTCTCGTCGCTGATCATTACCGCCGGAGGGAAACGTATTCCCTGGCGCCGCGACCCACTCGACATGTTCGCATTCAAGTTTGTCGTACCGCCGGGCGCGAATGCGGTCGACATCCATTTCACCTATCTCGGTGCGACCTTCGGCCATTATTCTTCGTCGCGATTAGCAACGCATAATCTTTTCGTTACGACGTGGAACCAGAACTTGCTCTATCCGTCGACCGGGACGATTCAGGACACGTTTTTTCAACCGTCGATCGTGTTGCCGGGCGCTGCATGGAAGTTTGCAACGGCCTTAACCGGTGCGCACCGCGTCGGCGATACCGTTACCTTCGATGAAGTTTCGCTCGAACACCTCATCGATTCGCCGCTCGATTCGGGTACGCACGTTTACCGGAAGCGCCTCTGGCACCAAGGAACCGCAAGTGCATACCTCAACGTCTTTGCCGATACCCAGCACGAAGCGAACTCGGCAAAAATCGGCGAGCCGCACTACGCGAAGCTCGTCCGCGAAATGATGGCGATGTACGGGGCTCGCCACTGGCGCAACTACAACTTTCTGTTGACGCTCTCCGACCAAATGCCCGGCGAGGGAATCGAACACCACGAATCGAGCGACGACGGGGAGACCGGCGCCTATTTTCTCAATCACAAGGATTTCGTGCGCGGAGGCGATTTGCTTTCGCACGAATTCAATCATTCGTGGGATGGGAAATACCGGATGCCTGCGGGCCTGTATCCCGACAACTTGCAAATTCCGTATAACGACTCGTTGCTCTGGGTCTATGAAGGCATGACGCAATACTACGGTGACGTCATGTCATTTCGCGACGGTATCCGCCCCGCGAAAGAGTGGCCCGACCAAGTCGCCGCAATGTACGCATACTACGACAACGAACCCGGACGGATGTGGCGAACGCTGGGCGATACTGCAACATCGGCGCCGTTTCTTTATGCGGCACCATACGGGTACAACGCAGAGCGACGCAGCGTCGACTTCTACGTCGAGGGTGCATTGATGTGGCTACGCGCAGACAGCATCATTCGCGCCAAAACAAACGATAAGAAATCCCTCGATACGTTCGCACGCGCATTTTTCGGCGGCAAAACAACTGGGCCGATCGTCGTTACTTATACGCGTAAAGATATCATCGCCGGTCTCAATAAGGTGTTGCCGTATAACTGGACGGGTTTCTTCCATAAGTGGATCGACAATATTGCTCCGCACCCGGCAAACGGGTTCACCCCCGACGGTTGGAAACTCGTCTACACGACGAAGCCGACGATCTGGGTACCGAAGAATAATTTCTGGTACTCCATCGGTCTAGCGGTAAACGGGAATCAAATCGGCGACGTTCGCTTCGGCTCTCCTGCTGCGAATGCATCGCTGGGCATCGCCACTCGTGTCGTTGCGGTCGACGGACGCGGCTATACCGCGCCGGTGCTGGCGCAAGCGATCGCCGACGCAGCAAAGACCAAACAACCGATCACGCTGCTGGTCGAGCATAGCGACGTCTATAGGACGGTTCAAATTCACTACACCGGCGGGCTGCGGTATCCGCATCTGGTGCGCGTCAAAGGCGTACCGGATCGGCTCTCACAGGTCGTCAAACCGTACACGAAGTAGGTGTCGGCGATGGAGCAGCAACCCGAAGAACGCGAAGTCCTCGAACATGGCGGCCACGTCGGCACGTTCGATCGATTCGCGAGTTTTCTCGCACTCGGCGAACGGGTCATGTTCGTTTTCGTAGGGTTGCTGCTCTTTGTCGCCGCCGTGGCGCTGGCAATTCACGGTGTGCGCGAAGCCATCGGGCTCTTCACCGTGGGCGGTTCGTCATTGGTCGAAACGACCGCGCATTTCATCGATCTCGTCCTCCTGATCCTCATGATCTCGGAAATTACCTATACGGTGGTTATTTCAATTCGCGGGAAAGCGATTTCGGCGATACCATTTTTGTTGATCGCGGTCATCGCGACGGTTCGCCGCGTATTGGTGATCACGATTCAAGAAATCCACCCCGCCTCGCCGAAGGGGCTGACATGGATATCGAAAAGCAGCGTCGATCTTTTCGTACTCTCGCTGGTGTCGGTGATCTTTGTAGCGGCGATCGTGTTTTTGCAGGGCCGACGCTCTACGGCGAAACAGCCGACGAAATAGATCGAATCTACACCTGGCCGCTGGCCGCGCTACGTCCCTTGCGGTCGAGTTCGCGCTGTCGTAATTCGACGCGCCGAATTTTCCCCGAGCGTGTCTTCGGCAAATCTTCGACAAACTCAATTTCCCGCGGGTACTTATACGGCGCGGTGACGCGTTTGCAGTGCTCCTGTAACTCGCGAACGAGCGCGTCGTCGGGTGTGAACCCGCTGCGTAACACAACGAACGCTTTGACGATATTTCCGCGGTCGGCATCGGGGCTGCCGACGACGGCGGATTCTGCGACTGCCGGGTGTTCGAGAAGCGCGCTCTCCACTTCAAACGGGCCGATGCGATAGGCGCCGGAGGAGATAACGTCGTCGGCTCGCCCGACGAACCAAAAATATCCGTCAGCGTCGATGCGCGCGCGATCTCCGGTGAGATACCACTCGCCGCGTCGTGTCGCGAGCGTCTGCTCTTCGTCGTTGAGATAGCCTTTAAAGAGCGTCGGTGGAGCGCCGCGCAAGCCGATATCTCCAACGACGTCGGTGGCGCAGACGCGTCCGTCTTCGTCGACGACGGCGACGTCATGTCCCGGCGTCGGGCGCCCCATTGCACCGACGCGAACCTCGTCACCGGGGAGATTGGCGATCAGCAGCGAGTTCTCGGTCTGTCCGTACCCGTCGTAAATCGTGAGTCCGAACGCGGCTTTCCAGCGTTCGATCACCTCGGGGTTGAGCGGCTCACCGGCGCTCACGCAATGGCGCAACAGCGGGAGCTTCCAGCGCGTTCCGAGGTCGTCGCGCTTTGCTTCCAGGCGATACTCCGTCGGTGCTTGGCAGAGTACGCTGACGCCGAGATCGCGCAGCAGATCGAGCCGTTCGGCAGGGTCGAAACCGCCGTCGTGCATGACGATTGCACTCCCGCACGACCACGGTCCGAGCAGGACGTTCCAGAGCGATTTTGCCCAGCCCGTTGCTGCGGTGCTCCACACTACATCGTCGGGCTTGCAATCGAGCCAAAAACGCGCTTGCATGCGCTTGGCAAAAGTGTACGCGCGGTCGTGAATGACCCCTTTCGGATCTTTCGTCGTCCCGCTGGTATAGATGATGTAGCTCCAATCCTTGGAATCGCCTTCGATGCCGATAGACGGCGTTGCCGATTCTGCGCGCGCGTCGAGCCGCTCCCAGCCGGGTGCGTCGGCTTCGCTGAGGTAGTACCGCGTACAGGTAGCGGCCTCGGAACGAGTTTCATTGAACTCGGTGAGATTGCTCGAGCACGCCACCACTGCACTGACCACGGCGTGATTGGCGCGGTAGAGAAGGTCTTTCGCGCGGAGCTGTTCGGCACATGGAATGGCGACCGCACCGATACGATCGAGCGCAAGCATCGTAAATATCCAAGCGGGGCGTTTGGGGAGCGCGACGAGAACGCGGTCGCCGCGGCCGATGCCGTCGTTGGCAAAAACACGGGCATAGCGTTGCGAGGCGAGTGCGATCTCGGCGAAGGTAAAAGTACGTTGGCTGCGGTCGTTATCGATGAAGACGAGCGCGCGGCGATCCTCTCGAGCGAGTCGATCGATCACGTCATGCGCGAAAGAGAACCCCTGCGGAACCTCCCAGCGAAAACTCGCGCGCTCGTCGTTCATCGTTCTGCGTCGAAGGCGACGAGCGCCTCTTCCATCCGTTCGAGGAAAAGATCGATCTCATTGTCGCTAATGACGAGTGGAGGGGCGATGCGCAAAACGCGCTCGTGCGTATCTTTCGCCGCGATGCCCCGTTCGAGCAGTGCTTTGGATAGCGGGCGCGCGGGTCGGTCGAGTTCGACGCCGACGAGGAGTCCGCGCCCGCGCACATCGCGGATCGAGGGGGATTGCAGCGCTCGCAGGCCTTGCATCAATTTCGCACCCGCATAACGTGCGCGCTCCGGTAATCGCTCTTCGACGAGGACATCCAACGCCGCAATTGCAACGGCGCTGCCCAATGGATTGCCGCCGAAGGTGCTGCCGTGATCGCCGGGTTGGAAGAGCGACATCAACGCTCGGTCGGCGAGAATCGCCGAAACGGGGTAGAGGCCGCCGCCTAAGGCTTTCCCGACGATCAGAATGTCGGGTTTGATTCCGTCGTGGTCGAGCGACATCATCGCACCGGTGCGACCGAAACCCGTCTGAATTTCGTCGCCGAGGAAGAGCACGTCGTGCTCTTTGCAGATCGCCCAGGCGCGTTTGAGATAGCCTTCCGGCGGCACGATCACGCCGCCTTCGCCCTGAATGGGTTCGATCAACATCGCGCAGGTGTTCGGGCCGATCGAACGTTCGAGCGCGTCGGCATCGCCGTACGGAACGAGAACAAATCCCGGTGTATAGGGGCCGAACGAACGTCGGTATGCCGGTTCGCTCGAGGCACTGATGACGGTCGTCGTTCGACCGTGGAAATTGTTGGTGAAAACGATAATCTCAGCTCGATCCGGTGCGATGCCTTTTACATCGTAGCCCCAGCGCCGCGCGAGCTTGATTGCTGTTTCGACGGCCTCGACGCCGGTATTCATCGGCAGCGCCATATCAAAGCCGCAGAGACGCGTGAGGCGCTCGAGGAATTCCGGTAAACGATCGTTGCGCATGGCGCGCGAGGTGAGCGTTACGCGCCCAGCCTGTTCGACGAGCGCAGCGACGATACGCGGATGGCAATGTCCTTGGTTGACCGCCGAGTACGCGCTGATGCAATCGAGATAGCGCTTCCCTTCGACGTCAGTTAACCAGCAGCCGCGAGCTTCATCGACGACGAGGTCGAGCGGATGATAATTATGGGCACCAAAACGATCTTCAGCCTCGATGAGGGAACCGGAACTTCGGCCGCTCGCATTCATTGTCTCGAACTCTTTAACGCCACGTGTGTTTACCGCTGCGAGCGGGAATGCCGGGGCGCGTCTCTCATCCGACATTCGAGGAACACTTGCTCGTAGGAGTTAAGGATCTCCGCTGTGCCACCCTCCTCACTTGACGACTCGCTCGCTCGAGAAAAAATCCTCAATACAGCCCCTGCGCTGCGACGTTTGCTGCAACTCGATACCCCCGAGATCGGCGATCGGAGTCGCAGCTTCTTCCTGCTTCCGGCGGAGCCGAACGGGCGAGCAGCGCTCTTGCTCCACGGGCTCACGGCGAGCCCGGGGCAGATGGAGCGCTTCGCCGGCATTCTCGCCGAGCGGGGATACGCGGTGGTCGTGCCGCGCCTTCCCCGCCACGGCCGCAGCGATCGCCTGACGACGGAGCTCGCGAAACTCGATGCCGTGGAACTCATCGAGCGTTCGAACCTTGCGCTCGCGGCTGCGCGCGATCTTGCTGTGCGCATCACCGTTGTCGGCTTCTCGCTCGGTGGAACGCTCGCGCTACGGCTCGCCCACGACGAGACGTTCGAACGTGCCGTCGCGATCGCTCCGTTTCTCGGTTTTGCTTGGCTTCCCAATCGGGTCGCGCCGACGTTGGCGCGAGCGGTCTTGCGACTACCGAACGCCTTTGCGTGGTGGGATCCGATCGCACGAGCAGCGCAGATGCCCGCCCACGGATATCCGCGCTACAGTACGCACGCCGTCGCGCGCGTGTACGGACTCGCGCGTGAATTGCTCGCCGACGCCCGTCTCTCGCCGCCGCGGACGAGCGACATCGTTGCCGTCACCAATAGCCGCGAAGCGGCGGTGAATAACCGAGCCGTGCGGCATCTGCTCGCCGCGTGGAAGAATTCGGGAGGGATCGGCGTGCGCGAGGAACGTTTGCGCGGTTTGCGGATTTCGCACGATATTGTCGAGCCCGAACGGCACCCCGATCTTGCCGATCGCGTATTGCCGCAGCTATTGCAGATCGTCACCGCACCGTGAACGATCTCTTTCAAGAAGGGCTCGTAGCACTCGCGCGGATGCAGGCGCTCGACGGGCCGGATATTCTTTCGGCGGCACGCACGACGGCATGGTTGCACGGAGAGCGTCGCCCGCTCTGCGTGTTGCTCTTTCACGGGTTAACCAATAATCCGGCGCAGTTTGCGGCATTCGGGCCGGCGTTGCGCGAGCGCGGTGCCAACGTGCTTGCCGTCCGGCTTCCCCATCACGGCGAGCGAGATCGCCTCACGACGAAGCTCGCCTCGCTCAAAAGCACGGAACTGATCGCAACGCTCGACGATGCGCTCGATATCGCGGCGATGTTGGGCGAACGCGTCGCGGTGATGGGGCATTCGACCGGTGGGACGTTAGCTGCATTTGCAGCGCAATTTCGGAACGACATTGCGCTCGCGGTGCCGGTCTGTCCGGGTTTTGCCGTTCTGCGTTTCTCTCGTCCGATCAGCCGCGCGATCATGCTCGGCGCGCGGCTCGTCCCGAACGTGCATATTTGGTGGGATCCGGAGTTGCGCGAAGGTTTTCGCCCGACGGCAGCCTACCCGCGTTTCCCGACTCGCGCAGTTGCGGCGGTGATGCGCGTTGCCGACGCGACCTTTCGCGCCGCCCGACGGAGCGCTCCGCTCGCGCGCAAGATTCGGGCGGTGGTCGTCGCACGCGATCCGGCGGTCAACAATCTTGCAACGCGACGGCTCGTCGATCGTTGGCGGGCGCATGGTGCCGATGCCACGTATGA
>DAIBFU010000074.1:0-8065 GCA_027422105.1 Vulcanimicrobiota bacterium | reverse complement strand
CTCTGACGGGTCTCCCCACTGGAACCTAAATCCAGCGCGTCTACCAGTTTCGCCACTTGCCCTCAGGCGAACGCCCCATACTATAACGGGAACCGACCAAATCCTGCGCCGCCTAGCACAGAGCGAGAGAAAATTTGGTGCACCGCGAGGGACTTGAACCCCCAACCAAGTGATTAAGAGTCACCTGCTCTACCAATTGAGCTAGCGGTGCAAGCTGTGCGCCCTCTGGGACTCGAACCCAGGACCAACGGATTAAAAGTCCGCTGCTCTACCGACTGAGCTAAAGGCGCAGAGGCGCGTATCAGTGTAAACGGCCGCCCAGGCTTTTGCAAGCGAAAAAGGTGCGCCTTTCCCTTAGGTTCCGGTCGCCGCCATAGAAGAAAGATTCTCCGCCTGGGCGACCAGCCGCTCGCGAAACTCCGCCGCCGTCAACGGTTCGGCGAAGAGAAAGCCCTGCGCGTCGATACATCCGGCTGCGACGAGCACTTCGCGCTGCCGCTCCGTCTCAACCCCTTCGGCGACGACGCGCACGCCGAACGCCTCGGAGAGCCGAACGAGCGTATGGACGATCGGTTCGCTCGCGATCTCCCCGTTCGCTCCGGCGACGAAGCCCTTATCGATTTTAATCGCATCGATTTTGAAGTGTTGCATGTACCGCATCGACGAGTATCCCGTGCCGAAATCATCGATGCAGACGGCGAAACCGCGTTCGCGCACCCGCTCGATTCTCTCCATTGCCAGTTCGGTGTCGTCGAGCATCGAGTTTTCGGTGATCTCGATTGCCAGATTGCTCGGCTTCAACGCGTATTCGTCGATCGTCGCGCTTAACGTCCGGTCGAAACCCGGTTCCAGCAACTCGGTCGGCGTCGCATTGAAGTGCAACGTGAAATTGCTGATATCGATTCCGGCTCGCCGCCACGCCGCAAGTTGCGAGCAGCCCGTATCGAGAACGAACGCGCCGATACTCCGCGCAAAGCCGCCGCGCTCGGCGAGCGGAATGAAGAGCATCGGCGAAATGACGCCGCGCGTCGGGTGATCCCAGCGAAGCAGCGCCTCCGCTCCCTTGATCGCTCCGGTGCGAAGATCGACAACCGGCTGATAGAGCACGCGAAACTCGCGCCGGGCAACGGCAAAACGCAGGTCGGCAGCGAGCGCGACGCGCTCGGCCGCTGCGGTCTGCATCTCCGCATCGAAAACGGCGAAGCGCTCGCGACCGACGCTCTTTGCATACTGCATCGCGATCTCCGCATCGCGCAGAACTTCGTCCCCACCCTCGTAGCGCTCGGGCCCGATGGCTATACCGATACTCGCGCCGAGGAAGATCGGACGACCTTCGACGAGGAACGGCTTCGAGAGATTCTCCAGCAGGCGTCGCGCAAGCGATTCGACGTGAATCACATCGCCGAGCGTTCCGACGAGAATCGCGAATTCATCGCTTCCGAGACGGGCGACGATATCGTCGGCGTTGAGCGAGCCCCGCAGACGCGTCGAGATCTGTCGCAGCACCGCATCGCCGCCGGAGTGTCCGAGGCTCTCGTTCACATCCTTGAAATGTTCGAGATCGACAAAGATGACCGAGAAGAGCGCGCCGGCCTCGTTGCGCGAGAGATCGAAGCGGCTCGCGAGCTGCTCCTCGAAGGCCTGCCGATTCGGCAGACCGGTGAGCGCATCGTGGAGGCGCTGAAAATTGAGACGACGCTCCTGTTGCTTGATCGTCGTTTTATCGGCGAACGTACACATCGCGAACGGATGCTCGCCGGCGGCATCGGTGACGCCGGAGATTGTGACGTCGACCCACATCTCCTCGCTCAAGCCGGAGATGCGACGCTCGACCGTAAATGCGTCGAGCTTGCCGCTCATCACTTCCGAAAATTCACGCTCGTGCCCATCGAGCAAGTGGTGCTGAACGTCGATGACACTGCGATAGACCGCGTTTGCGTCGATCGCTTTTCCATCGCGATCGAGAATCGCGATGCCCATCGTCGAGCCGTCGAAGACCGCACGAAACTGCGCTTCGCTGAGGTGGAGTGCGCGCTCGGCTTCCTGACGAGCGAGTTCGCTCGCCAGGCGCTCGCGTTCGCGCTGCGCTTCATCCAGGGCGCGGCGTCCGCGGGCATTAGCAAGCGACCATGCGAGGAGCAACGCGCCGACGAGCACGAGGAGCACACCCAAAATCGCCACGGCGCGCGCCCGCTGTGCGGCCGCGTAGTTCGCCGCTCGGTAATGAAGATCGGCGACGATCATCGCCGTCGTCGCGCCGTAGAGCGCATCGGCGCTCTTCTCGGCCGCTACGCTGAGACGTGCGATTTTCCGCGCCGACCTTGCGTCCATGCGCGGAAGCAACGCCGCGTTCGCGAGCGCATTGGAGAGCGCGATACCCGCCGCACTGTAGGCCTTGGCGCGCGCGACGAAGCGGGCGATCGCAGGAATATCGCCGTGCGGCAAGGACGAACGCAGGGAAGCCGCCGTCTGGGTGATATGGTCTTGCGTGAGGCTGAACACGCCGCCGACCGCACCCGAAACATTGGTAAAACCGATGCGGGTCGAGAGCGGAATGCTGCCTTCCCCAAGAACGTGGCGAACGACGATCTCGGCATGGCGCGGAAACATGAGCGCACCCGGCAGATCGTTAAAAGCGATATCCGCGAGATTTTGCGTGATCTGCGAGCGTTCGTAATTAAAATTCGAACTGTCGCCGATATTTTCGATAACGACGGTGAGCGGATTGAGCGGCGCGCTGACCGGAAGAAATCCCGCCCAGCCCAAGCGCGCATGTTGCGCCTTCGCCCAACCCTTATCGAAAACGGCCATCGAACTTGCTGCATCGAGGACGCGCGCATCTTTCGCGAAGAGCACGTTCTTCATTGCAGCGATCTCGCGATTGACGGCGGTCGCCGCTTTTGCCCGCTCCGCCGCACGTCCGGAGACGACGGCATCGCGATAATCGAGGAGCGCGTTCGCCAGCGGCTGGGAAAGTTGGAACGCAACGATGGCGATCCGTTCGCGCGCGACGATCGTCGGAGCCGACCCCTTCGCGATAAAGCGCGTAAACGCGAACGTCTGCGAAACCGCGAGGGCGGTCCCAAACAGAAGCATCACGATCGCGACGATGTTGGGAACCCGATTAGCCCATCGCGTACGCTCGGCCATACGCGAGAGCATACGACGGCGGGGCCGGAATAACTCCTACCGACGAACGCGGGGCCCCACTTTTTCAAGCGGAGCCCTTCGCGAGTCAGAGTGGGGTGACTGACCGGGTTCGAACCGGCGACCTCCTGAGTCACAGTCAGGCGCTCTAACCAGCTGAGCTACAATCACCACGCATGCGCGTCGGTACGCGCCCGGAGGGACTCGAACCCCCATCTTCGAGTTTAGAAGACTCGTGCCTTATCCTGTTAGACCACGGGCGCGCGAGCCCTTCGGCATGCAAAACCCTATCGGGACGACAGGATTTGAACCTGCGACTTCTTGCTCCCAAAGCAAGCGCTCTACCAAGCTGAGCTACGTCCCGCCGACTCCCCGCGGAGCATACCACAGCGAGGCAAGTCGGCTGCGCGACCATGTAAAGATTCGCCGACGGCGACCGAGAGATCGACGATGCTCCCCCCGCAGCGCCGAAGGAGTTGCGCGAGCCGTGGATTCGCCAGCGGCACGCGTAGGCGCGCCAACTCGCTCCCGACGCCGCGCAACCGCGAGAGCGCGTAGAGCACCGCATCGCCGAGCAGCGTCGAACCCGTCGCGACAGCCGGGCCGATCTCGCCGTCGGGAAAGACGTAGAGATAGGCAACGACTTCGCCGTCGGGGCGGGCGAAGAGCAACCCCTGCGCGAGCGTTCCCAACGCTTCGTGAAGCGCTCGATCGCAGGGCTTTCCGGCGAGTCGATCGAGCTCGAAAAGTTCGCGAAGATCGCTTGCGAGATCGATCGGCCGAACCGCAAGCGATGCGGTGCCGTCGAGCTCCGCCGCTAGCCGGTCGGCGACAGGGACGGCGAGCGAGTACCCTGCGACGATCTCGAGCTCGCCGCCGAGCGCGCCGAAGATCGGTGCAAAGGCGGGGGGATCGGCGGGTACGAGCGCGCGGATACTGCGCCCTTCCGAGCCGCGCAAGAACTCGATCGTCCGTTTTCCGATGCCTCGCCCGCGAAGCGTCGATGCGACGACGAGCGCCTCGATCTCGACGATGAAATCGTCGCCCGAAAAGAGCGCCAACGCACCCGGTTCGCCGTCGACCTGCACGAGCAACGCGCGCTCGCGCGCGGCGAGTGCCGCCAGCATCGGCGTGTATTCCGTGCGACCGAGGAGGAGCTCGGCCTCGTGCGGCGCGGCGATGCGAACATCGATCATCGCTTCGCTCATCGACGCAACGCCGCGATCAACGCGTGTAGGGCGCGCGCGCGATGGCTCGTGCGCTCTTTCTCAGCCGCGCTCATCTCTGCATACGTTCGACGCTCCCCTTCCGGCAAGAAGAGCGGATCGTAGCCGAAACCTCCCTCGCCGCGCTCGCCGCGAGCGATGTGACCGCGCGTCTCTCCAACGCCGCGATACTCATTCCCCGCGTCATCGATGGCGACGAGGACGCACTGAAAGCTCGCCGTTCGTAGCGCATCGGGAACATCGACAAGATCGCCGAGCATCAAAGCACGCCGTTGCGGCCAGGTCAACTCGATTCCGCCGTAGCGCGCCGAACGAACCCCCGGCGCACCCGCAAATGCATCGACCTCGATCCCGCTATCATCGGCAATCACCATCGCTGCGATACCTCGACGGCGAAGTTCCCGGTGCAGCGCCGCTGCTTTCAACCGCGCATTTCCCAGGTAGTCGACGGCATTCTCCTCGACGTCGGGGTACGCGATCGCCGGCCCGAGTTCGAGCCCGTGCGAAGCGAGCAACGCTTCGAACTCCGAGCGCTTTCCCGCATTCGTACTCGCGAGAAAGATCTGTTCGTTCACGACTCGAGTTGGAGCACCGCCATGAATGCTTCCTGGGGCAATTCCACGCGCCCGACGCGACGCATGCGCTCCTTCCCGGCCTTCTGCTTCTCCAGCAATTTGCGTTTCCGGCTGATGTCGCCGCCATAGCATTTTGCAAGAACGTTCTTTCGCATCGCACTGACGGTTTCGCGCGCAACGATCTTCCCGCCGATCGCCGCTTGAATCGGCACCTCAAACATCTGGCGTGGGATCAATTCTTTCAGCTTTTCGGCCAACAGTCGCCCGCGATTCGCGGCTTTATCGCGTGCAACGATGAAGGAAAGCGCATCGACGGCTTCGCCGTTGAGCAAAATCTCCAGCTTCACGAGATCGCCTTGACGGTAGCCGATCGGTTCGTAATCGAGTGAGGCATAGCCCTTCGTACGCGATTTCAACTGATCGAAGAGGTCGACGATCACTTCGATCAACGGCATTTCGTAACTCAGAATGACGCGCCCATCGTGAAGGTATTCCATGTTCAAAAGCGTTCCGCGACGCGCCTGGATAATCTCCATGATCGCCCCGACGTAATCCGGCGGGGAGATAATCGTCGTTTTGACGTACGGCTCCTCGAGTTGGGCGATCAGGTTCGAGGGCGGCAGCTTCGAAGGGTTATCGATCAGTTCGACCGTTCCATCGGTCCGCGTCACGCGAAAGACGACCGAGGGCGACGTCGCGATGAGGTCGAGCGAATAATCGCGCTCCAGGCGCTCCTGCACGATCTCCATATGCAGCAAGCCCAAAAAGCCGCAACGAAACCCGAACCCTAAGGCAATGGAAGTCTCCGGTTCGAAAACCAAGGCGGCGTCGTTCAGTTTCAGTTTCTCTAATGCATCGCGGAGCGCATCGTAAGCCGCGCCCTCGTTGGGATAGAGTCCGCAGAAGACCATCGGCACCGCGCGGCGATAGCCGGGAAGGGCGACATGCGCGGGGTTATTCGCGGCGGTAATCGTATCGCCGACGTCGATATCACCCAGCGATTTCACGTTGGCGATGACGTATCCGACGTCACCGACGCTCAACCGTTTCGTCGGACGCATCTGCGGGGCGAAGAGTCCCACCTCGGTACATTCGTAGACGCGCTCGTGCGCCATCGACATGAACTTCGTTCCGCTCTCGATTGCACCATCGACCACGCGAACGTAACTGACGACCCCGCGATAGGGGTCGAACTGCGCGTTAAAGACCAACCCGCGCACGTGATCGTTGTGCCCTTGAGGCGCCGGGATGCGCGCAACGATCGCTTCGAGGATATCCTCGATGCCGATGCCGTTTTTCGCGCTGGCAAGAATGCATTCGCTCCGTTCGATGACGAGCAGCTCCTCGATCTCGCTCATCACGCGCTCGGGATCGGCCGCCGGAAGATCGATTTTATTGATCACCGGAATGATGGTGAGATTATGCTCGAGCGCGAGATGGTAATTTGCCAGTGTCTGCGCCTCGATGCCCTGCGCGGCGTCGATAATGAGCAAGGCGCCCTCGCATGCCGCCAGCGATCTCGACACCTCATATGAAAAGTCGACGTGCCCCGGTGTATCGATCAAGTTCAGTCGATAGACCTCACCGTCGCGTGCGGGGTAGCGCAACGTGACCGGATGCATCCGGATGGTAATGCCGCGTTCGCGTTCGAGATCCATCGCGTCGAGCTGCTGCTCTTCCATGTCACGCAGCTCGATCGTCTTCGTCATTTCGAGCAAGCGGTCGGAGAGCGTCGTCTTCCCGTGATCGATGTGCGCGATGATGCAGAAGTTTCGCGTGTTCGCAATCGTCTGCAGGCGATGCGCGTGCTCCGTGGTCTTCTCCATAGGGATTTCGCTAGAAGACGCAGGCGTGAAGCGTTGCCGAGACGATCACCGGGCGAATGACGAACTGGATCAGCAAGATCAGCACGAGGAAAGCGATATCGAAGCCGCCCATCGGCGGGATAATCCGTCGGATTGGGTTGAGTACCGGTTCGATCACCGCGGCAAGATAGCGCACCCATGCACCCTGGAGGTCGGGAATCCACGAGATGACGGCATAGACGACCAACACGATGAGGTAGATATTGAGGAGCTGAAGCAAGATCGGGCCGAGCGCGCAGGCGATAGCGTTCACGAGAGCAACCTTCTACGACTTATCGGCGATGACATTCCGTGGAATGCCGTCGAGAAAGGGCGTCGGGTCGATCGGCGTTCCGTCAAGCATGACCTGGTAATGAACGTGCGGTCCGGTCGCAAACCCGGTCATACCGACCCGACCGATCACCTGCCCCTTGAGGACGCGTTCGCCGACACGAACCTCGGTACTCGATAGATGTGCGTACCATGTCGTGTATCCGTTTTCGTGATCGATATCGACCTTCAGCCCGTAACCGCCGTCATAAGAGGCAGCGGTAACGATGCCCGCCGCCGTAGCGCGCACCGGCTCACCCCAGTCTGCGGCGAGATCGACGCCTTCGTGGAACTCGACATCGGGATAGGTGCGATAACAAAAACATCCCACAATCGGCGCCCCGGCGACCGGGTTCAGCGACGGAATATGCGCGATGAGCGCGGCCTGCGCAAGCGCGGTGATATTCCCAAGATTGAGTACGCGTGTCGCTTGCCGACGCGTCCGCTGCGAAAGCGAAGCGGCGCGCGCCGCGAGCATTGCAATCCGGTGGAGACGCTCGCGTACGATACTTACCTTCGACCCTGCATGCACCGATTTTTTCTTTGCGCGGATCGGTTTCACGGCATGAACGGGCATGCCGATCGCTGCTTCGATCCGTTGGTTCTCGCGTTCGACACGTTCGAGCGTCGCGCGGAGTTGTTCGGTCTGACGATCGATGGAGGTGACTTTGCGGCGCTGGTGCTGCGCCGCTACCTGCAGACGGGAGACTTCATGGTGCGCCACGCCCGCCGTAACGAGAGCGAAGAGCGCCGAGCCCATCACCAAACATGCTACCAGCGTACAAGCAAGAACGATCGCGCGGCGCGAAAGGACGAAACGCCAGATGCGCTCGCCGTTCTGCGCCAGCGACATGCCGCTGGTCGACTCGTTCGTCCACTTCTTGTAGTCGTCCGGAGTCATCACCGTCAGTTCGCCAATCATCTTCGAGTGGTCGGTGCCGCA
>DAIBFU010000073.1:0-8208 GCA_027422105.1 Vulcanimicrobiota bacterium | reverse complement strand
GCGAGCGGTATGCGTGGGATCCGAAATCCGAGTACGTCAAAAATCCGCCGTATTTCGAGGGCATGCCCGCCGAGCCGGGCGCTACCACGGATATCGTCGGCGCTCGCGTTCTCGCCGTCCTCGGCGATTCGGTGACCACCGACCATATCTCGCCGGCGGGATCGATTGCGAAGAACTCGCCCGCCGCGAAATATCTCGTCGAACGTGGTATCGAGCCTGCGGACTTTAACTCCTACGGCGCGCGCCGCGGCAATCACGAGGTGATGATGCGCGGTACGTTTGCAAACATCCGTCTGCGCAATGCTCTGGTTCCCGGAGTGGAAGGCGGCGTGACGCGCTACCTGCCGACCGGCGAGCAGATGTCGATCTTCGATGCCGCGATGCGCTATAAAAAAGACGGCACGCCGCTGGTGATTATCGCCGGGAAAGAATACGGGTCGGGTTCGTCGCGCGACTGGGCAGCGAAGGGCCCGGCACTGCTCGGCGTACGCGCCGTTATCGCCGAGTCGTTCGAGCGCATCCATCGCAGCAACCTCATCGGTATGGGCGTGCTGCCGTTGGAGTTCGTCAACGGCGAAAACGCCGGCAGCTACGCCTTAAGCGGTGAAGAGATCGTTGAGATTCTCGGAATCTCCGGTGGGGTGAAGCCACGCATGGAGGTACAAGTAAAGGCGACCGATCCGCAGAGCGGGAAGTCGGTACACTTCAAGGCTCGCGTGCGTATCGACACTCCCGACGAGGCTGAATACTATCGGCATGGCGGGATTCTCCAGTACGTCCTCCGCCAGCTACGCGCGGCCTCGAAGCGTTAAGCGCGGCAAAGCGCAGCGCTTCGCAGGCGAGGAATCGGTGAATGGAACGCCTCGATCGTTTATTTGAGGAGCTGAAGTCGGCGAATGAAGATTCGCTCGGCTACCCGGCTGCTAAGGATTTCGATTACTCCGCGATCGAGCGCTTTCTGGAGTTCCCGATCAACAACATCGGCGATCCGTTCGCGCAGAGCACCTATCGGGTACATACCCGCGAATGCGAGCGTGAAGTCGTCGCCTTTTTCGCCGAGGCGACGCGGGCGCCGCAAGACGACTGGTGGGGATACGTAACCAACGGCGGCACGGAGGGGAACCTCTACGGCCTCTATCTCGCGCGCGAGCTGCACCCCGATGGGATCGTCTACTATTCCGAAGCGACCCATTACAGCGTTTCGAAGAACCTGCATTTCTTGGGAATGCGGCATATCACGATCCGCTCCCAAAGTAACGGAGAGATCGACTACGACGATCTTCTGGAAACGCTCAAGATCCATCGCGACCGGCCGCCGATCATTTTTGCAAATATCGGAACCACGATGACCGAGGCGCGCGACGATATCGGACGCATCGCGGCGATGATGGACCGTATGGCGATTCGCGAGCGCTACATTCATTCCGATGCCGCGCTCGCCGGCGGATATGCGGCGTATCTCGAACCGCGGCCGGCATGGGATTTCGCCGACGGCGCCGATTCGGTCGCGATCAGCGGGCATAAATTTCTCGGTGCGCCGATCCCCTGCGGCATCGTCATCGCGCGCAAACACAACGTGCAGCGCATCGCGCGTTCGATCGATTATATCGGTAGCCTCGACACGACGATCACCGGTTCGCGAAGCGGCTTTTCCCCGTTGATGCTGTGGTATCGCCTGCAGCAACTCGGCGAGAAGGGTTTGCGCGAGCGACTCGCGCGTTCGTTGGCGAATGCCGAATATCTGGTCGAGCGGTTGGTGGGAATCGGCGTGCCGGCCTGGCGAAATCCGAACGCCATCACGGTGGTGCTCCCACGGGTCTCTCCGGATATCCAGCAACGATGGCAACTTGCCACTGCGGGCGATATTTCGCACGTCTTAGTGTTGCCGAATGTGGGACGCGACCAGATCGACGCATTCGTTGCCGAACTCGCCTCGTCAGCTAAGGAGGATGCATGCAAAGTCTAAGAGCGATCGTTCCGAATCGGCCGGGGCTGCTGGCGGAGATCACCGAGGTTCTCGCCGCTCGCGGTGTCGACATTCACGCGATCGTCGTTGAATCGCACGGCAGTGCGGCGTTGGTTCGGCTCGAAGTCGAGCGTGAGAATGAGGCGCTCGCCGCCCTCGCCGATGCGGGGCATCCCGCCGTTACCGACGATGTGTTGCTCGCGCGGATCGAGGACCGCCCCGGTGCGCTCGCAGGGGTCTCGCGCAGGCTCGGTGATGCAGAGATCAATATCCGCTCGCTCCATCACGTTCGGCGCGACGAAGGGTTCGCCGTGGTAGCGATCAGCACCGATAATAACGACCGAGCGCGCGCGCTGTTGGGCGACGCCGCACTGTAGGCGTTATGGAACGCGACGAGCAGCTCGTCCATCGGCTCGAAGCCTTCTGCGATATCGTCATCGGCTTCAGCCTCGCCGAGCTCACCTTCGGCCTGGTAATACCGAACCACGCGATTGCGCTCGTACGCGATCCCTCTTGGATTCTCTATTATCTCTTTACCTTTTCGATCGTCGCGCTCATGTGGTGGTCGCATTACCGGCTCTTTCGCGTCGTCTTCTATCCGGATACGCTCAACATCCTCATAAATTTCGCTTGGCTCGCCACCGTCGCGCTATTGACCTACTTCATGCAGATCAGCGCTCATGCGGCGACGTTAGGTGACAACGTCATCGGCGCGGAATTGTATTTTGCAACGCTGGCGATAAATTTTGTGCTCAACGCCGCGATGACGGCGCGCAGCTATCGTCGGCGCGGCGCCTTTCTCGACGATGCCGGGAAAGCGCGGCTCGTCAGGGTCATCGCTTCCGCGCTGCTCTCCGCGTTGCTCTTATCGATCGGTACGTATTGGGCGGCAACGAGGGGCCCCGCGTACCTCTCGTTGGTCCCGCTTGCGATGGTCGTGGGTTACGGCGGAGGCGGACGCCTGTTGGTTGCTCTCTGGAATCGCCTCCGGAATCGGCCGAAAGAGCACGCGCGGGAAGAGGGCGCTACAACGCGATCCGCTTGAAATCGCCGAGGAGATCGGCGACGAAGCGTAAGAAACGCGCCGCTCCGGCGCCGTCGATGACGCGGTGATCGTAGCTGACGCTAATCGGTTGGATGAGTCGCGGCACGAATTCCGCGCCGTCCCAAACCGGTTTCATCGCGGCTCGCGTCGCACCGAGAATCGCGACTTCAGGCGCGTTGACGATCTGCGTGAATTGCGTCCCGCCGATGCTGCCGATCGAACTGATCGTAAAGCTCCCGCCCTGCATATCGGCGAGCGGTAACTTTCCGTCGCGTGCTTTCGCCGCCAAATCCGCACTCCGCTGCGCGATCTCGAGCAGGCCGAGTTTGTCGGCGCCTTTGAGCACCGGCACGACGAGCCCACCGGGGGTGTCGGCAGCGAAACCGATGTTGTAGTAGCGCTTCAGGACTAAGCCGTCGCCGACGAGCGAGGAATTAAAGTCGGGAAACTGCTTGAGTGCGGCCACGCACGCCTTTATGAGAAAGGCGAGCATCGTCAGTTTCGCACCACCGCGTTTGCTTTGCTCGGCATTGACCCGTTCGCGGAACTCCTCGAGTTCGGTGACGTCGGCCTCGTCGTAGTTGGTGATATGCGGAATCTGCACCCAATTGCGGTGGAGGTTCGGCCCGGAGAGGCGTTTGATGCGCGGTAAATCGACGCGCTCGATCTCGCCGAACGATGCAAAATTCGGGGTCGGCCACGGCGGCAACCCGGCGAGCGACGATGCACCCGTGCCCGCGCCGCCGGCGAGTGCCGCCTTGACGTGCCCCTGCACGTCCTCGCGCGTTATGCGCCCGTTCGGGCCGCTGCCGCGAACGTTCTGCAGATCGACGCCGAGTTCGCGCGCGAAGCGACGGATCGCCGGGCTGGCGTGGAGCGGCGTATCGCTCGGCGCCGTTGCCGCAGCCGGCATCGGAAGCGGCGCGGGCGCTGCTTCTGCGACGGCGGGCTGCGGCGCAGCAGCGATAGGCTGCGGCGCGGGCGTCGGCGCTACCGGTGTCGCGGGCGTAGCAGCCGGAGCAGGCGCAGCCGCCGGAGCGGCGTCGCTCTCCAGCGTCAGCACGACGCTTCCCTGCGAGACGCGGTCGCCGGGTTTCACACGCACTTCTTGGACGACGCCGGCCGCAGTTGCGGGAACCTCCATCGACGCCTTCTCGCTCTCAAGCACCACCACCGATGCGTCGCGCGCGATGCGGTCGCCGGGTTTGACCAGAACCTCGATGACCGGTACATCTTTGAAATCACCGATATCGGGGACCCGGAGTTCTGCGATAGCCACGGTGTGCGTGTTCCTCTCTCTTGAATCGAGTTAGGCGAGTAACGGATTGGGTTTGTCGGCGGCGATGGAGTATTTCGCGATCGCTTCGCTTGCACGCTTGCGTGGAATCGTCCCTTCGGCGGCGAGGGCGTTGAGCGCTGCGAGTGCGACGTAGCGGCGATCGACTTCGAAGTGGGCGCGTAGTTTTGCGCGATAGTCGCTGCGTCCGAACCCATCGGTGCCCAGCGTCGTATACGAGCGTCCCACGAACGGGCGAATCATCTCCGGGAAACTGCGGATATAATCGGTCGCCGCAACGGCCGGCCCTGCGTGCCCTTCGAGCCGTTCTTCGACGAAACTCCGTCGCGGTGTCGCTTCGGGGTGGAGCATGTTCCAGCGATGGGCATCGACGCCGTCGCGTTGTAACTGCGAAAACGAGGTGACGCTCCACACGTCGGCGGCGATCTCGAAATCTTTTTCGAGCAGATCCGCCCCGGCGATGACCTCGCGCAAAATCGCTCCGGAGCCGAAGAGTTGTACGCGCGGCGTTTTCTTGCCGCCTTGACCCGAACGTAAGAGATACATACCGCGCAAGATGCCTTCACGCGCGCCTTCGGGCATCGCCGGATGGGCGTAATTCTCGTTGAGGAGGGTGATGTAGTAGTAGACGTCCTCCTGTTCTGCGAGCATGCGCCGCAGGCCGTCCTGAATGATCACCGCGACTTCGTACCCATAGGTCGGATCGTAGGCGACGCAATTCGGGATGAAGGCGGCGTGAACGTGGCTGTGCCCGTCCTCATGCTGCAAACCCTCGCCGTTCAGCGTCGTGCGCCCCGAGGTGCCGCCGAGTAGGAAGCCGCGCGTGCGCGAATCGCCGGCCGCCCACGCGAGATCGCCGATGCGTTGAAAACCGAACATCGAGTAGTAGATGTAGAACGGAATCATCGGCAAATTGTGGTTGCTGTACGCCGTTCCGGCGGCGATCCACGAAGAGAACGCACCGGCTTCGCAGATTCCTTCCTGCAGAATCTGGCCGTGCTTATCTTCGCGATACCACATCAGCTGCTCGGAATCTTGCGGATGATAGAGCTGTCCGACCGACGAGTAGATGCCGAGTTGGCGGAACATGCCCTCCATACCGAAGGTGCGCGATTCGTCGGCGACGATCGGCACGACGCGCGGGCCGACTTCGGCATCGCGCAGCAGCGAGCTTAAGATGCGAACGAACGCCATCGTGGTGGAGATCTCGCGATCGCCGGTGCTCTGCAGCTGCGCTTCGAAGGCGTTGAGTTCGGGAACGGTGAGCGCAGTCGATTTGCGACGCCGCTGCGGCAGATGCCCTTGTTCGGCGAGCCGATCGCGCAGGTAGCGCATCTCGGCCGAGTTTTCATCGGGTTTAAAGAACGGGATTTCGTCGATTTTGTCGTCGGGGATCGGGATGGAGAAGCGATCGCGGAAGGCGCGCATCTCTTCGAGATCCATTTTCTTCGCTTGATGCGCGATGTTGCGCGCTTCGCCGGCCTCGCCCATGCCGTAGCCCTTAATCGTCTTGGCGAGGATCACCGTCGGCGCGCCTTTGTGTGCGGCGGCTGCGGCGTACGCTGCGTAGACTTTCAGCGGGTCGTGGCCGCCGCGTTGGAGCGCCCAGACTTGCTCGTCGGTCCAGGATGCGACCATTGCGGCGGTCTCGGGATAGCGGCCGAAGAATTGCTCGCGAACGTATTTCCCGTCGCGCGATTTGAACGTTTGATAATCGCCGTCGACGCACTCCATCATCAATTGGCGCAAGCGGCCGTTGCTGTCGGCGGCGAGCAGCGGATCCCAATTGCTTCCCCAAATGACTTTCAGGACATTCCAACCGGCGCCTTTGAAGAAACGTTCGAGCTCTTGAATGATCTTGCCGTTACCCCGAACCGGTCCGTCGAGGCGTTGCAGATTGCAATTCACCACCCAGATCAGGTTGTCGAGTTTTTCGCGCCCGGCAAGCGAGATCGCACCGAGCGATTCCGGCTCGTCCATCTCGCCGTCGCCCAGGAACGCCCAAACCTTGCGGTCGCCGTTATCTTGCATTTCGCGATCGTGGAGATAGCGCATGAAACGCGCTTGGTAGATCGACATGATCGGGCCGAGGCCCATCGAGACGGTGGGATATTGCCAGAACTCCGGCATCAACCACGGATGCGGATACGAGGAGAGTCCGTGCCCGTCGACTTCCTGGCGAAAATTCAGCAGTTGCTCTTCGCTGATGCGTCCTTCGAGAAATGCGCGTGCGTAGAAGCCGGGCGCGGAGTGCCCCTGCAAGAAGAGCATGTCGCCGCCGAAGCGATCCGACGGAGCGCGAAAGAAATGGTTGAAGCCGACGTCGTAGAGCGTCGCCGCCGAAGCGAAGCTCGCGACATGCCCGCCGAGTTCGCTGCTGGTTTTATTCGCGCGAACGACCATCGCCATCGCATTCCAGCGCACGTAATGGCGCAGGCGCGCTTCGATGGCGGGGTCTCCCGGCATCGCCGGCTGGCGCTCCGGCGGAATGCTGTTGACGTAGGGGCTTTCGAGGCCGAGCGAGACATGTGCGCCGCCGGCTTGCGCCTCGGCGACGAGCGTTTCGAGCAGTGCGCGAGCGCGTTCGGGGCCTTCGGCGGCGAGGACGCCGCGCAGCGCTTCGCGCCATTCCAGCGTCTCTTGGGGATCGGGTTGAGGGGCATGCAGAGCGTCCATGCGCGCGAACTCGCTCCTCACAGCGCGCATCTCCTGCCTGTGGATCGAGCCAATTCTAGCCTAGGAGCGGGCCAATGCTAGAGATTTTCGACCGCGCTCAGATCGACGCGCTCCTCGCGGAGCACGACTCCGATCGCGCCGAGAAGTAACGCGCCGCCGAGCAGCGCGAAGGCGGGAATCGGTTCGCCGAAGATCGCGAGCGCGAGCGCGCCGGCGATGACGGGTTCGAGCAGAGTTGCAAACGAGACCGCATTCGGGGTGAAGTGGCGCAAGCTGGCGTTGATGGCGGTGTGCCCGAGCAGTTGGGAGATGAACGCCATCGCGAGGATGCCCGCCCAGGCGCTACCGGCTTGGAGCGGCGGCGCGGGTTGATGGGCGACGAGGGATGCGACGACGAGCGCGAGGGCGGCCCAACTGAAGGTGCGCGTCACGATCGTGCGCGTGGTGAGCGCGGCGCGCACTTCGCGCACCAGCAGCAAGTACGCGCCGATGGCGACGCTGCCCAGTAACGCGAGCGCATCGCCGAGCAATACGTGCCCCGGAATCGGCGCCGGCGTACGGTCGATGCCGACGACGAGCAGCAGCCCGATTCCACCGACGATAAATGCAGCGGTTGCAAGCCGCGAGAGCGGCCGCTTGCAGACGATTGCATCGTAGAGCGCGGTCCAGATCGGCGTCGTCGTGACGAGCAGCGTCGAGATCGCAACGGAGGTGTATTCAAGCGAGGCGATCCAGAGCGCGAAATGTGCGGCGAGTGCAAAGCCGGCGAATGCGAGCGTGCGGCTCGCGGCGGCATTCGGGCGCGCGCTGCGCGGCTGCGGGCGCAGCACGGCCAGCAGCAGCATCACCAGCGCGGCGATACTCAAACGTGCCGCAGCGACGCCGATCGGCGTACCGTCGAGCAGCGCGTAACGCGCGAAGATCGCCGCCGCTCCGACGGCGATCTGTGCGAAAGCGAGAACCAACACCGCACGCGTCATGCGGCGGCGGTTGTGGGTTGCGGCGTCGACTCCCTTTTAGGTGTGCGCCGTGACGTCGCTGGGTTTGAGTTGAATGCGGAACCAATGCCCCGGATAGCCCGATTGATTCCAGACCTTGAGGAAGAGTTTGGTCGGCGCGGCGCCGGTCCAGCCGGAGAGCACCCAGTTCACGACGATGTGCTGTTTTGGGTGCAACGATGTGGCGGCGAGAATCTTCGTTCCCGGTACGTTGATGGCATCGGGC
>DAIBFU010000072.1:0-8619 GCA_027422105.1 Vulcanimicrobiota bacterium | reverse complement strand
GACGAAAGCACGAGTGCATCGCTGCGCGATAATAACGTGATTGCTGCGCGCGCGCCGATCTCGCCGCGATAGCGGAATCGCGAATTGCGTGCAGCCTCGTCGTTCGTCCGCTTTCGGTAGCGATCGTCGAGTATGCCGCCGGCGAGCGTTACGAGGGCGGGAATTCGGCGTGGCAGCTTGCCGACGGCGTACGCGGCCCGCAGCGGATCTTTTTCGTCGCGAAGGTGCCCGAGTACGGCAAAGGTATAGGGCGCGTGCTTGCGTCGCGCTCGCGTCGGCAGCGCCGGAAGCGCGACCGATTGTTCGATCGCGCACGCCTTTGCGCGCAGTGCCGGGGCGAGGCGGTCGAGCGCGAGCGGCTGTAACGCAACGATTGCATCCGCGGCCTCGAGCGCTCGTTGTGCGATGCGGCTGCGCGGGAGATCGCGATAGATATCGGTGCCGGTGAGGACGACGATGAGATGGCCGTTCGGTACATTGGTACGGTAGCGGAGTGCGGCCGCTGCGCTCTTTTTTGCGTGGAGTGCGACGACGATCTCGGCGTCGACCGCGGCGGTATCGGATGGATAGATGCCGACGCGATAGCCCAACGCGCGAAAGAGACGAGCGTAACGGCGCGCGGTGACGGCGTTGCCCGAACGCGAGGGGACGCGCGCCGGGGAGAGAATGGCGATCCGGGTGCCGCTTTTTCGCGCCGACGAACTCCGCGATGCCCGCGAACGCACCTTGGCGCTCGTCGCCGACCTGCGCGATGAAGATCTGCTCGTTCCGCTCTTGCCGATCATCAACCCGTTGTTGTGGGAGCTCGGTCACGTTGCCTTCTTTGCCGAGTATTGGACGTTGCGGAGGATGCTCGATCGTCCATCGCTCTTGCCCGGCAGCGAAGCGCTCTACGATTCGGCGAAGATCGCCCACGACGACCGCTGGTCGTTGCCGCTTCCATCGCGTGTAAAAACGCTTGCTTATCTTCAACAACAACTCGAAGCGACGCTCGCTGCGCCCTACGTCGACGAACGCAGCGAATATTTTCAAGCGCTCGCGCTCTTTCACGAAGACATGCATGGCGAAGCGACGATCTACACGCGTCAAACGCTCGCCTATGCCGCCCCCTCATTGCCGAGCAGGCCGTCGCCGATTGCGGAGGTTGCAGTCGAAGGGGATGCGTCGATTCCGGCGGGGCGCTATCGCGTCGGTGCGCGTCGCGACGATCCGTTCGTTTTCGATAACGAAAAGTGGGAGCATGAAGTCGAACTCGCCGCCTTCCGGATCGCAAAGCGTTGCGTCACGTGCGCTGAATTTCGATCATTTGTCGACGACGACGGTTACCGTCGCGAAGCGCTCTGGAGCGCGCAAGGGTGGGCGTGGCGCAGCGAAGCGGGCGCCGAAGCGCCGCTCAATTGGGCGCGTTCGGGTGAAGGTTGGGAGCGGCGACACTTCCAGCGGCGTTTTCCCTTGCGCGAGCGCGATCCGGTCGTGCACGTGAACGCCTACGAGGCCGAAGCGTTTGCGCGCTGGGCCGGGCGTCGCTTACCGAGTGAAGCCGAGTGGGAGGTCGCCGCGACCGGTGGCGAGCGGCGGCGCTATCCTTGGGGCGAGGGCGCTGCAGATCCGGAGCATGCGAATCTCGACGGCTGGTACGGCGACGTCGCGAGCGTCGATGCCTTCGCCGACGCCGCATCGTCGTGGGGCTGCGTGCAAATGATCGGCAACGTGTGGGAGTGGACCGCTTCGCCGTTTCTCCCCTATCCGGGCTTCTCTCCCGACCCTTATGCGGAGTATTCGCAACCTTGGTTCGGGGTTCAGCGGTCTCTACGTGGAGGCGCGTGGAGTACCCGCGCGCGATTGATCTCCACTCGATGGAGAAATTTTTACCTTCCGCATCGGCGGGATATTTTCACCGGGTTCCGTACCTGCGCGCTCTAAAGCGACTGCACGCGCGCGACGAAGAGGGAGAGAAATCGTGTCCGCATCAGCACAAACCGTCGGCCGCCAGAACACGCGATCGTACGTTCTCGGAACGTTGCTCTTTATTGCGATCGCCGTTATCGGTCTCTATATCGTCAAATGGGCTCCCTATTGGGGAAAAGCGCACCTTGCCGCAGCGACGCACTCGATCGGTCCGTCGATGGTCAGCGGGGAGAGCGCCGCTCCGCCCGCGCTTGGTTGGGCTGCTGCATGGCAGTACGCTTTTGCATACTTTAACGCCGTCTGGACCGCCGTCGTTCTCGCGTTGTTCCTTGGCGCGACGATTCAAGTCTTCGTTCCGCGGAAGTGGTTGCTTCGGCTCCTCGGCGCGGCGAACGCGCGCTCGGCCGCGATCGCCGGTGCAATCTCGTTGGCCGGCATGATGTGTACCTGCTGCACCGCGCCGATCGTCGTCGGTATGCGCAAACAGCGCACCAGCATGGAAGGGGCGTTGGCGTTCTTCCTCGGTAATCCGTTGCTCAATCCCGCGGTACTCATCTTTATGGGTTTTGTTTTGGGATGGCAATTTGCGGCGATTCGGCTGATCTCGGCGGTGCTGTTGATCGCGGTCGTCGTTGCCGTCGCGCATCGCCTTGGAGCCGCGCTACCGAACGCGGAGATCGATGCGCCGAGCTTTGAACTCGCACCGATCGAACGCCCCGATGCAAACCTTCGCTCGCTATCGGTGGCCTGGATCAAGGAGATGTGGAACGAGATCGTCGCCATTCTCCCAGGCTACATCGCGATCGTCCTATTGCTCGGCGCACTGCGTGCGTTTCTCTTCCCGCCGGGGCTGACGTTGCATACCGCGGGGATTCTTCCCACGGCGTTGGTCGCGCTTGCCGGTACGTTCTTCGTCGTCCCTACGGCGGGTGAAGTGCCGATCGTGCAAACGCTGCTCGCGCACGGAATGAGCATGAGCGCGGCGATTGCGTTGATCGTGACGCTTCCGGCGATCAGTCTGCCCTCGCTTTTTATCGTGCGGAAGGTTTTCCCGCGAAAGGTGCTCGTGGCGACGTTCGGTATCATATTCGTCGGCGGTGTCGTTATCGGCAGCCTTGCCTCGATCTTTTTCCACTAGCGAGTGCCGAGGTGACGAAGACCGATATCACGCGACTGACCCATCTCTCAAGCTGCGCGGGTTGAGCGTCGAAGCTCGACGCACGTGCGCTCGCGCAGGTTCTGCGCGACCTACCCCCGATTCTTGACCCGCGCGTTCTTGTCGGCACGGCGAGCGCCGACGATGCGGGCGTCTATCGTCTCGACGACGAGCATGCGATCGTCGCGACGTTGGATTTCTTCACGCCGATCGTCGACGATCCATACGATTTCGGCCGAATCGCTGCAGCGAACGCGCTATCGGATATCTACGCGATGGGCGCAACCCCGCTCTTCGCGTTAGCGATCGCCGCATTCCCCGAGAATATGGAGGCGGAGACGATCGCCGCAATCCTGCGCGGCGGGGTCGATAGCGCGGCGTCGGCGGGGATCGCGGTGATCGGTGGGCACACGATAAAAGACGATGAGCCGAAGTATGGACTTGCCGTAACGGGCATGGTGCATCCGCAGCGGATCGTGCGGAACAATTCCGGACGCGCCGGCGATGCGCTGGTGCTGACGAAAGCGATCGGAACGGGAATTCTCACGACTGCGCGGCGCTCCGATACGATCGGTGCCGAGGCGCTCGCCCCGGCGGTTGCCTCGATGTCCAGGTTGAATCGACACGCTTCGGAATGCGCGTTGCGTTTCGGTGTGAGCGCGATGACCGATGTCACCGGGTTCGGGCTGCTGGGGCACCTTCACGAGATGCTCGGGAAGGAACTCGGCGCGAACATTGACTCGAAGAGCGTGCCGTTGCTTCCGGGCGTGCTCGAACTCGCTCGCGAGAACATCGTACCTGGAGGCACGAGAACGAATCTCGATGCGGCAATCGCCGACGGGGCGCATTTTAGCGACGAGGTCCCCAAAGAAGTGCGTCTCGCGCTTGCCGATGCACAGACCTCCGGCGGGCTCTTAATCGCGCTTCCCGAGAGCGAACTCGAGCGGTTTCTCGCCGCGCTACGGAGCGGCGGCGTTGCAGAGGCGGTACGGATCGGTTCGCTCGTCCGGGGGAGCGGCATCACCGTCGCGTGATGCCGAGACTGCTCTACCGAAAGATGAATCCAAAGCCGAGGTAGTGCGGCTTGCTGTCGGCGCTGGCGTTAAACGCGGTGCCGATCTCGAGCGAAAAAAGTAATTTTGGGTTCAGAACGCGTTGAACGGCGATCGTGCCGGTGGTTTGCGCGCCGCCGCCATACGCGGCGACCGATTGCGTCGAAATTTCCGCGGTGAGTCCGTAGCGAAGATTGAGATCGTGACTGACGGAAAATGCCGCGGTCGGCGTGACGACCTGCGCGACACCGATATCGCTTTGCGTATAGACGTATCGTCCCAGCGATGCTCCGAACGACCACGTACGTGCCGGCGACCAATTCGCGTAGAGATTGTAGAGCGAGTCGGGGACGATCGCGGTATTGGCAAGTGCCCCGAGCGGTGGGTGCTCTTCTCCGGATATCGAGAAGTACGCGTTGTGAAATTCCCCGAGCCCCACCTTTGCGCCGATGCCCGCACCGGTCATAAAATAGACGCCGTTACCGCGACTCCCGGATTTCGCGATCTCCGATGGGTAATCCAGAAAGGCCTCGATGCGCGGAGCGAGGCCATAACGAAAACGAGCCTCCGGGAAAGCGGCAAGGGCAGTGCCGCCGAGGAGCGATGCATTCTGGTAGTAGGTCGTCTCGAGAATGAAACGATGGAGGGTGGCGATGCAGGCATTCACCTTGCTATGCGTGCGGCTCGCGACCGAACGCAACGCGCTCCCTTTGCAGGCTACCGTTGAGTTGCTTGCGCCCGTGGCGCCAAGGGTGGTCAACGGCGGAAATAGGAGAAAAAATACGGCAATAAAAAGTACGCGGCGCATCGCTTCAAGGAACCTTTCGACGGTGGGGAACCCGCGCAGTATAGCACGCTCTGGAGGAAGAGCCTAGCCGGCGAGCCGTCGCCGGGCGGGGGAGCGAGAGCGCCGCTGCGAAAGAGCGCGAAAAGTCTCTTTTGCTCGCTCGTATCCCGGATCCGGGATGCTTATGTAGGAGGTTTCGTGCGTCGTTTTGCGATGGCAGGTGCGGCTGCGCTTGCGTTGGTCGCCGTTCTATCGGGGGGGACAGCTCGTGCGCAGATGGCGCCGGGCGGAGGGCCGCAGCCCGCCCCGTACGCGGTTTTTATCAAGGGTGCAAAGCTCCAACCGGGGCTCATTCCCCTCATCCGCAAGGCGGGAATGTATTATTTTGTGCTCTCGCCGAAGCAGATCGGGAGATCGTTCATCGAGACCTCGGTGCCCTCGACCGGGCTCGGTGGTTTCGGCCCGGCTGCCGGTGAGCCATACGTCGCACCGACGCGCATCTTCGAATTCGATCGAGCCGACGGAAAGATTGCCCTGCGCTGGCCCAACCGTATCGTCCAGACCAAACCCGGAACGCCGCAGGCTCTAGCGGCCAAACAATCGATGCCGGCCTCGGTGATCGCGATCGTTCCGATCGTCGCACGCGATGCAAAGACCGGCAATATCGTCATTCCCGCGGCGTCCTTTCTCGGCGATGTCGCAGATTACAACGCGGTCTTCTCGCAAGCGATCCGCAATCCGATGCACGGTTATCATCTCGATCCGTCGCGCGGTTTTTTCAGCGGCGCGAAAGCCTTCCCGAAGAACGACGTCTTACAAGTTCGGCAGACCTGGGCGAGTTTCGATCCGAATACGATCGATAACGTACCCGATCCGCGTAGTGTCGAAATCGGAATCACCTATAATATTCTCCAGGAACCGCATGATGGTTTCATCCCGCGCATCTACGACGCGCGCGTCGGGTTTTTCAGCATCCCGCGTCTCGATTTCGCCAACGATTCGCACGAAACGCGAAACGTGAATTATATTCTCCGCTGGAACTTTAAACCGAAGACCCCCGGAAAGCCGTCGATCGCGACGCATCCGTTGGTTTTCTCGATCAGTAACGACGTCCCGGTCGCCTATCGTGCGACCATTCGCGCCGCACTACTCACGTGGAACGATGCTTTTCAGAAGATCGGCATTCTCAACGCGGTGAAAGTGCAGCAGTTGCCGGCGAACGCCGACCCGGAGAACCTCTCCTATAACGTCGTGCGTTGGGTCGATACGACGCAGCCGCAGTATGGGGCCGAGGCGCTGATCATCGGCGATCCTCGTACCGGCGAAGAACTCAATGTCGGTATCAATGTCGATGCCGTCGAAGGGACCGCTGGGCGTGCTTACCGCTTCCTGATCGCCCCGGCGCGCGGTCTTCCCGATTCGGCTGCCGCCGAACACAAATTCGTCCTCGAAGCGATTCGCTCGACCGTTCTGCACGAATCCGGGCACGATTTCGGCCTCCAGCACAACTTCATCAGTGCGATGGCCTACACGGCGAAGGATTTGCAGAGCAAAGCCTTCACCTCCAAATACGGCGTCTCGACCTCGGTCATGGCGTACAACCCGATCAATCTCTGGCCCAAAGGTACGCCGCAGGGCGATTACGAGCAACTCGTGCTCGGGCCATACGACTACCACGCGATTAAATACGGATACGGCTACATCGGTGTGAAGACGCCGCGAGCCGAACTCCCGACGCTCGAACGCTGGGCATCGAAGTGGACGAACCCGTACTATCGCTTTGCGTCCGACGAAGACGTCGATTTCGCCACCGGCCACGCAATCGACCCGCGCGTTTTCCAGTTCATGTTGACCGATCACCCTTTACACTGGTGCGAAGGGCAGGTCGGAATGATGCGTGGACTCATGAACGCGGTTCTCGCGCGATTCCCGTCGCCGGGACACGCCTATGATGAAGCGCGCCTTGCCTTCACGTATCCGTTCATGGATGATCTTCGCTGCTCGCTGATGGCCGCACACACCATCGGCGGCGAGTACCTCTCGCGCGCCTGGCGGACCGACCCGCATGCTCCCTTACCGCTCACCGCGGTTCCACGCAAGCAGGAAGTTCGTGCATGGAATCTGCTCGCAAGCGAACTCTTCGACAACAATGCATGGCAGTTCAATGCTCACGTTTTGCGGAGCCTCACCTACTCCGAGGTGAGTTCGTTTACGAATGGAACCTGGGCCTATAATCCGACTCCGCGACACGATATACCGGTCGTCGAGACGGTGAATGCGGCGCAAAATTCCGCGCTCAACGAAATCTTCGCTCCGCTGACGCTACAGCGGATCGCCGATATCCACACGAAGTATCGTGCAAACTCGACGATGAGTTTGACCGACCTCTTCACGTGGGCACAGGCGACGATCTTCGGCGACCTTGCCAACGGAATGGTCGAACACGACGGCGTGATCAAACGCAACCTTCAGATGGCGTTTGCGAAACGACTGGCGATGATGTGGCTGCATCCGATGCAAGGTGCGCCCAGCGACGCACAGGCGCTGGCGCGTGGAGAGCTCGTGAATCTCCGCGATGAAAGCACGACCGGGTTGCAACGGAAGGGGCTCGACGAACTCACGCGCGCGCATCTCGAGACGCTCCGTGCGTTGGCGAATGCGGCGTTGCACGAACGTCTGCCGCTGATGGGGCAATAGCTGCGCGAACCGCAGCCGAGTGGGGGCTGCGCCTAGCGGCGCAGCTCCTGCCCGAGTGGGGCAAAGCCCGTCGAACTCATTGCCGGGGTGCCGTGAAGAACGCTTAAACGTAGACGGCGGGCGCGCATATCGAGGGAACGAATCGTCACCTCGACCTTCTCGCCGATCGCATAATCGGCAGGATCCGCTTCGCGGTCGGAGATGTTTCCGACGATACCCGGGGCGACTTCGACGGAGAGTCGCGGTTCGAGGGCGACGACCGTCCCTTCAATGGTCGAGCCGTTACGGAGGAGCGCTGCATTGTCGCGCCACGGATCGGCGAGCAGAGCTTTCCGTGAAGCAGCGATCTTCTTGCCGTTTCCTTCGACGCGGAGAATCCGCACGCGAAGCTGTTCTCCGACGCTGACGACATCGGCGGCTTTCGCGACGCGCTCGAAATCGAGCTCGCTCATTGGAACGAGCGCATCGACTCCACCACCGAGATCGACGAATGCACCGAAGTCGGTGAGTCGAACGACCGTTGCGTCACACTCTTTCCCGACTTCGAGCGCAGCAATCGTCGCCGCGCGGCTCTCGCGTCGCTCTTGAGCGAGCGCGCGACGACGCGAGACCACGAGGCGCTTGCGCGCTTCATCGACGTCGATAATCTTTACCTGGATTTTCGTGCCGACCAGCGGGTCGAGCGCGGCGCCGCGTTGCTCGCCGCTCTGACTTGCCGGGAGGAAGGCGCGATAGCCGTCGATATCGAGGAGGAGCCCGCCCTTCACGAGTGATTTGACGCGCGCCTCGCGGCTCTCACCCTCGGCATGCGCCGCAACGAGCTTTTCCCAGCGCTCCTGGGCGCGCTGCCGAGCAGCGAGCTGCTCCGGCGTCGGTCCCTTCGGTGCGGCGGGTTCGGCCACGGGGGGTGCGGCGGCCGCCGGAGCGGCCTCGACTGCGGCATCGGGCGTCGGTTCGACTGCGGCATCGAGCGTCGGCTCGGGGGTGCTGTGAGGAGCGGTGGTCTCGGAGCTCGCTTC
>DAIBFU010000071.1:0-9190 GCA_027422105.1 Vulcanimicrobiota bacterium | reverse complement strand
AGCGCCGCCTCTGCATGCTCGCCGCAGGCCCGAAAACGCGGCCGCGCTTCTTCGAGGCGATCCAAAAGCGTTCGCAGATGCAACGCGCCTCGTTCCCACGTCCAGAAGCGCAACCCGTCGAGAAAAAGCGCAGCGCGTTCGAACTCCCCTTCCGCCAGCAGCATCCGCAAAACAGCACGCATATTTGCAGATTCATCGTCGAGCAACGCAATCCAACGTGTCGACGGCTCGGCACGAAAGCGCGCCGGCATCGATGCCGCAAGCTCTTCGTAGTACTCTCGATAGCGAACCGCGACCATCGTCACTTCTCCCGCTTGTGCGAGAAACTCGTGGGCGGCGACCCGCAACGCATCGACCACGCGATAGCGCGTGCGCTCGCCATGGGTCTGCTTTCGCAGCAGTCCGCGACGGACGAGATCCTCGAGCGCCGCCTCGGTTGCCCCGCCGTCGGGAATTTCGTTGCGGCAGAGCGCGTGCGCCGCCGTTGCACTCCATACACCGGAGAACATCGAGACGCGTCGCATAAGGCGCCGACGATCTTCGTCGAGGGAGCCGTAGCTGCGCTTGAAGATGCGCTCTACAATGGGGTCCCCGCGCGACGCTCCACCGCCGCTCCGCATTCCGGCGACGCTTTCGATACCGAGCGCGCTGCCGCGATTGCGGAGGTCCGGAGGAAGCGAACTAAGGTATTTCGCGCCGAGTTCGATCGCCAGCGGGTGGCCGCGCAACGATGCGAGATGGGTTTCCATCGAGGTTGCGTTGAGGGGTTCGTGTGCCGACTCTTCAAAACGAGTCGAAAAAAGTTGTTCGCTCTCGTGCATATCGAGCCGTTCGAGACGGAGCGGCGCTTCGCCGAGAACGCCTAACGCCGTGCGCGCCGTTGCAACGATCCGCATTTCGGGGGCCCCTTCCAGCAACCGATCGATGCCGGCGGCAACGGCTTGTGCCCCGGCATCGCAGGCGTCGAGCAGCAACAGACCGCGCGAGCGCTGAAAGGCGCGCACGCAGTCGCGCATGCTCGACCCCGGCCGTACGAGCGGCGCGAGCCCCTCGACGATTGCCGATTCGACATCGCGTTCGTCGACGGCCCCGGCGAGATCGACGAACCACGCCCCGTCGGGGAAGCGATGAAGGAGCCGTGCGATGCCCTCGATCGCCGTGCGGGTCTTCCCGATGCCTGCACCACCGACAAGCGTCACCAAAGCGCTGCGCTCGATGGCGACGGTGAGGCGACCGATCTCTTCGGTTCGCTCGATGAAGCGCCCATCAAAAATGGGCACGCCGTCGAAGGCGCTACGGCGCTCGACCGAAGGGCCGGCGTTGATGGGGTGTTCGGCGGCAACGCGATTGCGCCCGGCGTGTTTGGCACGGTAGAGCGCCGCATCTGCGGCCTCGACGAGTTGCTGGCGCTCGCTATTTCCGCGCGGTGTTCCGCTCGCGCAACCGATGCTGACCGAAACGCTTCCTAACGACGAACCACCGTGCGGAATGCCGAGCCCCGCGATCGACGCGCGCACGAGCTCGGCAACCCCGAGCGCTCCGGCAAGTTCGGTCTCGGGAAGCAATACGACGAATTCTTCGCCGCCGTAGCGAGCGACAAGATCGGTCGGCCGCCGCAGCGTCTGCGCGATCGTCGCGGCGACTTGCTGCAAACATGCATCGCCGGCGATGTGGCCGTACCGGTCGTTGAACTCCTTGAAGAGATCGACGTCGATCATTAACAGCGCGAGCCGGCGCCCGATACGGCGCGCGCGCGTTGCCTCGCGTTCGAAGCACTCTTCGAAGTTGCGTCGATTGGGAATCGCGGTCAGTTCGTCAACGTGAGCGAGCCGCTCGAAACGTTCGGCATCGCGCCGACCGCGATCGCTGTGCATACGCGCGCCGAGATAGAGCGCGCAGGTCTCGAGCAGGGCGAAGTCGTCGGCATCGTACGCATTGGGTTCCGTCGACTGCACGGAGAGTACGCCGATGCTCCGCCCGCCAAAAAGAATGGGAACGAAGATCGCCGATTCCGGCTCGCGCGTGCGCTCGCCGAGCCGAAGATAGTTCGTCGCATTCCACTCGCGAGCGTGCCCGTAGATGCGGGGGTCGGCATCGCGAAAGACCCGCGCACTCGTGCTTTCATTGGGAACACCCGGATTGTCGGGGATTCCACCGACGCCGTCGAGATAGGCGTAAACACACTGCAACGATCCTCGCTCCGGTGCGAGGATGAGAACGATCGAGGCGTCGACGAACTGTGCGAGCAGTGAGACGAATTCGTCGTAGAGGTCGGCAAGCGGTCGGTCAGTAGAAAGCAGGAGGGCCGCACCTTTGACCAGATCGCGATCTCGCCGTTGTCGCTGCTGGGCACGTTCGGGCTGCGAAGGCCCGTCCATAGGGGAGCCTTCCCTTCGACCTCAGACTTTTACTGCACCGTGGATCGAGATGACGGGCCCCTGCGCGTCCCTCCCCCCGACCTCCCTCGATGCTACAGCGATGCGCGTTGTTTTCCGAGCCGGGGGCAGCGGGTCTCGCGGTACGTTACCGCCCCTGGTTTACGAAAGCGGCGGCTACGATCGCCATTTGAATATGCGTCTGGGAACGATTGAGCGGCGCACGATGGCTTCTCTCAGAGGTGGACGAACTAGGCGATTCTCCGAAGACCCGTCTTTCGGATGCGTGTTTTTTATGGATCGCGATGAGGATAACGTATGAATATGCCGCTCATAATGGCCCTGTGTGCAGTCACCACAGGATTGATTGTTTCCGGGCTCTCGATTCCGCTGATACTCGGAAAGATCGCCCCGAACGACCTCTACGGAATCCGGACGACAAAGACGCGAAGCAGCCCGAAGGCCTGGTACGCCGGCAATGCGTTCGGCGGCAAAGCGCTGCTCGTCGCGGGAATCACGACGATCCTCATCGGCATACTCATTCCGATGGGAAGCGAGCTATTGAGGCTTAAAAGCGGTGCGGTGCAGATCCTGGGAATTGTCGCCGAGATTGGACCAATCGTGGTCGCCCTTATCGCAATGCAAGTCTATTTGCGCACGCTGTAAAGGGAGCCGACCTCGAACTGGAGGTGACGGTTTACCGCCACCCTATAAGCGCGCCGGCGACGGTGCTAGCGGCGCATTAGATACCGGCGTACCACTCATAGCCTTGGTCTTCCCAATACCCACCCTTTCCACCGTAGAGATGCCCGAACGAACCAACGATTTGAATCTCGCGCAGCCACTTCGCACTCTTGTAACCGAGTTGCGTCGGTACGCATAGACGAAGCGGTGCGCCGCGATCCGGGGGAATCGGATCTCCGTTGAACCGCAGCGCGAGCAGGCTTTGCGATTGATAGGCCTGCTCCATATCGAGGCTTTCGTAATACGGCGTGCCTTGGCCGTCGCTATCCATACAGCGAAAAATTACATAGCGCGCACCGCGATGCGGTCGCGCGATTTGCAAGATGCGATGCAGAGGAACTCCCGTCCAAGCGGCGATCGCACTCCAGCCTTCGACGCAGTCGTGTCGGGTGATCTGCGTCTGCTGCGGCATACGTTGCAACTGCGCGAGCGGCAGGCGCAGAGGTCGCTCGACCGCACCGATGACCGAAAGCGTATAGTCGTGAAAATCGCGAGCGAGGAGGCGCTGATAGGCCGTACTCGTCGGCGTCGGTAGACTGTCGACGGGAAAATTCTTGCTGATATCGACGAGCGAGTATTCGCGCGCGCGACCAGGCAGATTCTCCATGAGCGCGGCGTCGAGTCGCCCTTCGAACCCGAGTACGTGGTGGAAGCCCGAATTATCGTTCAGCGCGGTTCCGATCGGCGCACACCCGGCGAGTGCAGTTGCAATCGATGAAGCGAGAAAGAGTCGTCGCTTCATGGCCCCACGTTCTCATGTTCGCGCAACCGGTACCAGCCGGAGATCATCGAGCGCATCTGATTGAAGAAACCTTGCGTAAGAACCTGAAAGATGTGCACGAACGCAAAACCGACGAAGAGCATCATCCCGACGAAATGCCAAAGGCGCGCAAATTGCCGTCCGCCAAAAAGGATCGTCAACGGATGAGCGATCGCATCGATCCCCGGCGAGAGCGCAAGCCCGGTTAAGAAGATGAGCGGCGCGAGTACGAACAGCACGAAGGTATACGCGGCTTTCTGTAGCGGATTATAGCTACCGTGCGGCGGCGGATCGCGCCTCAAGCGCAGATAGTAGGCTTGCATCGGCCAGAGCTTGCGCAGATCGCTTGGGCGCAAAATCATCTCTGCGAGATTTCCTTTCACCGCACTGGAAACGAGCCAGGCAAGCCATGCGAGGCTCGCGATCCAGGCGAAGAAAAAGTGCCACCGTCGTCCGTCGGCAAGATCTTGGTAGGCCGGGATTGTGAGCCAGCCGGGGAACGCCCGCGCCCCCTCACCACCATTCCCATCGCTTCCCCACCCAAGGAAACCGGTCGTGGTGAAGGAGCGGCCGAAAATCGTCGTCCTCCCAACGCCATCGGCAGGGGCATCGATGGAGAGTACCCGCCGCGTCGGGGTGCTGCGATCCGCGGCGTCGAGGTAGGGCGCCGCGTTGAAAATCTGTAGGCCGCTCGAAATTAAGACGGCAACGGCGATCGCCCCGAACCAATGGGCGAGCCGTGCGAGCGGAGCGTAGCGGTAGACGAGTCTTTGCACGATGCAACGATAACGTATCCCAGGCGCCTTTGGATGGCGCCGAGAAGAGGGCCGGGGTATGAAAGAAGCACCTCTTCGCGTCGCGCTCGCCGACGGCGTTGCACGCGTGACGCTCGCTCGCCCAAAGGTTCGCAACGCATTTAATAACGAGATGATCGCAGCGCTCCGTGAGACCTTCGAGCGATTCAACAACGATGACAGTACGCGCGCCGTCCTGCTGACCGGTGAAGGCCCCGTCTTCTGCGGCGGCGCCGACATTTCGTGGATGCGCGCTTCACTCGATCTCACCCATGAAGAGAACATCGCCGACGCCCGCGCGATGAGCGAGATGTTCCGCGCGATCGACCGGTGCAGCAAGCCGACGGTCGCTGCCATTCACGGTGCTGCGCTCGGCGGCGGAGCGGGGCTCGCAGCGGTCTGCGATATCGTCATCGCCGCAGATGACACGGTCTTCGGCTTTACCGAGGTAAAGCTCGGTATCATACCGGCGGTAATATCCCCGTTCGTCCTCGCGAAAATCGGCCGCAGCCACGCGCGCGCGCTCTTTCTCACCGGCGAGCGCTTCGATGCGCAGCGTGCGGCGGCGATCGGGCTCGTGCATCGCGTCGTGCGCGCCTCGCATCTTGACGATGCGGTCGACGAAACGTTACGCGAACTCTTCAGTGCCTCGCCCGCGGCAAGCGCAGCGGCAAAAACGTTGATCCCGCGCGTTACTGCAAGCACGTACGACGCAACGCTCGCACTCACGGCCGAAGCGATCGCCTTGCAACGCACCTCCCCCGAGGGGCAAGAGGGGTTACGCGCATTTCTTGAGCGTCGGACGCCGACGTTTTCCCGATGATCCGTCGCCTGCTGATCGCCAATCGCGGCGAGATCGCTATCCGCGTCGCGCGGACTGCCCATGAAATGGGGATCGCCGCTCTCGGCGTCTATTCGACTGCCGACGAACGCGCCTGTCACGTGCGCGCGATGGACGAAGCGCGCTGTATCGGCCCCGCGCTCGCTCGCGAATCCTATCTCAACATCGACGCGGTTCTCGCTGCCGCACGCGCGATGAACGCCGACGCCATCCATCCCGGCTATGGGTTCCTCTCCGAACGCGCTGACTTTGCACGCGCGGTTCGCGATGCGGGGCTTATTTTCGTCGGCCCCAGCCCCGAAGCGATGGCGGCGATGGGCAGCAAAATCGAAGCAAAGCAGAAGGCGCGCGCAGCCGACGTACCGGTCATCCCCGGCTACGACGGCGCCGAGCAGGATCTCGCCACGCTGCGCGCCCGCGCGCAAGAGGTCGGTTTCCCGCTGCTCGTCAAAGCGAGCGCGGGCGGCGGTGGGCGCGGAATGCGCATCGTCGAGTCGCTCGCCGATTTCGACGAAGCGCTCGATGCAGCAAAACGCGAAGCACTCGCTGCATTCGGTGATGAAAATGTTCTCCTCGAACGCTACCTGCGTTCGCCGCGCCATATCGAATTTCAGATCCTCGGTGATTCATTCGGCAACATCGTGCACTTCGGCGAACGCGAATGTTCGATCCAGCGTCGTCACCAAAAGGTTCTCGAAGAAGCACCGAGTACGGCCGTCTCGCCGGAACTGCGCGCGCGCATGGGAGAGGCCGCATTACGCGCCGCTCGCAGCGTCGGCTACAGCAACGCCGGCACCGCCGAGTTTATGCTCGATGCCGACGAATCGTTTTACTTCTTGGAGATGAACGCGCGTCTGCAGGTCGAGCATCCGATTACCGAATTCGTGTACGGGCTCGATCTCGTCGAATGGCAACTCCGCGTTGCCTCGGGTGAACGCTTGCCGTTCGCGCAGGAACAAATTCAACCGCGCGGCGCGGCGATCGAGGTGCGTATTTGCGCCGAAGATCCATCGATGCAAATGCTCCCTTCGACCGGAACGATCGACCGTTGGGAGATACCGCATCCTTGGGAGGCACGCGTCGATAGCGGCGTTGCGTTGGGGAGCGAAGTCACGCTCTTTTACGACTCGTTGTTGGCAAAACTGATCGTTGCGGCACCGACGCGCGACGAGGCCGTGCGCCGCCTGCAACATGCGCTCGACCGTACGCAGATCGGCGGGCTCCGCACAAACCTTCCGTTGCTTCGCTGGATCGCCCAAGACGAAGCGTTCATGCAAGGCGATACGACGACGAGTTTTCTCCCACAACGACTCGACGAATCTCGCTTCGCGCGCACCGCGTTTCCGCGCGAAGTGCAGATTCTTGCATTGGCGGCAATGCTGCGTGACGACGCCGTGCCATGGCGGATCGCGGGCGTTTCAATACCGCTTGCTCTCGCGCACGATGATGCACGCGCGACCTTGCGCATCGACCGCACCGCCGAGAGCGTTATCGTTTACGGCGATCTTACGGGGCCGCTGCGAACGCTTGGGAACGGCGCGACCATGCACGCCGCCGTCGGCGATGTGGAGGCCCGTGGACGCGTGCGCCGCCACGACCGCGGTTATTCGATTCTCTGGGAAGGAATCGAGTACGAAGTCGCGCTCGCACCCGCTCCGCAGGTCGAGAGCGCCGGAGGCATCGGCGACGAACGCTCGGGAAGCATCCGCGCTCCGATGCCCGGAAAGATTCTTCGCGTTGCCGTCGCTCCCGGCGACCGCGTCGAAGCACGCAGCTTGCTCGTGGTTTTGGAGGCGATGAAGATGGAGCACCGCATCGAAGCTCCCGGCGTGGGAAAGGTGGCGGCAGTACACGCGCGCGAGGGCGCGACGGTCGCCGGCGGCACGACGCTTGTGGAGATCGAAGCGTAGCATGAAGCGGCCGAAACGCGTCACGATCGCCGAGATGGGGCCGCGCGACGGCCTCCAGAACGAACACGAGATCATCGCGACGGCGACGAAAATTGCGTATGTCGATCTTCTCTCCGAGAGCGGCCTCCCGGTCATCGAAGCCACCTCCTTCGTCAGCCCGAAGGCGATCCCGCAACTCGCCGACGGTGCGGAACTCTTTGCCGGAATTTCCAAACGCACGGGCGTTCGCTACCCGGTTCTCGTTCCCAACATGCGCGGCTACGAACGTGCGCGTTCGGTCGGCGTACGTGAGATCGCGGTCTTTACCGCCGCCTCGGAGCGCTTCACCGAACGAAACATCCGCATGAGTATCGCCGAATCGATCGCGACTTTCCGCGAGGTCGTCGGCCATGCCAAGAACGACGGATTGCGCGTTCGCGGCTACGTTTCGACGGCGTTCGGCTCGCCGTTCGGCGATAACGTGCCTCCGCAAAAGGTTGTGGAGGTCGCCGTATCGCTCATGGATCTCGGATGCGACGAAGTTTCGATCGGCGACACGATCGGCGTCGGCGTCCCGAGCCAAGTCGAGGAACTCGTCCCGCTTCTTGCGGAGAAGATTCCGCTCGAACGATTGGCCATGCACTTCCACGATACGCGCGGAACCGCGCTTGCCAACGTTTACACCGCGCTCGGCTGCGGCATTTCGATCTTCGATTCCAGCAGCGGTGGACTCGGAGGCTGCCCCTACGCACCGGGAGCGACCGGAAACCTCGGCACCGAGGATCTGCTCTATTTGCTCGCTTCGATGGGTATTGAGACCGGCGTCGATCTCCAGCGCATTCGCGCCGCCTCTCGCTTCATCGCACGCGAACTCGGCCACGCATTGACGAGCAAAGCGTTTACTGCAATGGAGGCTCACGATGCCCTTCTCTCAGACTAAGTCGGCGCATCAACAAGAAACGTTCCGCGTCGGAGTTTTTTACGACGGTACGCTCGCCAAAGCGCGACGCAACGTCGACGTGACCATCGCTGACGGATGCATCCTCTCCGTCGCGGAGGGAACCGCAGGGGGCGAGCAGTTGCGTACGGTTCCCTGTATGACGCCGGGGCTTACCAACGCGCACGTACATTTGGAAGCAAGCGGCGAGGCGGCATCGCAAGATGCCTGGTCGCGCAGCACGCAAAACGAGCGCGTGATCGCGGCGGTAAACAACGCGCGAAAATCGCTCTATGCCGGCGTGACGAGTCTCCGCGATCTCGGTTGCTCCGGCGGAAGCGTAATGAGCGTGGCTGCCGGAATCGCCGAGGGGAAGATCGAGGGACCGCGCATCTCCGCCGCAGGCGCCGTTATCTGCATGACCGGCGGGCACGCGTGGTTTCTCGGACGTCAGGTCGACTCGCCGTGGGAGGCACGCAAAGCGGTACGCGAACAACTGCTCGCGGGTGCAACCTGCATCAAGTTTATTGCCACCGGCGGAGTGCTGACGCGCGGCGCGGTTCCGGGAATCGCGCAATTATTGCCCGAGGAACTACAAGCCGGCATCGATGAAGCGCACCGTCACGGCCTGCGCACTGCAGCGCATGCAATCGGCACCATCGGCATTAAAAACGCGCTGCGCGGCGGAATCGATTCTATCGAACACGGGCACATGCTCGATGACGAAGCGATTGAACTCTTCAAAGGCAACGGCGCCTACCTGGTTCCGACCCTTTCCGCGCCGACCTGTATTCTCGAACATGCTGAGGATGGAAAGCAGCCGGAATGGGCACTCGAGAAAGCGCGCCTG
>DAIBFU010000070.1:0-9368 GCA_027422105.1 Vulcanimicrobiota bacterium | reverse complement strand
CGGCAGGCCGAGTTACTCCGGCCCTCGATCCTCTGGGATCCGATCGAGCCCGCCGGAGAGAGCCTCGCGCTCGACGCCGACCGGAGGATCTATCCCGCGAGCACGATCAAGAGCCCACTCGCTGCGGCCGCGCTCCTCCTCGCAGCGCGAGGGCTGCGCCGACTCGACGAACGCCGCCCCGTGCGCGAGGAGAACCGGACGCTCAACGATGCCCCCTCACCGATCGAACCGGGCTACCCCGCGAGCCTCGAGGAGCTCTGCCGCTATGCCGTCGACCGCTCGGACAACATCGCGACCAACGAACTCTTCGACCGCCTTGGGCGCGAGGAGGCGACGAGCATCGTGCGCGAGGAACTCGGCCTCTCGGCGACCGCCTTTCACCGAAAGCTCTCGGGGAGCGATCCGCTGATCGCCGACCCGCAGTGGGACGGCGTACATCGCAACGCCCACCCGGTACGCGACGCAACGCGCCTCTTCCGGCTCATCGCGCAGCGCGCGTTCCCGGGCGCCGAGCTATTGGAGCGCTGGCTCGCAGCACAACATTGGAACGACAAGCTGAGCCTCGGGCTCGCGCCGGGCGACCGATTTGCCCATAAGACCGGTGATACGAGCGAGGTAACGCACGACGGAGGCATCCTCACGACCGCTTCCGGGCGGCGCTTCGCGATCGTCGTCTATACCGAGATGCCCTCGACTCCGGAGAATAACGCGCGCTTCGGCCGCTTTATGCGGCTGTTACGGAACCAGACGATCGGCGATCTCGCGTAGCCGTTCGCGCGCTGCAGTTGCCGCCGCGCTCGGCTCGCGCCCCGCAACGCGCGTCCCGCCAACGAACGTTCCCTGTACCCACGCATCCTCGCCCCGATAGACCAATGCGTTCACCGCCGGTGCCCATGGGTCGATCCCACGCGCGTCGAGCACGACGAAATCGGCGAACGCTCCGACTTCGATGCGTCCCGCATCGAGGCGCAGCGCGCGCGCGCCGCTCGCCGTCGCCAAATCGAACGCCGCACGCGCTCCGAACGCGGCACCGTCGGTACGAGCGATCTTCTGCAGCAGCGATGCCGCGCGCATCTCGTCGATCGCCGATGGTTTCACATCGGCATCGGTTCCAAGCCCGATCGGCACACCGAGCGCGCGCAGCCCCGAAATATCGCAGATTCCGTCACCGAGATATTGATTGGTCATCGGATTGTGAATGACACGCGCGCCGCGTTCGGCGAGCAAGGCTTGCTCTTCATCGTCGATATAGATCGCGTGAACGGCGACACAACGTTCGTTGAGCGCGCCGAGTCGATCCAACAGACGTATCGGCGTCGCCCCATGCTCGGCGAGCGTTGCGGCACCTTCGTACGCCGCCTCGGCAACATGCACGTGCAGCATGCAGTCATGTTCGGCGGCGAATGCCGCAGCAGCCTCGATCATCGCCGGCGACGCGGCGTGCAACGAATGCGGCGCGACGCAAAAATTGATCTCCGGGTAGGCCTGCAGGAGTTCCTCGCTGCGCGAGCGTGCGAGATCGATGCTCTCGCGATAGGCGGCGGGGGCATAGCTCGCATCCATCCACGTGCGGGCGAAGACCAGGCGTATCCCCGTATCGCGCGCTGCACGAATCGCAGCCTCGGCATGCGCGTTCCCCGCGCCGTTGAGATAGAAAAACTCGACGACGCTCGTGATTCCGGCGGCGAGCATCTCGCTGAACGCAAAGACGAAGACCCAGTAGATATCCTCCGGGCGCAGTTGCGGGACGACGCGATAGAGCGCATCGCTTCGCCATTTATCGAAACTCCAGTCATCGGCCCAACCGCGCAATAACACCTGATACGCGTGGCTATGTCCGTTGATAAAGCCCGGGACCACTAAGCGATCCTCGGGGAAGCGCCGCGTCTTCGTTCCGTTCCGTGCGGCCTCGATCGTCATCTGTTTCGCATCGCCGATCTTGGCGAAACGGCCATTTTCGACGAGGAACGCCAGTTCGCTGCGCTCCTCCCCTCCGACGAGCGCGCGCGCGGCGATAAAGAGTTCGTTCATTTCAGTACCCGCCCCGCGCGTACCACCGTAGCGGCGATATTCCCGCCGTGCATCCACCCGAATTCATTTGGATCCTCGATTCTCAACGCCACGAAATCCGCATCGCCACCGACGCGCAGCGTGCCGCGTGCGATCTGTAAGCTGCGCGCGGCCTGACGCGTCACCGCATCGAGCGCTTCTGCGGCGCTCAAGCCGAATATTTTTCGCCCGAGATATGCGACGTGCGCGAGATTGAGACAGGGCGAGGTTCCCGGGTTGAAATCGCTTGCCAGGGCAACGTGACCGCCCCGTTCGAGAACGGCGCGAACCGGGGCATGTCGCTGCAGCCCCAGGTAGTCGATCGTTGCCGGGCAGGCAACGAGAACGCTCTCGCCCTCTCCCAGGCGCCGCGTATCATCGTCGGTGATGTAATTTCCATGATCGATCGCATCGACTCCGAGTGCGAGTGCCATTGAGGCAGCACCGCCATGTTGCATCTCGTCGCAGTGTACGCGCAGGCGCAGTCCGTGGCTGCGAGCCGCTTCGAGATAGCGTTGCGTCTGTGCCGCCGAAAAAAATCCGGGTTCGCAAAACGCGTCGGCATATCGCGCACCATGCGCGCGCGCAAACGGTAGACACTGATCGATGAGATAGTCGACGTACCCATCGGCGTCGGCGAACTCCGGCGGCAGCGCATGCGCACCGAGGAAGGTCGGCACGATGCGCGGCAGGCTCTCGTCGGAGTGCGCGCGCACCGACAGATCGAGCAGTTCGAGCTCGCCGGGTCGGTGAAGCGCATAGCCGGTCTTTACCTCGGCGGTCGTCGTTCCGTGGGCGAGCATCGCCGCCAATCGTGCGGTGACATCATCGCGCCAGAAACGTTCCGGCGCGAGCAAGGCTTCGCGCGTCCGATCGACGGTATAGAGCATGCCGAGCGGAGCCGCTTCGTGTCGCTGACGCGCACGAAAATCGGGCTCGCGATTCCCGGAGAAGAGCGGATGCGTGTGCGCGTCGACAAAGCCGGGCACGAGCACCGTATCGGAGAGATCGAGGAGCGCGCAATCGACTCCGGCAGCGGCGCGTTCGACCGTTTCGCGTTCGCCAAGCGCGACGATCCGTCCGTCGCGAACCAAGATCGCGCCGTTTTCGACGAGACCGAGATCCGCGAAGGTAACGCCCTGCTGCGGCGCATCGCTATCGCACGTCACCAGCGCGCGCGCTCGCACCAGCAACGGCGGCGCCGTCGCTAGAGCCGCCAATCGATTCCCTTCTCGTCCGCGGTTTCGATCGCGATCTCGTATCCGGCATCGGCATGGCGCACCACGCCCATGCCGCAATCGGTTGCGAGAACCGTCCTCAAGCGCTCCTCCGCATCGCGCGAACCATCGGCGACGACGACCATGCCTGCGTGGAGACTATAGCCGATCCCGACGCCGCCGCCGTGATGGAAGCTCACCCAGTGCGCCCCCGCTGCGGTATTGAGCAACGCATTGAGAATCGGCCAATCGGCGATCGCATCGCTGCCGTCGCGCATACCTTCGGTCTCGCGATACGGTGATGCGACGCTCCCGGTGTCGAGATGATCGCGCCCGATGACGATCGGTGCGGAGAGTTCGCCTCGCCGGACGAGATCGTTAAACGCAAGTCCGGCCTTCGCCCGATCGCCGTACCCAAGCCAACAGATACGCGCCGGCAATCCTTGGAAGGCGATGCGCTCGCGCGCCATCGTCAGCCAACGGTGGAGGTGCGCATCCTCCGGGAAAAGTTCGAGCAATTCGCGGTCGCACCGCGCGATATCGGCCGGATCTCCGGAGAGCGCGGCAAAGCGGAACGGACCGCTTCCGCGACAGAAGAGCGGCCGAATAAATGCCGGCACGAAGCCCGGGAAATCGAATGCACGCGCGACTCCGGCCTTCTTCGCCGCTTCGCGCAGGTTGTTGCCGTAGTCGAAGACGACGGCACCTGCATCGAGAAACCGTAACATCGCTTCGACATGACGACCGGCGGTTTCGTAGCTGCGCCGTTCGTACTCCGCCGGATCGCCGGTACGCAACGCCGCGGCTTCTTCAAGCGTCAGCCCCGATGGAACGTAACCGTTGAGCATATCGTGCGCCGAGGTCTGATCGGTGACGGCGTCGGGGCGAAGCCCCGCATCGTAGAGCGCCGCGAATTCATCGGCGGCATTGCCTTGATAGCCGATCGAGATCGCTTCGCCGTCACGTCGAGCACGCGCGACGCGCGCGAGCGCTTCTTCGCGCGAATCGACGACGAGATCTAAATAACGCAGTTCGCGTCGACGTTCGAGCCGCGCGCGATCGACGTCGACGACCAGCGCGATGCCTTCGCACATCGTAATCGCCAGCGGTTGGGCGCCGCCCATTCCGCCGATTCCGGCAGTCAGAGCGACGCGTCCGCGCATCGAGCCGCCGTAATGTTGACGCGCGAGCTCGGCGAACGTCTCGTAGGTGCCCTGCACGATCCCCTGCGTGCCGATATAGATCCATGAACCGGCGGTCATCTGGCCATACATCGTTAGGCCCTGCGCTTCGAGCGAACGGAAGGTCTCCCAGTCGGCCCATTTCGGAACGAGGTTACTGTTCGCGATTAAGACACGCGGCGCACGCTCGTGCGTCTTCCAAACGGCAACCGGTTTGCCGCTTTGGACGATCATCGTTTCGTCGCTCTTGAGTCTGCGCAACGTCCGCACCAACGCATCGAAGGCCTCCCACGAGCGCGCTGCGCGACCGTTCCCACCGTAGACGACGAGATCGTCGGGGCGTTCGGCAACCTCCGGGTCCAAATTGTTCATCAGCATTCGCAACGCAGCTTCCTGCGGCCAACCCAGACAGGTTAGCTCCGTACCGCGCGCGGCACGCACCGGCCGCGGGCCCGACAGCGTCATACTCATAACTCTCTCCTCTTGCTAGTCCAGGTTTTCTCGAGCAAAAATTTGTGCGATCTCGCCGGAGCGAATCAGCGAACGCGCGGCCTCGATATCCGGTGCCGGCGAGCGATCGCCGATAAGCGGCGCGATCGTGCGGCGTGCGAGTTGGTAGAGCTCGTCGGTCGCGCGCGCGCTGCGCAACGGGCGGCGGAAGTCGGTCGCGGCGAGCGCACCAAGCAGTTCGCAGGCGAGCGCGCCCTCGACGTTCTCGAGGACGCGAACCACGTTGTTCGCCGAGGTCATCCCCATGCTGACGTGATCCTCTTGACCCGCAGATGTCGGAATCGAATCGACACTACTTGGCCAGGCGAGCGCTTTATTATCGTTCACCAGTGCCGCCGAGGCGTACTGCACGATCATCAGCCCGGATTCTAGGCCGCTTTTCCGCGCGAGAAAGAGCGGAAGATCGCGATCGGCCGCATTGAGCAACAGGTAGAGGCGCCGTTCGGAGATCGACGCGATTTCGCAGATCGCCATTTTGAGAAAATCGATCGCCAGGGCGATCGGCTCTCCGTGAAAGTTCCCTCCGCTTAAAAACGCGCGATCCTCCGGAAAGACGAGCGGATTATCGGTGACCGAATTTGCTTCGATCTCGGCGACCGCTCGCGCGTGTTCGATGGAATCGCGCACCGCGCCGTGAACGACGGGAATGCAGCGGAACGAATAGGGATCTTGCACGCGCCCGCACGCTCGATGCGATTGCATGATCTCCGAACCTTCGAGGAAGCGGCGCAACCGCGCTGCAACGACGCGCTGCCCGCGGTGCGGACGCAATGCATTGATGCGACGGTCGAAGACCGTGTCGGTGCCGAGATAGGCTTCCAACGACATCGCCGCGATGAGATCGGCGCTATCGGCGAGCCGTTGCGCCTTCAGAAGCGAGAGCGCCGCGATTCCCGTCATCACCTGCGTGCCGTTGATGAGCGCGAGCCCTTCTTTAGCGCCGAGCGTGACCGGTTTTAACCCCGCTTGCGCGAGCGCGTCTTTTGCGGGCATTCGCTTGCCACCATAAAATGCTTCGCCTTCGCCGACGAGCAAGAGCGACATATGCGCGAGCGGTGCGAGATCGCCGCTCGCTCCAACCGAACCTTGCATCGGAACGACCGGCGTGACGCCGCGATTGAGCGTTTCGACCAAGAGCGAGAGCGTCGCAGGCGCGATCCCCGAATGCCCGGCGGCAAGCGAATTCACGCGCAGCACACCCGCTGCGCGAACGTATCGCTCGTCGAGCGGCGCGCCGGTTCCGGCGGCATGGCTGCGCACGAGATTGAGTTGTAGCAGCGAGGCATCGGCCGGATCGATCTGCACGTTGGCGAGTCGCCCGAAGCCCGTGGTGACGCCGTAGATCGCATCGCCGTCGGCGAAGCGCTCCTCGACGAACTCTCGCGCCCGCGCTACGCGGCCCATCGCTTCATCGGAGACGCGCAATGGTGTACCGGCCTCCGCGACGGCGGCGATGCTTTCGAGCGAGAGATGGCGACCGTCGAGGACGACGGTATCGGTTGTAGCGGCCATCGTGTTTTCTTACATCCCCGACCAGTTGAACGGATGTTGAGCGACGAACGGCGGCCCAACTTCGATCGTGATATCTTCGTGGTTGCGCAACAGAATCTCGCGCGGCGAGCGACCGTGCCAGATGCGTCCGTCAACGATCACGCGCAGGCGCGTTCCGCGCGCTGCGTGAAGCGGCCCAGCCGCACTCCAACTCAAGTTTTTTCCCCACACATCGAAAAATTCACCGAGCGTAAACGAGCGTTTCGTCGGCGATTCGATGTGGATGATGCCGCTTGCGTCGTGCGTGTGCAGCCAGTAGAGACATGCAGGTTGCACCGACGGGATGCCGATATACGCCGGAAGGACGACGTTCCGACCGCGATCGACCAGTTGCAAGTGGCTGTGGATGTGGAGGACGACGCCTTCGGTTGCGTCGCAACGAATGCCGTCGATCGGCAGGCCGCCGAAAAAGCTATAGGCCGGCTTCGGCGCGAGCAGCGAGAGCGCAAGCCCGACGAGGGCGGCGATGGTGATCGTGCGTTTCATCGACGCCTAGCCTTCGGCGCGGTACGTAAATTACCTCATATTTGGGGCAGTCTCGTAGTACCGACCGATCTCGGCGAGCAGTCGGCGCATGCCGACCAAAGCGCTCTCGGGGCCGACGAGCCGCGCTTCGCTCCCCCAACCAAGCACCCAGCGCAGCAATTCATCGAGATCGGCAACGCGTAGCCGCAGTTCGACGCTACCGTCCTCGTTTTTGGAGAGATCGCGATCGAGCCGGGAGGATGCCGCCACTGCGGCCTTGGCAATCCGCGAATCGAAGCGAACGGTTACCTCGTGCGCGGCATCACCGGTCATCACCCCCGAGATTGAGCTCGACATCCATTTATCGAGATCGAACTCGGCAGGGCGCTGATAGGTGCGGGAGGTGAGGCGGGCCGATTCCATTCCGTCGAGCGCGAAGGTGCGTCGTGCCCGCCGCATGCGGTCGTATCCGACACAATAATAGCGTCCGCCGGCGACGATCAGTCCGTAGGGTTCGATATCGCGTGCGCTGCTTTTGCCGTGGCGATCCACATACTCAATGGCAACCACGCGGCGGTCACGCTCGGCGGCCGCGAGTACCTCGCGAACCTTCTCGGTACGTTCGTCGAGTTGTGCTTGCGGCAGCGGCATTCCGAAGGGGAGATCGTGCGCTTCGGGCGACTGCCCTGCGCCGGAGGAAACGACGCGACGCGCGAGCGTATCGACCGCTGCGCCGACGGAGCCGCCGAGCGACTTCGCTAACGAACGTAGAGCAACGAGCCCGAAGATCTCGCCGCGATCGAGTTTGAGTGCGCGCAGCGAATAGCCCTCGACGAAGCGATAGACGCCGCGTGCGCGGTCGTAGAACCACGGGAAGTTCGCATCGGCGAGAACGGAGAGATAGCGGCGCAGCGAACGAGGGCTTGGGAGCGCGCCGTCCTGTGCGATCCGCTCGCGCAATCCGTCAAAGGAATAGCATCCCTCGTCGAGCGCGCCAAGCAGCCGCACGAGGAGGACCGACTTCGCATCGACCCGAGCCACCCTAGGCGTCTGAGGCGCAGCTATGCGTGCGCGGCTTCAGCGGGTGGGGCCGTCGGCGGTTCGACCGACGGAATCTTGCTGAAGCGCAACTTCTCCGCATTCTCCGTATCGATATCGGCGAGAATCGTATCGCCGGCGGTGAAATTACCGCGAATCATCTCTTCGGCGAGTTCGTCTTCGACGAGCCGTTGAATTGCGCGACGCAACGGACGCGCACCGAATTGCGGATCCCAGCCCTTCTTTGCCAAAACGCTCTTCGCTGCATCGGTAACGCGGAGGTGCATATCCTGCGCTTTGACCTCACGCATAACTTTCTCGAGCTCCAAGCCCACGATCTCTTCGATCTGTTCGCGCGTGAGTTGATGGAAGACGACAAGTTCGTCGATACGGTTGAGGAACTCGGGGCGGAACGATTGCTTGACTTCTTCGAGCACTTTGCTCTTCATGCGCTCGTACGCCTTGCTACCTTCATCGGCATCGATCTTCTGCGGACGGAACCCGATATCGGTCGTCGTCTGCATTCCGGTTGCACCGATATTGCTCGTCATAATAACGACGGCGTTTTTGAAATCCACCTGTCGCCCTTGGCTATCGGTGAGGCGGCCGTCGTCGAGCATCTGCAGGAGCAGATTGAAGACGTCGGGGTGCGCTTTTTCGATTTCGTCGAGCAACACGACGGCGTAGGGGCGGCGACGCACCGCTTCGGTCAGTTGCCCACCCTCTTCGTATCCCACGTATCCCGGAGGCGCTCCGACGAGCCGCGAGACCGAGTATTTCTCCATGTACTCCGACATGTCGATGCGAATCATCGACTCTTCGTCGTCGAAGAGAAACTCCGCAAGGCTGCGCGCGACTTCGGTCTTGCCGACGCCGGTGGGACCGAGGAAAATGAACGAGCCGATCGGCCGGTTCGGATTCTTCAGGCCGGCGCGCGAGCGACGGATCGCACGGGTGATAACTTCAATCGCTTCATCCTGTCCGACAATGCGCTTGTGCAGCGACTCCTTCATCTCCAGGAGTTTTTGCGTCTCCGCCTGTGCGAGCCGGTTCACGGGGATCTTCGTCCACGACGAAACGATGTGCGCGATATCGGCCTCGGTGACTTCGAGTTTACCTTCGCTTGCGGCGCGCGCCTCTTTCCAATCGTGTTCGAGCTTTCCGCGCTCGAGACGCAAGCGCTCTTCCTGTTCGCGCAGCGCCGTCGCGCGATCGAAATCGTGATCTTTCACGGCGCTCTCGCGGTCGGAGACGACGTTGCGAATCTGCGTGTCGAGTTCGCGCATCTCGCGCGGCGGCAGGGTGGCCTGCAAGCGCACGCGCGATCCCGCTTCATCGATGAGATCGACGGCTTTAT
>DAIBFU010000069.1:0-9445 GCA_027422105.1 Vulcanimicrobiota bacterium | reverse complement strand
GCCAAGGCGCTGGCCTTCGTCCTGGGGGGCGCCCTGATGTTCCGCCAGCGCGTCCACCACCCCGGCACGCGGGCCTATCACTTCGTCACCGGCCCGTTCGCCGAGCGCCGCGAGCGCATCGAAGGCTTCGCCGGAGGCATAGAGATCGACCGCCGCCTCATAATCGCGCGGCGAGGCCGAGGCCGCGACCTGCGAACGTAACGCGCGCAGTTGCTCCCAGAGCGCGAGATCGTCGGCGTTGCTTCCTCGGTGTTCGTCGGTGAATCGCAGCGCAAAGACGCTTTCACGATCGCCGCGCAACTCCGGCGAGAGCGACTGCCACGCCTCTTCCGCCGTAAACGGCAGCAAGGGCGCAAGCACGGTCAGGAAGCCGCGCAGCAGATAGAAGAGCGCCGATTGTGCGCTCCGTCGGCGCGCTCCATCGCGGCGCCCGGAATAGAGCGGATCTTTCCAGGCATCGAAGGCAAGCCCCGACATCTCGCTCTCGAAGGCAACGATGGCGAGATAGGCATCGTGAATGCCGAACGCTGCGTAACGCGCGCGAACGTCGGCGACGAATGCATCGGTGACGCTGCAGGCAAGCCGATCGAGCGGCAGCATCGCCGCGGGTTCGACGATTGCATCGGGAGTGAGATCGGCGATATTGCCGAGGATGAAGCGAATGCGGTTGCGGATGTTGCGATAGACGCGCGCAACCTGTTCGACGACGTTTGGCCCGAAGCGCACGTCGTCAACGAATTCAACCGATGCCGACCAGAGCCGCAACACGTCGGCGCCGTAGGTCGCCATCGCATCGCGCGCGTCGATTCCCGTGCCGCGCGATTTACTCATCGGGCGACCCTGCTCGTCGTTCACCCAACCGTTCTTCACCACGCAACGATAGGGTGCGTGCCCTTGCAGCGCGACGGCGGTGACGAGCGAACTGCGGAACCACCCGCGATATTGGTCGCCGCCCTCCAACACGAGATCGCTCGGCCACGGCAGCGTATCGTCGTGTCCGAGTACCGCGAGGTGCGTCACCCCCGATTCAAACCAGATATCGACGATGTTGCGCTCTTTCTCGAAATCCGTTCCGCCGCAGCGTTCGCAGTGGAATCCCTCGGGCAGAAAGCGTTCGACCGGCTCGGACCACCATGCGTCGGCGCCGACCTCGCGGAAACGCGCCGCCGCGATGCGCGCGACGCGCGGATCGAGTAGCGACTCGTTACACCCTTTGCAGAGGAGCGCCGGAATCGGCGTGCCCCACGTCCGCTGTCGCGAGATGCACCATTCGGGATGATTCTCGAGCATCTGCACGAGGCGCGCGCGCCCCCATTCCGGCTCGTAGGCAACACCTTCGGCAGCTTCGACCGCGCGCGCGCGCAGCCGATTCTGATCCATCGCGATAAACCACTGCGCGGTCGCGCGAAAAATCACCGGCTGGTGACAGCGCCAGCAATGCGGGTAGCTGTGCGAATAACTTTCGAAGCGCCAGAGCGCACCGCTCGCGCGCAGGTCGGCGACGATGCGTTCGTTCGCTTCGAAGACCTGCAGCCCGGTGTACGGCGCTGCCTCGGCGGTAAAGTGTCCCGACGCGTCGACGGGGTTGAGAATCGGCAGATCGTATTTGACGCCGGTCGCAAAATCGTCGGCGCCGTGTCCCGGCGCCGTATGAACCGCTCCGGTTCCCGTTTCGAGATCGACGTAGTCGGCGAGAACGACCGCCGAATTGCGTGGCGCAAACGGATGGCGCAGCTGCGCTCCGTCGATTGCGCTCCCGGGAGCGACGGCGAGCAAGCGGGCCTGCGCGAATGCATCCCCGAGCGCTTGTTCGGCGAGCGCCTCCGCGACGACGATCGTCTCGTCGCCGACGCGATAGAGCCCGTACGAAGCATCGGCGCGCAGTGCGACGGCGACGTTGGCGGGCAGCGTCCACGGCGTCGTCGTCCAAATCAGAAACGCGAGCGGCATATTTTCAACGTCGGTGACACCGAAACGCGCGAGCAAATCCGCGCGCTGCGTTTCGTCGGCTCGGAAGCGCACGTAGATCGAGGGCGAGACCTTCGTTTCGTACTCGATCTCGGCTTCGGCGAGTGCCGTTTCGTCGTGAATGCACCACAGCGTCGCGCGCAAACCGCGATAGAGTTGCTTGCGTTCGGCGAGCGTTGCGAGTGCATCGACAATCGTTGCTTCGAACGAGGCGTCGACCGTGCGGTAGGGGCGATCGAATTCGGCGAAGACGCCCATGCGTTCGCGCGTCGAGGCCTGCCGCTCCAACCAGTAGAGCGCGCGCTCCTTACACTTCGCGCGCAACTCCAGCGGATCGATCTCGTGGAAATCCTTGACGCCGAGATGTTTGAGCGTCTCTAACTCGATGGGCAGCCCGTGCATATCCCAGCCCGGAACAAAACGCGCCGCGCGCCCCTCCATCAGGGCGATTTTCACGAACGTGTCTTTGAGCACCATGTTGAGAAAATGCCCCATGTGCAACTCGCCGTTGGCATACGGCGGGCCGTCGTGGAGAATCCACGGCTTGGCATCGGCGTTGCGCTGCAGGGCACGCTGGTAAATGCGGTGTTCGTTCCACCACGCGACGCGCGCCGGCTCGCGCTTGGGAAGCTCCGCTTTCATCGGGAAATCGGTAGCGGGAAGATTGAGGGTAGCGCGATAATCCGCGCGCGAAGCGTCGTTCATGGGAGGGCTCTCATTCGCCCTCGGCACCATCGGCTCTTACTTATCGAGCAAATCTTGCAGGATCTCGAAGTTCCGATCGGCACCGGCGCGCAAGGCCTGCACCGCCCCTTGCAGGTGCTCGTGCAAGCGCGCATGCTCCGACATGAGTCGCTCGACGCTCGTATCGACCGCGGCGTTATCGGGAACCTCCCCACCGGGCACCCAGAGCGGGGCGAGCGGGTAGGCGAGATCCTCGCAGAGCGCGGCGACCTTCGGATCGTAGGGAATCGCGAGAAACGGCACCGCGAAACGCGCGGCGAAGATCAGCGCGTGCAACCGCATGCCGATGACGGCGCGCGCCGACGCAACGATTGCGGCACTTCGCTCGATCGAGCGCTCCGGGAGCAGCATCGGCGCGCTCTCGCAGGCGCGGATCACGCGCGTTGCAACGTCGGCATCCTCGGCTCCGCCCATCGGCAGGAAGACGCCGCGCAAGCCGTGTTCGCGCGCCAGTCGATCGACGGCACGCGCGATCGCCGGAATACCGGCGCGCAGCGCCTGATGTTTGCGTACGCTCACCACCACGTAAGGCGCGCCGACCGGGTCGAGCCCTTCGTTGCGCACATCCCGCTCGTCGGGCGCGAGATCGAGCAAAAAGACGGGATCCGCGCTCTGTTCGACCTGCGTTGCGGGTAGCAGCGACTGCAACAGTTCGCGCGAGCGCCGGTCGCGTACGGTTGCGCGGTCGACGCCGGAGCAGAGCGTGCGCACGAGAAATTTCCCGAGCGCGTCGAGCGGCCCGACCGACTGCGCGAAGATCATCGTTTTCTTGTTGCGACGATGCGCGGTACGGAGAAGCCCTGCATAGTAAAGCAGGCTGCGCGTGCTGGTAACGTTCTGCAAAAGCCCACCGCCGCCGGAGATCAACGCATCGGCGCGATCGATCGCCGCGCGCACCGCACCGGCATCGCGCCGTTGCGTCGAGCGAATATCGTACTGCGCGCTCGTCGCCTCCGGGGTCGCCGAGAGCGCTTCGATCTCCACCGTCGGCATGCGGGCCCGGACGCGCTCGACGATAATGCGGAGCAACGCTTCATCGCCGACGTTGCCGAATCCGTAATATCCGCTGAGCAAGACGCGCACGCTACGCTGGGAGTCGGCGGGCGATCAAGCGGTAGAGCGCGATACCGAGCGCTCCGACGAGCGCACCGACGAGAAAATCATTGCCGATGCGGAAGATCGCGATCAGCAGCGGCGTGTGCAGATGCGAGAACGTGTCGACCGCATCGCCGAGGCCGACGCCGATTCCCAACGCGCAGAGCCACCCGATCGCGCGACGATGCGCGAGCGAGAGTGCCGGCAAAAGCATCGCCGCCGGAATACCGATGAGGAACTGCTTGAAGCGCGGCCGCACGGAGAGCCAGGTGCTGAGATCCTGGCGAACGACGAGTTCGAAGTGCGAGGCACCGATATCGCTGGTGTTTCCGCTGCGCAGCAAAAGAATCGCCCCCATTCCCGCGAGCACCGCGAGAACGATGAGATGATAAGCGCGCACGGGTGCCAGCAAAACGTCGACAGCGCGCCCGACCTTCGCCTTGAAGCGTGCGTCGAACACATACAGCACGAGCGCGATCAACGGCGGCAACGCGAGCATCAGTTTCACGCCGCGAAACGGTTCGATCTCCTCCATCGCTAACGGTGTACTGAGCAGCCCAACCACGACGAGCGCACCGAGCAGCACCGTTCCGATGACGACGAACGACCAGCGCAGCGAACGCCACCATTGCACGAAGAACTTCGCGCGCGGCTCGTCGGCGCACGCCGGAGCATAAACGAGCATCGCCGCGACGACGAAGAGCAGCCCGCCGCTCAACGCAAGCAGCGAGCGAACGAGATCGGCGCGATGCGTTGCGATGCCGGCGACGTAGAGCAGTAGCGTTGCGATGTACGCAATCGCGGCATAGCTCGGCCGGTAGAGCCCGAAGGCCCCGAGCAACACCACGAATATCGACGGGACGGCAAGCGCCGCGATGCCGACGAGGAAGCGATTCGTGCCGGGATAGAGCGGAATCGGCGTTGCCGTTCCCAAGCGCATACCGTCGGCGGCGATCGCCTTCGCCAAGCGATGCACGATCTCGACGTTCGTCGCCTCGATGCTGAGTTTTTTGTCGCGATGGGGATACGGGTGCAGGTAGATCACGCGCACGTTGCGTTCGCGCACTCCGAGCATGAAGCGGTCGACCAATGCCGGAACGCTCAAGCGGTCGAGTTCGGCTTTCTGGACGGTCTGCACGCGCACCGTGCGCCCGGGAATCAGTTCGGCGAGCCCATCGTTCCCTTTCTGCATCTGGCTCGGATCGTAAACCTCGATCGTGCCGAAATTGAATGTATGCGACCGAAAGAGTTCGGCGGCATCTTTCTCGTGATCGGGATAGCCGAAGACTTGGTTTTTCAAACCGAAGAAAATGACGGTCGAGACTTTTGGATCGAGCGCCAAAATGCCGTTGAGTTCGGCATTCATCTGCGGCGCCTTGAAGCGTTCGTCGTTCTGCAACCGAGGAATCAGCAACAAGCCCAGCCGCTTGGCGAGCAAAATTTCCGATGTCGGAATGCCGAGACCGATGCCGTTGAAGTAATCGATCTGGGTGTGCAATTCGATCAGCCATGGCCGCTGCGCGCGTAAAATGCGAATCGATTTCGGCATGAAATGCAGCGGCAATTGCATGCGCAAACGATCGTAGGTACTCTTGCGCCCGATGGAGAGATAAACCGCGCGGCTCGCGATCTTTTTTTCGCGAGCGAGGCGCGCGAGCAACGGATCGTCGATCGGTGCAAGGCGTGCACCGTTGAGAATCTGCGCGCCGGTCATCACCGTGGTCGACCCGTCGTTGCCGAGATTCGATCCCAATTGCTCGCTGACGGCGAGCGAGGTCAGCCCCGCTCGACGCAGGGCAATGAGGAAAGCGTCGGCTCGGTAATCGAACGAACGGGAGAGTTGCGCGAAGTCGCTGTAATCCATCGCGATCTCGACCCTTCGCGCGTGGATCTCGGTACGAACGCGAAGGACGGCGACGACGCAGCAAGCGAGGAGCGCGACGAGCAGGATACCCGCGGCAAAGCGCGTGTTTTTCTGAAGCAGTTGCACGGCGGATGCCTTCGTCCGCGCCGCCCGGAATGCCCGCTACGCGGGCCAGCGCGGCGCGCGTTTTTCGAGGAATGCGCCGATACCTTCGACGGCGTCGGCGGCGCGCGCGTTACGCACCATCACCTCCTTGGTGTAGGCGTACGCCTCGCGCTGCGGAAGAGCGATCTGCTCGTAGAATGCCGATTTCCCGGTCGCGACCGTCGTACGCGCGGAGCGGGCGATCCGTTCGGCGAGCGCGAGCGCCTCGGCATGAACGTCCTCGGCGGGAACGACGCGATTGACCAAGCCCCATTCCAGCGCGCGCGCAGCATCGATCGGCTCGCCGAGCAGCAGCATCTCCATCGCTTGCTTGCGCCCAATTGCACGCGTGAGCGCGACCATCGGTGTGCTGCAAAAGAGACCGATCTTGACGCCGGGGGTCGCGAAGACCGAACGCTCGGATGCGACCGCCAGGTCGCAGCTTGCGACGAGTTGGCAGCCGGCCGCAGTCGCGATGCCGTCGACCTCAGCGATCGTCGGCGCCTCGATGCGTTGCAACGTCTCCATCAACTCGACGCAGGTATCGAAAATTTCATCCATTTCGGCGCCGCGCGCCTCGGCGATCTCGCGGAGATCGTGCCCGGCACTAAATGCCGGCCCCTCGCCGCGCAGGATGACGGCCCGCGTCTGTGAATCCGCCGCGACCTTGTCGAGCGCGGCGATCAACGCCCGCATCATCGCGCGGGAGAGCGCATTGCGTTTGGCCGCATTCGTCATCGTGATGAGTGCAGCGTCCCCTTCGCGATCGATCCGTACCAGTTCTGAATCCGTCATGTCATCCTCATTTCTCAAATTCCGCCTCGGCGCCGATTCGGCGCAGGATTGCCCCCGCCCCCGGTCGCACCCCTCCTCGTAGAACCTCGGGCTTGTTTGGGAGACTGAAGCAATGTCATGTTCGAATTGCGGAGCGGCACTCGCCCCCGAATCCCGTTTCTGTCCCTCCTGCGGAGCAACGCTCGCCGCCGGCTCGAGGCCGGTACTCGCGCAGAGCGCGCAGGACGAAAAAACCGTGGCGATGCTCTGCCACCTCACCGCGCTCGCCGGAATCGTCGTTCCGTTCGGCAACCTAATCGGGCCGTTGATCGTCTGGTTGATGAAGCGCGACACATCGCCGCTGGCCGACAGCACCGGAAAAGAATCGCTGAACTTTCAGATATCGATGACGATCTATCTGCTCTGTTCGTTCTTGCTCGTGTTTATCGTGATCGGCATTCCGCTGATGATGGTGCTCGGGATCATCGACATTGCGCTGACAATCGTCGCCGCCATCAAGACTGCGAACGGCGAAGCCTACGCGTATCCGTTCACGATTCGTTTTCTTCGCTAACGCGCGGACCGACGCGATAAAATGCGAAACTCACCATAAGAAAATGGTGGGCGATGACGGGCTCGAACCGCCGACATCCTCCGTGTAAAGGAGGCGCTCTCCCAGCTGAGCTAATCGCCCACGTTCGCGCGTGCCTTCGCGAAGAGCATTGCTCGTACCCCCACGAGTACGCGGATCGCGATCGCGCCGACGATGACGGCGAGAATCACTCCGAGCCATGGGGTGAGAAAGGCCGTCACGGTGAGTCCGAGCGCGGCAATATCCTCCAATAGCGAAACGATCGGGTTTCCAAAACCTCCGGTGACGCTCGTCGATACGCCGCGCCCGCTCGCGGCGGCGGCGTGAATGCCCAACGCATTGAGCGCGCCGAGAATGACGAGCGAAACGAGCGCAGGGCCCGGCAACCCATGCAGCGATCCGGCAACCAAGATCGCCGCTACTGCGGGTTTTAGCACGCTTTGCGCAACATGGAGACTGTGATCGAGTAGCGGCACTTTATCGGCGAGGAGTTCGAGCACCGCAAGCACGAGCAACGTCACCGTCACCGGCCACGAATCAAGCCACGCGAGAGCCGCCGGAGGGTGGAACCATCCCGCATGCACGGCGAGCGAAGCGACGGCGAGGGCGAAGAGCGCCCGCAGACCGGCTGCGCTACTGAGCGCATAGGCGACGGCGTACTGCATCAGCGGGGTGTGTGGCTGCGAGCGACGAGTTGTGCGAGCAACGCATGCATCGCCGCCTGCAACTGCGGATCGCGCGAGATCTCGCCGATGCGCCGCACCTGCGCTCCCGAGACGCGAATGTTCGGCGTGAGCCCGCGCTTGTTGATATCGCGATGCAACGGCGTCAAGTAATGCGCGGTCGTTATTTTCAACGCGGCGCCGTCGCGCAGCGGGTCGAGTTCTTGCATGACGCCTTTCCCGAACGTCTGCGTCCCGATCAGTTCGGCGGCGCGATCGTCTTGCAGCGCTCCGGCAGTGATCTCCGATGCCGATGCGGTATTGCCGTTCACCAACACGATCATCGGCAGGCGCACCGGCGCATCGTTCTCACCGCGGATCGTCGTCGGTGCGCGGTCGCGTCGTTCGATCACCATCAACGGTTCTCGCCCGAGAAAATCCGAGGAGATCTCGACCGCCGACGAAACGAATCCGCCGCCGTTGTTGCGCAGATCCAACACCAACCCGCGAGCGCCGGCGGCGACGAGCCGATTCAGCGCGCCTCCGAACTCTTCGGGCGTCGCCTCACCGAACGCGCTCACCGCAACGTAGCCGATGCGATCGGGCAGCATGCGGTCGGTCACCGTCGGCGGGCGATAGAGCGCGCGGTCGAGCGTCAACGTGCGCGCATGCTCGCCGCTCCGTTCGATCGTCATCGAGACCGGGCTGCCGACTTTTCCGGAGAAGAGCCGTTCGGCGGCGGCACTCCCGAGATCGCGCGTGCTTTTCCCATCGATCTGCGTCAACCGATCGCCGATGCGAATATCCGCGCTGTCGGCGGGTGTATTGGGAACGATGTAAGCGACGACGATCCCCGCGCGCGCGCGCCGGAGTTCGATCCCGACGCCGACGGTGCGTTTCGGGTCGAGTTCGTGTTCGAACGACAACATCTGTTGCGGATCCCAGAAAACCGTATAGGGATCGTGAAAGGCTGCGGCCATCGCGCGAATGGCGGCATAGGCGTCGGCGCGAGCATCTTCGTGCGTCAACCCGGCAATCGTTTCGATCTCGTCGTCGAGCGTCGCGACATTCGCCACCGGCGTCGATGCGGTCGCAGGGAAGAGCGAGAGTACCACGCCGCGCTCTTTCGCTCGCTTTTCGAGCTCGTGCCTCGCGACGTCGAGTAAACGCTGCGCGGAGAGCGGCCGAAACGGCACGGTGGAGAGCAGGTGAAAGGCCTCGCGAACATCGTCGGCAACGCGCCGCGTCAGGTGTGTATCGGGAGCGGTGGCGCCGATACAGGCGGTCACCAGGGCGAGGGCGACCAGCCCGCGCGCCCACCGGGTGGTACGCATCATATGGAATCGTTGTACCGCATCTCCCGCAGTGAGGCAAGGCTGAGACGACCAAGGTCGCTCGCTTGCAACCCGGCGGTGGTTATGCTGGATAGACAGCAACGAAGGGAGCTGCACGAAGATGAAGCAAGCGATTGAAGTTACCGGAATGACCTGTCAGAACTGCGCCCGCCACGTTAAGGAGGCGCTCGAGGCGCTTCCCGGCGTCCGCAACGTCGAGGTCGATCTCGCGCACCGCAGCGCGCACTTCGAGAGCGAGGGCGCGGTC
>DAIBFU010000068.1:6010-9565 GCA_027422105.1 Vulcanimicrobiota bacterium | reverse complement strand
ATTATACTCGCGGCGGCCTTGGCGACGTCGGTCGCGTTGGAGACCGCGATACCGACGTTCGCCGCGCGTAACGACGGCGCATCGTTGATCCCGTCGCCGGTCATGCCGACGATCCGACCCTTCGCTTGTTCGCGCTGGACGATCTGCAGTTTCTGATCCGGAAAGACCGATGCATCGACCGAGAGCGAGGGAATGCCGATCTCCGCTGCGACGTGGAGCGCGGTCTCGGGCGCATCGCCGGTGATCATGCGTACCTCGACACCGCGCGCGACGATCGCGGCGACGAGATGCGCTGCGTCGGGGCGCGGTGGATCGGCGAGGCCAATCGCACCGACCGCGACGGTGAGCGCGTTGCGCGCGATCGTGACGCCGATCGCACGGTCGCCGCGCGCTGCAAGCGCATCGAGCGAGGGGAACGCGACGCCGAGGGCACTCGGCGCTCCCTTTGCGATGAGCGCTTGCGATCCGTCTGCAAAGCGTACCGAGGCCTGCGCGGTTTTGCTCTGCGGATCGAAGGGAATCAAGCGCTCGACGCGCAGCGGTTCCGCTGCGAGCGAACGCGCCGCTGCGAGAACGGCGATATCGATGGGATCTTGCCCGGCGATATCGCAGGTCGCGCTCGCGAATTGCAAGAGCTCCGATTCGGTGTAGGGCGGATACGGAGTGCTGCGATCGACTCGAATCGCATCGAGCGTAAGCGTGCCCGTCTTGTCGCAACAGAGGACATCCATCGAGGCGGCATCCTCCATCGCGGCAAGATGCGTTACCAGCACACCGCTGCGCGAGAGTTCGAGCGCCCCGAGCGCGGTTGCAAGCGTGAATGCCGCCGGTAACGCAACGGGGATTGCCGCAAGAACGACGACGAGCGCGAAGACGACGATCTCCGAGCGAGCGATCTGCTGCGTCAACGCATAGCTTGAGACGGCGAAGACGACGATCGCCCCGGCGACGGCCAGCGAACGCACGATGCCGAGCACCAAGCGTTGTACGCTTCCGGTCGTATGAATATCGCGCATCAGCGCAGCGGTCTTTCCGAATTTCGTGCGTTCGGCGGTCGCGATAACGTGACCGGTTGCATCGCCGCGGGTGACGGTCGAACCGGCGTAGACGCATTGCCCCGCAGCGACCTCTTCGGGAACCGATTCGCCGGTGAGCGCCGATCGATCGATCTGCAGCGCGCCGAGATCGATGGAGATATCGGCGGGAACGATGTCGCCGACGACGAGGCGCACGATATCCTCGACGACGAGTTCGCGCGATGCAAGCGTTCCCCAAACGCCGTCGCGGAGAACCTTTGCGTGCGCGACGATACGCGCGCGCAGAAGATCGAGGGCGCGCTCCGCGCGACGTTCTTGTACGAATGCGAGGAGAACGTTGAGGAGAAGCAGCAGCGCGACTGCAGCGGCGTCCTTCGAACGGTGCGTCAGCAGCGCGAGGGCGATGCTTCCTTCAAGCAACCAAGGAATCGGCGCCCAAAATTTTCGCAGGAGATCGAGCGTCGGATTCGCACGAATCGGCGCGATCTCGTTCGGGCCGTCGCGTGCGAGGCGCGCCTGTGCTTCGATCGATGTCAGGCCCTCGCCCAGCTCCGTCATCGCACCGGTGTCGCCGCTTCCGCTTGCCGGTTCGAACGATGATACAGGTAGGCTGCGAGCGCGGTGGAGTGCAGGCGCGTCTGCACCGAGTCGGCACGTGACGTCAGCACGATGGGAACCTGCGCTCCGAGGACGATGCCCGCCAGCGTTGCGCCCGCACCGTACTCCAATGCTTTGACGATGGCGTTTCCCGCGACGATCTCGGGAACGAGTACGATATCGGCATCGCCGGGAACCGGGCCGCTCAAACCTTTAACGGCGCTCGCTTCGCGCGAAACGATGCAATCGAATGCCAACGGCCCGGCGAGGATCGCCGGTGCGAAGGCGCCGCGAGCGGCGCTTGCAACGAGCGACGCGGCATCGATCGTCGAAGGGATCGTTGCTTTCACCGTTTCCACCGCCGAGAGCAACGCGACCTTCGGCGCTTCGAGCCCCATGGCGACGGCAAAGTCGACGGCGTTCTGGAGGATCGCCGTTTTCGTCGCGAGGTCGGGGGCGACGTTGATCGCGCCGTCGGTGAGCAGCAGCGGCTTTGCGTAGCGCTCCATCTCGATCACGAAGGCGTGCGAGAGCCGTTTCGTCGTGCGCAATCGCGCGAGAATCGGGTGCAGGAAGGTATCGGTGTGGAGGTGCCCCTTCATCAGTGCGCGCGCGCCCCCCGCCTGGATCGCCGCAACGCCTGCTTCGGCGGCCTCCATGTCGCTTGCGACGGCGACGATCGAGGCATCGCTCTCCCCGCGATCGTGGAGGATCGCTTCGATCTCGGCCCGCTTCCCGATGAAGATCGGCTCGATGAATCCGGCGCGTCGCGCCGCACAGGCGGCCTCGATAACGTGGCGCTCTCCTGCATCGACGACGGCCATGGGAACTGCAGCGGAACTCGCCAGTGCGGCGGCAATCGTTTCGTAGCTGGGGAACATGGCCGGCATACTCCGAATCTTCCTCCAAACGCAACGAGCGTCTCTTTCTGCTTCTCTCACAGGACGGCGCGTGCGTCAAGGACGGAAAGAACATCGGTCGGCAGGCGACCGCGAGCGCCGACGCAAAGCGGGCCCCAATGCTCTCCACGCCACCGCACCCAGAGCGGCACCTTTCATCGACGGCGACCTTGCGCGATGTCGTCATCGGCATGTCCGACGGCCTGACGGTGCCGTTCGCACTCGCCGCCGGCATCGCCGGAGCGCTCGCCGCATCGCATATCGTCGTGACCGCCGGTGTCGCTGAATTAGCGGCGGGCGGTATCTCGATGGGGCTCGGTGGTTATCTCGCAACGCGCACCGACCGCGATCATTACGAAAACGAACTCGCGCGCGAGTACTACGAAGCCGAGCATCTTCCGGAGACCGAGCGTGCCGAGGTCGCCGAGGTACTCTCGCATTACGGATTGAGCGAGGATCTCCTCAACCAGACCGTCGATACGATCTGTTCGGATCGCGAACGTTGGGTCGAGTTTATGATGCGCTTCGAACTTGGGCTCGAACGCCCGGAGAAGCACCGCGCGATCCTCTCCGGCGTGACGATCGGCATTTCGTATGTCGTCGGCGGGGTGATTCCGCTCGCGCCCTACGCGCTGATCGCGGTCTCCAACGAAGCGTTCCTCGTCTCGGCATTGCTGACCGGGATCGCGCTTGCGATCTTCGGCGCGGTGAAGGGGCGGTTGACGGGGATTCCGCCATGGCTCGCCGCGCTTCAGACGCTCGCGATCGGCGGCGTCGCATCGGGCGTCGCTTTTCTCTTCGCGCGCTGGGTTGCCGGCGGATAGCAATACTGCGGCAACAGTGATAGGCTACGATGGCACGATGAACGACGAACCGACCACACGGGATATCCTCGATGCGCTGCTGGGCTTCCGCGATGCCGTCGAGTTGCATTTCGCTTCCATCGATCGGCGCTTCGACGCACACGACCGGCGTTTCGACGCACACGACCGGCGTTTCGACGAACACGACCGGCGTTTCGA
>DAIBFU010000068.1:0-5912 GCA_027422105.1 Vulcanimicrobiota bacterium | reverse complement strand
GAACACGACCGGCGTTTCGACGAACACGACCGGCGTTTCGATAGCATCGATCTGCGGCTCGATTCGCTCGACCGTCGTCTCGGGCGGCTGGAGACGCGCGTCGAGGGCCTCGAAAGCCTCCGATAGCCGCGCGTCCAATTTAGGAAGAAATCGAGAAGGCCCGCCGAGCCTTTCTTCTTTGCAGGCGCGCAGTTCGCGGATAGACTGAGGGGCATGAACGAACCAACCTACCGAACGACCTTTGGGTTCGTGCTCGTCATTCTTGGTTTGATCGTCATTTCGTGGGTGGCGCTCCTCGCGCTCACCCAAGCGAGGTGGTAGGCGATGCACATCCATCGGCTCGAAAGAATCTTCATCGGACTGGGCGTCATCACGCTCGCCGCATTCTTCCTCATCTTGATCGCTCTGCAGGTCGGTGAGAGTTTCAAACCACCCGCAAGCAGCATGACGATCGATCCCACGAAGGTCGCGTCGACGCCGCCGTTCGACCATCCGGGGCTCCGAAAGCTCGCCGATGGTTCCTACGAAGCCTATTACGTCGGCCAAGTATTCTTTTGGCAGCCCTCCACCCTGACGGTGCCGCTCGGAGCGAAGGTCCACTTCTATGTGACCTCGACCGATGTCGTGCACGGCTTTCTCGTCGAACATACCGACGTAAATCTCGAAATTATGCCGGGTTGGGTCAGCACGGCAACGCACGTCTTTCGCCATGCCGGCGATCACTTAATCGTTTGCGATCAATATTGCGGCGCCGGGCATGCCGATATGTTCGCGCACATCGTGGTGAAGTGAGGAGTCAGGACGCATGATGGTTCTCGATCGGATGAATACCGCGACCACCGCGGCGCAACGGCGTTTAATTTTCGCGCATCTGACCGTCGCGTTTGCGGCGCTCTTCATCGGCACGTTTTTCGGTGTCCTCCAAGCGCTCTCGCATGCCGATGCAATCCAGATGCCGCCCTGGTTTGACTACTATCGTATGTTGACCGCGCATGGGGTGCTGCTCGCGTTGGTCTTTACGACCTTTTTTATCACCGGGCTCTCGCACCTCGCCGTCTATCAAACCGAAAATTACCCCCGCCGCAGCATCGCGTTGGGGTGGATCTCCTTTTGGTTGATGACGCTGGGCGCGGTGATGGCCGCCTACGAAATTCTCGTCGGCAATGCATCGGTGCTCTACACGTTCTATGCGCCGCTGAAGGCGAGCCCGTGGTTCTACGTCGGTGCCGCTCTGCTCATCGTCGGCACGTGGTTTGCGCTGCTGGAGTGGCTGCTGATCACCGCCGAGTGGCGGCGCGAGCATCCCGGCGCACGCACGCCGCTTCCGGCCTTTATGGTGTTGGCGAACTACATCATGTGGTTCTTGGCAACCATCGGCGTGGCGATCGAAGTGATCTTCATGCTGATCCCGTGGGCCTTCGGTTGGGTTTCCGGCGTCGACGTACTCTTAGCGCGCATGTTGTTTTGGTACTTCGGACATCCGCTCGTCTATTTCTGGTTGCTCGGCGCCTATCTCATTTGGTACGGCGTCGTTCCGGCGATTCTCAAAGTACCGATTTTCTCGGACTCGTTGACGCGCCTGGCGTTCATCCTGTTCATCATCCTCTCGCTACCGGTGGGGATCCATCACGAGTTCTCCGATCCCGGCATCGCGGATCGCTGGAAACTGCTGCAGACCGGTCTGACGCTGATGGTGGTCGTGCCGTCGTTGATGACGGCCTTTGCGCTCTTTGCCACCTTTGAGGAGTATGCCGCGAAACTCGGGAAGACGGGATTCTTCGGCATCGTCGGTTCGTTGCCGTGGGGCGACCCGGCATTCGCGGGAATCGCGCTGGCGATGTTGCTCTTCATTTTCGGCGGCATCGGCGGCATTCTCAACGCCTCCTATACCCTCGACAGCACGATTCACAATACGATGTGGGTCGTCGGCCACTTCCACATCACCGTCGGTGGCCCGGTCGCGTTGACGCTCTTGGCGGCGACGTGGCGCTTGCTCCCGGCGCTGACCGGGAAGCGCCTGTTCAGTGTCGGGCTCGCGCGGGCGCAGGTCTGGCTCTGGTTCATCGGGATGGCGGTGATGTCGTTCGCCATGCATACCGAGGGACTGATGGGCGCCCCGCGTCGCGTCGAGCATTACACCTACGGCGGCTCGGCACTCGCCGCGGCCTGGCAGCCCTTCTCGCTCCTCGCCGCCGGCGGCGGCATGGTGATCTTCCTGAGCGTGATCGCTTTCGCCATCGTGCTCTTTGGAACGATCTTTTCCAAACCGGCGATCGCCGAAGCCGAGAGCGCGCGTGCCTTCACCTTCGCGCTGGCACGCCCGGGCGATGAGGCCCCGTCGGTCTTCGATCGCTTGGGGCTCTGGACGCTCGTCGCGGTGGCAATGGTGATCGTGGCCTACGCAGGGCCGTTTTACCAACACTTCAGCGAACATGTCTATCTCGTACCGGGAATGAGGACTTGGTGAACGAAGCAACGGCGGTGAGCAAACGGGTGCTCGTCGTTGACGATGAACGCCAGATCGGAGATGTCCTTTCCGCGTATTTACAGCGGGAAGGGTACATACCGGTCGTGGCTGAGACGCTCTCAGGGGCATTGAGCGAGATCGAGCGGCAGCTCCCCGACCTGCTGCTGCTCGATGTCACGCTCCCCGACGGGAGCGGGCTCGACCTCCTGCGATCGCTCAACGAACAGTCGATTCCGACGATCATGCTGACCGCGCGCGGCGACGAAGTCGACCGCGTCGTCGGCCTCGAGATGGGCGCCGACGACTACATTACCAAGCCGTTTTCGCCGCGCGAGGTGATCGCGCGGGTACGGGCGGTGCTACGGCGCAGCGAGGAGCGCGACCGGCCGGGCGGTCGCCACCGCCTGCACGTGCTCGATCTCGCGATCGACGGCGATGCACACGAAGTTCGGCGCGACGGCGAGAAGATCGATCTCACTCCGTCGGAGTTCCGGATCCTCAGCGCACTTGCACGCCATCCCGGTCAAGTGTTTTCGCGCGTGCAATTGCTCGATGCCATCGGTGACGATGGATCGATCTACGAGCGCACGCTCGACCGGCATATCAATAATCTTCGCCGAAAGATCGAGGTCGATCCACTCCACCCGCGATACGTGCTGACCGTCTTCGGAGTGGGATATAAGGCTGCTCACGAGTGACCGATTCGGTGACTCAGCGTTTGGTTCACGCGCTCGATCTTGCAACGCTCGGCGATTACGACGCAGCGAAGGCCGAACTCGAACCCCTCGAAGATCCGATCTCCGGGCGTCTGTTGTTGTTTATCCAAGGGCTCGAGGATCGCGATCGGCGAGATCGTCGCGCGCGCTCGATGTTGCGCCACGAAGTCGGCAACGCGCTCTCGATCGCGCAATCGAATGTCGAGGGAATCGTTGACGGCGTGCTCGATGCCGAGCCTGCTCGATTGGAGGGGATTCGCGATGCGATCGTCGGTGCCGGACGATTGCTCGCCGAACCGCCGAAATCGGAGATCGCCGAATCGCCATCGGTGACGATCGCGCTCGCTCCGCTCAACATCTGCGCGCTCATCGGTGCGCATGCCGCTGCGACCGCGGGCATGGCGGAGGCGAAAGGAATTCGCATCGTCTACGAGACCTGCGGCGAGCGCAAGAGTTCGTGTGAAAGTTATTACGGCGATGCGATGCGCGTCGGCCAAATTCTTCGCAACCTCCTCATCAACGCGGTGCGTTACACGCCTCCGGGTGGAACGATCGAATTGCAATGTAGCCAAGAGGGTGGACGGTTGAACGTGCGCATCAACGACAGCGGTCCCGGGATCGCACCGGAGGATCGTGAACGCGTCTTCGAACCGGGATATCGAGGAGCGAACGTCAGTACTGCAGGGAGCGGTCTTGGGTTGGCGGTCGTTCGGCAGTTGACCGAAGAACTCGGCGGACACGTCGACGTGCGTTCGCGCCCCGGTAGCGGCGCGACGTTTTGGGTCGATCTTCCGATGGTATCGCTGGCGAAAAGGACCGACTAAGGAAGTCCGCGGGCTCGGCGCGCGGCGCTCTCCTCGCGTTTGCGGATCGTCGCAACCAGACGCGCGGCGATGCTCTGGAGGAGATCGCGCAGGCTCCGCTCGGCCGCACCATGGAGAACCGTTGCATCGAAGCGTTCGCCGAGCGTGCCGAACGGCGCGTTATATTCGCCTTGCAACCAGAGCTCGGAGGTCGTGGCGCCGACTGCATTGAGCGTCATCGTTCCATGAAAGCGTGGAAAGAGCCCGGGGTGATCGACTGCTTGCATTTCGATGCTCGCTTCCCAACGCACCGGCGCAAGTTCGACGTGCGTGGTGACGGGGATGCGGAGTTCGCCCTGAACGGGAAGATGCAGCGAACGAAGGCCGACGGCGAGAGCGAGTTCATCGAATGGTGGTTCGTGGCGGCCGAGCGCGGCGAAGAGCTCCATCGCTTCATCGCGAGCAGCCGATGCCGGAAGCGGCAAATCGACGTGCATCTCGACGGCTTTCATGATGCTTGCGGTGCTGCCGTTCGCTCCTCGATCTCTTCGGCGAGATCGGCGAGAAGTTCGCGTGCGGTCGCCGAAGCGATGCGCGCGCCGAGCACGGCATCGAAAACGCGACCGAATTGCCCGAGCGGCGGTTCGTATTGGCCGTCGAGTTCCAACGAACAGCCGCCGCCGTCGCAGGAGCGAACCGCGAGTACACCTTCAAAATCGGGATAGGGGCCGCCGCCGTACGGGTGCCAGCAGACGCGCCACACTTCATCGAAGCGCAACGGATCTTCAGCGAGTTCGAAGCTCGCCTCGACGTCGTGGGTCGCCTTCATCGCTACCAGCGGAGCGCGCAACTCGATGCGAGCGCTACGCGCACTCGCTGCTAGTGGCGCGAGCTTGGCGTGAAGCGCTTCGCGCGCCGCTCGATAGGGTGTCCGGAGCGAACGTTGTTGGTGCAAAGCACTCATCGCGCAAATCCTATCGAAAAGGCGTGAAGAATCTGAGAAAAGTCTGAACGCTCATGCATAAGCTGAGAAGAATTCATGAGGATATAGAGCAGCGATCGCAAGTTGTGCGATGGTCGAGCGATGTGTTGCATGGTCGTGCAAGTTACCGGTCGCTAAAATTCCTGGAGCGCTCGCTTGCTTCTTTGCGCCGATTCCCCGAGCGAGAACTGCGGCGATCTTCACCGCCGAATCGGTGACGAGCGCGAGCGAAAGATTCGACGGCGGGACGGTCGTCGAGAGCGCGAACGCAACCGGCGCCCCATTCGCTGTCGAAATAGGACGGAGGGGTAGCGCGCCCTGGGCGAGGTTCGGATTCCCGAAGTCGCCGCCGGCGAGGAGGGGCGTAGGAGCCGTGAGGTTCATGGCGATCTTCAGTCTAGCAAAATTCCCGTAAAGCCGCAGTAGCGGAAGGAAAGCTTATTAAAAGTAATAATAGGAGGGTTTACCATGGCATCCCTCGCCAAGCGCACCGCCGAAGAGGTCATCCGCGGGCCGATTAAGAGCAAAACGCTCTTCCCCGTGCTGATCCTCCATTTGCTTGAGGAGCGCGAGGATCACGGTTCGGGCCTGATGGCCCGTATCGAGCTCCTTTGCTCCGGGTTACTCGCCGTGAATACCAATACGATCTACCCGTTGCTGCGCCGTTTAGAAGAGCGCGGTTTTGTCGTGGGCCAGTGGGAGCATCCCAGCAAACGCTCGCGAAGGTTCTATCGTATTACTACTGCCGGGAGCGAGCGTCTCGCCCGAATTAAAGCCGGCATGCTGCCCTATCTCGATTCGCTTGCGACCTCGATCGAACGGCTCCGCAGCGAACTCTATACGACCGAATCCACTCTGACGCCCGTAAGGAAAACATCAGCATGAGCACCTACCGAGCCCCACTGCGCGACATGCAGTTCGTCCTCCGCGAACTCGCCGGTATC
>DAIBFU010000067.1:0-9747 GCA_027422105.1 Vulcanimicrobiota bacterium | reverse complement strand
AACGGTTGGAGTTTCTTCGCGAGCCCCGATACGACGACGGGTTTCAATAACGCGTTCATGCGCGCGTCGAAGAGCGCGCTCTCGAGTTTTCCGGCCTGAACGTCGCCAAAGAGTTTCCGCGCGAACGCAAGCCGTTGCGGCGAGAGGGCGGTCGGCGCGGGCGTCGGCCGTGCGGTCGCAGAAGGAACCGGCGTCGCCGCCGAAGCTCCGATCGGGAGCGTGAGGAGCGCAACAACAAGTGCGCAAAGAGAGCGACGTGCAATCATGCCTTCATCCTACCATACGATCCGGGAAGTGTTTCAGGGCGCATCGAAGCACGTAGCGTGGATGCGGCATTCTGCGAGGCCCAAGCCCTTGAAGCGGCCGGCGAACGGGACGCGGCGCGCGACGCCTATATTGCCATCCTCACCGCCGACCCGACGCACCTCGGCGCGCTCACCAATCTCGGCACGCTACTCACCTACTCCGGCTACAAACGCGCCGGGCGACTCACGTACGCGCAGGCGGTAACCGCGCACCCGCGCGATCTGCGCGCGCGGACGAATCTCGCTGCGGCGCTCCTCGATGCCGATGAACGCGATGAAGCGATCGCGCAGTACGATGCCGCGCTCGCGATCGATCCACACTCCATCGACGCGCACCAAGGGCTCGCGTTGCTCCACGCGCGCCTCGGGGCGTGGGAACGAGCGCGGGCACACGCTCGCATCGGATTCTCCGGCAATCCCATTCGGCGCGCACCGGAGCGCGGCGGAGCGCGGCGCACCCCACTCCTGCTATTGCTCTCCGCCCTCGGCGGGAACGTCGATACCGAACGCATCATCGATGCCGATCGCTTCGCCTGCGACGTACTCGTTGCGGATTTTTACGAACCGTCGATGTCGATCGCCGCATATCCGCTGATCTTCAACGCCGTCGGCGATGCGGAGCGTTGCGGCGAGGCGCTCGTTCGCGCGCAACAGTTTGTCGAAACACGCAAAGAGCGCGCGATCAATGCGCCGACGGCGGTCCTCGCAAGCACGCGCGTCGGCAACGCTGCGCGTCTGGCAACGATTCCGGGGCTGCGCGTCCCACGCACGCGAGCCTTAACACGCGCCGCGCTCGGCGCAGCACCCTTTGCCTTCCCCTTCTTACTCCGATCGCCCGGCTACCACACCGGCGAACACTTCCTCCGCATCGACGATGCCGAAGCATTGCCCGCCGCACTCGCCGAGCTTCCCGGCGAAACGCTTCTCGCTATCGAGTTTCTCGATACGCGCCGTAGCGACGGCGCCTTCGAAAAATATCGCGCGCTTATCGTCGGCGAGCGCCTCTACCCTATCCATCTCGCGCGTTCCCTGCAGTGGAAGGTGCATTATTTCTCTTCGCAGGTCGGTGACGAACGCGCGGAGCGTGCGTTTTTGACCGATATGCTCAGCGCGATCGGCGCGCGCGCGGTTGCAACGCTCGAGCGCGTGCGCGCGGCTCTCGGCATCGATTACGGCGGCATCGATTTCGCACTCGACGCCGATGGGAACGTCGTCCTCTTCGAAGCAAATGCAACGATGAATCTCTTCGATCCCGGCCCCGATGCCGCACCGGAACGACGCGCCGCATTCGCGGCGGTGCGGAGTGCGGTTACTGCGCTCCTCGATGCGTCGGCAGGCGACAGAGCGTAGCGACCTCGGCTTGAGAAGGGATGTTTCTGCGCCCTCCCCACGTAACGCGCACGTAGGCCATCACATCGGCGATCTCTCGATCGCTGAGCAGCCCGCACCAACCCGGCATCACCGCATCGCCGTGCCGACTGCCCTGCGCGACGGCAACGAGCGCCGACGACGCGTCGAGATTCGCGTTGAGGCGTAGCCCCGGTGCGACACCTGCAACACCATCGCCACGCACGCCGTGACAGGTCGCGCACTGCTGTCGGTAGATCGAGCCGCCGTCGTACGACGAAACATTCGCTCCGCTCGCTGCTGAAGCGTCGGCAGTTCGATGATGCGCGCAACCGGTCGCAAGCGTTCCAAGCGCGAATGCCGCAACGAGAAGCAACGCGAACTTACACACGCTCGGCGGTTGCAGGTTGTACGATCTGCACGTCATGACGCCGCTGCAAGAGCCCTTCGATCGCACTCACGTCGTTCGGCCGCGGACGCATCAGCAGCACGACGATTCCGCGCCGTCGTGCAAGCGCGGTCGCCTGCTCGAGCATATAGGTAATGTATGGAACCGAATCGCGGTCGTCGATCCGCACGTCGCGGCGAATTAAGCGAATATCCGAACGCGTAAACTCCATCGAGTTGCTCGCGCCGCGTTCGTCGAAGAGGACAAGCGTACTCCCCGCAAGTGTCGCAATCATGCGATTGGGGTGTCGGGTGGCGATCCCGAGCATTCCGCCGAATGCTTTCTGCCATCGTTTCAAATCCGTCGCGCTCGGAGCCTGATTCGCCTGAACGAACAGTTCGTCGCCGCGTGCGTGCGCGATCTTTGCAACGCGGCGCGCATCGCGCGCGCGCGGATCGAGGATCACGCCGACCGGAAACGGTGCCGAAAGCATCGCCCGCTCGTCGCGCAACGACGATCCGAAGAGCCCGACCATCGCAACCAAGCGCGCCGGACCCGGAATGAATCCGCGGCGCGGCGATCTTCCCGCGACGACCGGATCGCGGCTAAAGAGGTCGCGCCGCGCCGGGCCCGCCGGAGCGAGGCGCGGCAGCGGCGTCGGTTTCGGCGCGGGAGCGGGTTTGAGCGGATGGAGCGCACCGTACACGAACGCCCAGAGCGCAAAGGCGGTCACCAAACTCCAAAAAATCGAGCGAGCGTTCATGCGCGCTCCGCCGCCGGACGGCGCGATGCGATCTCTTGCAGCAACGAAATCAGCAAAACGTTTGCAACGAGCGAGCTACCGCCGTAGGAGATAAAGGGCAGCGTGATGCCGGTAAGCGGAACCAGCCCGGCGACGCCGGCGACGATGATTGCCACCTGAAAACCTAAGGTTGCAGCGAGACCGACGGCGAGCAGGCTTGCAAACGCATCGGGCTGCTCGCGCGCAACGCTGACCGCCCGCCGAACGACGGCAAGATAGAGCGCGAGCATCGCGACGATTCCCAACCAACCAAACTCCTCGGCGATCGCCGCGACGATGTAATCGGTACTGACGTCGGGGATAAAACCGGGGTGGCCGAGTCCGAGGCCGGTGCCCATAAGCCCTCCTGCAGCAATGGAAAAATAGCTTTGCGCGGCCTGATATCCGGCGCCGTACGGATCGGCGAATGGATGCAGCCACACGGCGATTCGTTCGTGGACGTACGGAAAATGCATCGCCGCCCAAAACGCCACGAGTGCGAAGATCGCTGCCGCACCAAGCGCAAGGTCGCTGCGCCGCGTTGCGGCGTAGAGCGTCGTTAACAGCGTGCACAGCAAGAGCGCACCCATGCCCAAATCACGCTGCACCACGAGCAGACCGATCGATGCACCCCAGCCTAAAAAGAGCGGCCCGAGGTATTTCACGTTCGCCCGCACCGACCACCACCGCGCTTTCGCGATAGCATCGCCCATCTCGGCTAAGTAGGCAGCGAGAAAAAACACCAAAAGCAGTTTAATGATCTCGACGGGTTCGACGTGCAGGCTGCCGATCCGAATCCACAGTTTCGCACCGTTGACCCGTTCGCCGAAGATCGCTGTCGCCGCAACGAGCCCTAACGAAAGCACGATCCATGTATATTTGACCGTTGCAATGCGTCGAAAGCGCGCCAGGTAGGGCTGGAGAAGCGTCGCGATTCCAAAAGCGATGCAGATCCATATCAGTTGTTTGCGAGCGAGTGCAGGCGAGAGCCGGGCGAGTAAGATTTCGCCGAAAAGAACGAGCACAATCGTTGCGAACGGGAAGAACCAGTCGCGCCGCCCGCCGCGCGTTTTACGGAGCGCCCAGGCAAGCGCAAGAACGACGGCGAGCGCAACGAGCCACGGCGAACCGGTCAGCACGCTCATGCGCCGATCTCCTCGATCTCCAACCGCGTCGCACCGCAATCGATTTCATCGCCGGCCCGCAACTCGATCGCGCCCTCGAATGCTTCCCCGTTCAGAAAGGTTCCGTTCGCGCTACGGAGATCGCGCAGGTAGAGCACGCCCTCCTCGGCCTCAAGGCGCGCATGGCGCCTGCTGACATCGCCATCCTGCAATTGCACGTGACAGTTCCCGGCACGGCCGATCACCGCCGGCGTCAACACACGCAATTCGCGACGCTCCGAACCCTCAAAAATCGAGAGGCGCACCGAGATCGGCGTAAGGTCGCCGATCGGCTCTCGCGCATCGGGACGGCGGATGAAGCCGACGGCCGCAACCAAAGCGAGGGCGCCGGTGATGCCCAACGTATCGAGGCGTACCCATGCATCCTGAAGTTCAGTCACGAATCTCTACGCGCATCCGCGTACTTCCAACCGTGATTTCGTCGCCGTCGCTCAAGGCTTGCCGTTCGATACGCGCATCGTTGACAAAAGTTCCGTTCGTCGATTCGCAATCGGCAATCGTCGCCACGCCGTCGTGAATGTCGATCCGCGCGTGCACGCGCGAAATACCCGGATCGAGCAAAAAAATATCGGATGATTCGCTGCGGCCGATAACGGTGCTACTCTGTAACGCAAAAATTCCGTACGCCGGCGCCCCCTGAACCATGTGCAAGAAAAACCGGTGGTGGGGATCTTCATAGATATCTTCGATGACGGTCGGTTCGAGTTCCACGCGCACGTCGACGGTGCCGGAGGGGAGATCCGGGCGCGCGATCATCGTCACGCGGGCAGGGCCGTCGGAGAACGTAATCCCGACGCGTGCCGCACAATCTTCCAGCAAGTCGGACCACTGCCGTTCGAGATAATCGCGATGCTCTTCGAGCCGCTCGTAGTCAACTTCGCTGACGCGTGCCTCGTAGCCGCTCGGCGCGCGCGTGCCCCCGTCGACCGCGCTGCGCGTTTGCGCCTCCATGACGGCAACGAGCTTCCTCGCGACCTGTGCCGGTTCGAGATCGCTCGGAAAGCTGCGCGCAAAGGCCCGCTCGACAAAGTCGGCGATGCTACGTTCGATGCGCGCAAACCAATTCATCGCACGCGTTCCAACAACGCGGCATAGAATCCATCCTGTCCCTCGATGGGAGCCATCAGCAGATCGCCGTTCGCATCGCAAAACGATGTAAGCGAAGCATGCATCGGAACGCGGATGAAGTCGCCGGCGGCGAGAAATGCATCGATGACGTTCGTACTCTCGCGTTCGTCGGTCGAACAGACCGCGTAAACGAGTCGGCCGCCCGGTTTCACATGCGTGGAGACCGTCGCGAGCAACGCGGCCTGCAGCATCGCCATGCGCTCGACATCCTCGGGGCGACGGCGCCAGCGCGCTTCGGGATGACGGGCGATAACGCCCAACGCCGTACAGGGCGCATCGAGCAGCACGCGATCGAAGAGCATCTCCGGCGGCACGAGCGCCGAGTCGGCAGCATCGCCCACCACAACGGCAGGTATTGGAAGATCGACGAACCGCTGGGTCTCTTCGAAGCGTCTCTGCAGAACGGCGACCTTGCGCGCATCGCGGTCGATGCAGGTGAGCGCTCCGCTCGGCCCAATGCGCGCGGCGATCTGCAACGCTTTATTCCCACGGCCGCTGCAACAGTCGAGAACGCGTTCGCCGGATTGCGCGTCGAGAATATCGACGATCGCCGCCGAGCTCTCCGACTGAATCCAGAACGGCGTGTTTCCGCTCTCGATAAGATCGAGCGCTGAACCCTCGTTCGCCCGCACCACCACGGCGTCGCGCGCGAGCGCCGAACGGCTCGCGTGCATTCCTCGCGCGGTCATCGTAGCGAGCACGCGTTCGCTTCCTCCCAACGCCACCACCGCATGTGCGGCGGGTTGGTTTGCCTCGCGGCAGATTTGTTCGATGAGGTCGTCACCGAAGCGCGCATGCAGACGGCGGACGATCCACGTCGGCAGCGAGTAGAGCGCGCCGTAGTAATCGTCGACATCAGCGTATCGTTCGCGCTGCGGCTCCGGCGTCGGTTCGCGAAGATAGCTTCGCAGCACCGCGTTGACGAGCGAACCGAGCCCCTGGTGGCCGTAGCGTTTCGCCAGATTGACCCACTCGAAGAGCGTTGCATGGACGTCGGGTTGCGTGTAGCGCAGTTCGTAGACGGCGAGCCGTAGCAGTTCTTGAATCGTCGAAGGCAGACTCTTCGCGCGCTCTTTGAGAAACGGACGCAACGCATCGTCGAGCGCGCGCCGCATTTCGATTGCGCCGTAGGCGAGCTCCGTCGCGAATCGACGGTCGCGCGCGTCGAGCTTTCCGCGCAGCGCGCGGTAGGCAAGCGCCGCCTGCGCCGGGCGCGCTTCGACGCCGGGCTCTCCCGGGAAGACATCGCGCGCGACGAGTAACGCCACTTCACGCGCGCTCACCCTCGCACCGCCGAACGCATTTGCCGGTAACGCTCCCATGCCATCGCGCCTTTATTCGGCGCGATAACTTCGTCGATGGCGAAGCGGCCGTCCTCGTCGTGCGCGTGCACGATCTTCAGCCACTCTCCATCGACGAATGCCCGTGCAAGCGGAGCGGGCGCAAACGCACGTACCGCTGCGAGCAACCGCGAGGTTGGCCACGTGAGATCGACGATAAGATCCTCCTTCTTCAACGGTCGTGTCGTACTCGCTTCACCGCGCTGCGGCAGCGGTGCAAGAGCTTCGTTCTCCGCACGCACGATGGCTTCGCCGAGCATGCGCGCGCCGAGTGCGGCGAGCCGATCGTGTAACTCGCCGTACTCTTCCTGCGCGCCGATTGCGACTCGTTCCTGCGCCACGAGGGGGCCGGTATCCATCCCCGCATCCATCAGCATGATGGAGAGCCCCGTCTCGCTTGCTCCATCGCGGAGCGCCGACTGGATCGGCGTCGCTCCGCGGTAGAGCGGGAGCAGCGAGGGATGCACGTTGAGCGCACCGAGCCGCGGCCAGGCCAAGAGCTCGGCCGGCAAGATGCGTCCGAAGCTTGCCAATGCGATGAGGTCGATCGCTTCCTCGCGGTGCTCGGCGTGGAACGCACGCATCGAGGTCGGTTCGAAGACCGGAACGCCGAGTTCGAGCGCCGCGCGTTTCACCGGCGTCGGAGTGAGCCGGTGCCCACGCCCGGATGGGCGTTCGGGTTGCGTGACGACGCCGCGCAGATCCGTGCGCTGCGCCGTTTCGCGTAGTGACGGAACAGCGAACTCGCTACTTCCGAAGAAATACGTGGAGAGCATCGACCTTACGGCAGCGACGCTGCGCGTTCGGCTGCCTCGAGTTCTTCGTCGGTCTGCGCCGGGCGCAGGTTCTTGACCTTATCGATGTAGAGTACGCCGTTGAGATGGTCGATCTCGTGTTGGAGACAGATGGCGAAGAGACCATCGGCTACAAACGCAATCCGTTTCCCGTGCCGATCGATCCCGCTGACGCGCACGCGTTCGAAGCGCGTCACTTCGCCGACGTAACCGGGAACGGAGAGACAGCCCTCGGTCCATTCGATCTCGCCCTCGGTCTCGTCGAACTTCGGATTGACGACGACGAACGGCCCGTGCTCGGGATTGCCGTCCTGTAAGTCCACCGTAAAAATGCGCTTCGAGATATTGACCTGCGGCGCCGCAAGGCCGATCCCCGGCGCATCGTACATCGTCTCGAACATATCGTCGATCAACTGCTGGGTCAACGGATCCTGCAGCTCTTTGGGGGCAACCCGTTTTGCCACCTTACGCAGCGTCGGGTTCCCCTCGGTGACGATTTCGCGGAGATAGGGCATACGTTGGGTATTCTACCTCCGCGCTCCGTGCTCTCCCTACTGGGTCGAGAAGCTCGAGAGCGCGGTCGCCCCCGTGCCCACGGCATAGCAAGCGGCGTTATTGAGGTTGTTGATATAGACCGAGAAGCCCGAACCCGTCACCAGCGCGTTGCTCAGCGCGGTCGCATAGTAGAGGGGATTCGCCATGCTCGGTGTCGCCGAGCCGGTCGGAAGCGCGCTCGCCGTCGTCGCCGCGAACTGCGCGGTAAATTGGACCCCATAGGTCGGCGGCCCGACGATCTCGGTATCCCACGCATTATTACCATCGCTCGGGAAGGCGCCGCTCGTCGCGACGTAGATCGTCGTCAGCGTCGCCGGCACCGCGGTCGCCCCCGGTTGCGGATAGAGCACCTGCACCGTCACCGGCGATACGCACGGCGTCGTCGGCGTCGGGGCGAAGGATGTGCCGCCGCCGTTACAAGCGGCAAGCGCCAGTGCCGCAACCGCTCCCACGAGCATCCCTATCGGCCGTACCTTCATCGTTTTCTTCTCCGTCATGTCCGTCGCTGTTTCCCGTATCGTTCCAGCTAACGCTGGGGCCTTCCTGAACCTGCGCTATAAAATATATCCCGAAAGGTCGGCACTTCCGACGATATCGGCGAGCCGCTCGCGCACGTAGGGCGCATCGACGACGACTGCGTGCTCGACGTCGGGTGCGGCGAACGAGACATCTTCGAGCACGCGCTCGAGCACCGTGTGCAGCCGGCGCGCGCCGATATTCTCGCTGCGTTCGTTCACCTCCATCGCGAAGCGCGCGATGCTTTCGATGCCGTCGTCGGTGAAGCTGAGATCGACGCCGTCGGCGGCGAGCAGCGCCTTATACTGCGCGACGAGCGCGCTGCGTGGCTGGGTGAGAATCGTGACGAAGTCCTCGGCGGTGAGCGAATCGAGCTCGACGCGAATCGGGAAGCGCCCCTGCAATTCGGGGATGAGATCGGAGGGTTTGCTCATGTGAAAAGCACCGGCGGCGATGAACAAGATATGATCGGTCGCGATCGCGCCGTGTTTGGTGGTGACGGTGCTGCCTTCGACGATCGGGAGAATATCGCGTTGCACGCCTTCGCGCGAGACATCGGGGCCGCCGCACGCCCCTTCGCGCCCCGCGATTTTATCGATCTCATCGATGAAGATGATGCCGTCCTCGCTCGCGCGTCGGATCGCCTCGCGCTTGACCGCATCGCCGTCGATGAGTTTTTCCGCCTCTTCATCTTCGAAAATGCGCAATGCGTCGGCGAGCGTGACGCGCTTGCTTTTCTTGCGTTTGGGTAACAAGCCGCCGAGCATCTCGCCCATGTCGCCGCTCCCTTGATCCATATTGCCGCCGATCACCCCGATCGGCAACGAGGCTTGCTCTTCGACCTCGACTTCGACGAGCCGCACATCGTAGAAGCCGCGCGCGATCTCGTCGCGCGTCTGTTCGCGAATGCGCTGCGCCTCCGGCGCGGGAACGCTCGGCGGTGGCGGTGGCGCGCTCTGCTGCGCCGTCGCGTTTCCGCCGAAGATCGAACCGAGCGTCGCCGCGAAGGCATTTTGCGGCTGCTGCGGCTGCGCGGCGCGCGTCTCGGGGTGCAGCAGATCGATTGCCCGTTCGACCGCTTGTTTGCGCGCTAAATCGCGCACATCTTCGCGGCGCTCTTGCGTCACCATGCGAATCGACTGTTCGACGAGATCGCGCACCATCGATTCGACATCGCGCCCGACATAGCCGACCTCGGTGTATTTCGTCGCCTCGACTTTCACGAACGGAGCGCCGGCGAGTGCGGCGAGCCGTCGCGCGATCTCGGTCTTCCCGACCCCGGTCGGCCCGATCATCAGAATATTTTTCGGGGTAATTTCGCCGCGCAGTTCCTGCGGCACGGCAGCGCGCCGAAAACGATTGCGTAGCGCGATCGCGACTGCACGCTTCGCATTCTTCTGCCCGACGAC
>DAIBFU010000066.1:0-9765 GCA_027422105.1 Vulcanimicrobiota bacterium | reverse complement strand
CGACGCTACGCGAAGATCGCACGATCGAATGCGATGTTGCCATCGTCGGCAGCGGTGCCGGCGGCGGAACTGCGGCGGAGATTCTCGCGCGTTCGGGCCTACGCGTCCTGATTTTGGAAGAAGGGCCGCTGCAAACATCGAGCGATTTCCACATGCTCGAACGCGAGGCATATCCGAATCTCTATCAGGAATCGGCGGGGCGGCGCACCAAAGACGAAGGCATCATCATCCTGCAAGGACGTTCGGTGGGAGGTTCGACGACCGTCAACTGGACCTCGAGCTTCCGCACGCCGCCGGAGACGCTCGCGTACTGGCGAGCGACCTTCGGCCTTGAGAGCTTTACGCCCGCGGCGCTCGCTCCGTGGTTTGCGATGATGGAGCGACGCTTGGGCGTTCATCCTTGGGAGCGCGAACCGAACGACAACAACGACGTGTTGCGCCGCGGCGCCGCGCGCATCGGCGTCCCCACGAAAATCATCCCGCGCAACGTCCGTGGTTGCTACAACCTCGGCTACTGCGGCATGGGTTGTCCGACCAACGCCAAGCAGTCGATGCTGATTACGACGATTCCCGCTGCACTCGCGCACGGCGCGCAATTGGTCAGTCGCGTGCGCGCCGAGCGGTTCGTCCACGCGCACGGAGCGATCGCCGAACTGCACTGCAGTGCGCTCGATACCGCCGGCCTCGCGCCGGGGCCGCATAGCGTGCGCGTGCGCGCACGCGCGTTCGTCGCCGCGGGTGGTGCGATCAATACTCCGGCGTTGCTGCTGCGCAGCGCGCTTCCCGATCCGCACGGTCGCATCGGAAAGCGGACGTTCTTGCACCCCACGGTGATCTCGGCGGCAACGATGCCCGAGGAAGTCGTCGCATCCTCCGGCGCGCCGCAGTCGATCTACAGCGATCATTTTCTCAAGACGCAAGCAATCGACGGAGCGATCGGCTATAAGCTCGAGGTGCCGCCGCTGCAGCCGGTGCTGACCGCCTCAACATTTACCGGGCTCGGTGAGTTTGCCGCAGCGCAGATGCGAAATTTCAATTACCTCCAGGCGATTATCGCCTTGATGCGCGATGGTTTCAACGAAGAGAGCGTCGGTGGAACGGTCGGCCTGCGAAGCGACGGGACGCCGATTCTCGATTATCCGATCACCGGTTTCGTGTGGGACGGTATGCGTCGCGCATTGCTTTCGATGGCCGAGATTCAGTTCGCGGCCGGTGCCCGCACCGTCTATCCGCTGCACGAGTCGGCGATTCCCTATCCTTCGTGGGTCGAGGCGCGTGCTGCGATCGCCGCGCTACCGATGGAAATATTACGAACGCGTGTTGCAAGCGCGCACGTGATGGGGGGAAGCGCGATGTCGAAAGACGAGCGCACCGGCGTCATCGACCAACACGGCCGCAGCCATGCGCTCGAGAATCTCTACGTCTTCGATGGGTCGGCGTTCCCGACGAGTTTAGGGGCGAACCCGCAACTCTCGATCTATGGAATGGTCGCTCGCAATGCAAGTGCGCTCGCCGAATCGCTGACCGGTCGCCCGGCGGCAACGCTCGCCGGTGACTCCATGGCAGGCCGAACGAAGAGTCCACCAACGCTGCGTTGAACCCGGGGTGTGCCCACCAATGCCGTGGGCGATCGTTTGAAGGAGGGACCGATGGAACACTTTTTCGTGAATATCGCCCGTGATGCCGCGTGGGCAGTGGCGATCGTCTTTATTTTTGCCTTTATCGGTGTCGTTGCGACGATTCGATGGATCGTCAATCTCCTGACCCGTGCCGAGCATGCCGTTGAGTCGGGCGTGGAAAACGTCGAGCACGCGATCACGCACCACGATAACTGACGTTAGAAAAGGATCGTACGAAACTCGCCGACTTCGCGGTATCCAATCCCTCGGTAGAGTGCGATGGCGCTGTGGTTGAAGGCGTTCACGTAGAGCGATAGACTCGGCACGACCTCAAGCAATCGTGCCGAGATGGCGGAGAACGCGGCGGCGGCGATGCCTTTGCCGCGGAGTTGTGGAACGGTCCAGATGCCCTGCATCTGCGCGGTATGCGCCGACCACGACCCGATGTGGCAGAAGAAGGCAGGCGCACCGTCGTACTCGCCGATCCACCACAGGTTGCTTTCGATCATCGAAGCGATGTTCGCAGTAAATTCGCGGCCGTGTTTTCGCGGGTCGCTCTCCAGTTCATTGGCGATCATTGCCGCCGAGTTTTCCACGACGATTTTTAAGTCGGCAAGCGTTGCGCGGCGCACGCCGACCCGCGCGTTCTCGCGCAGGATCAACGAACTCGCATCGACGGCCATCACCGGCTGGCTTTCGCGAATCAGTCGTGCCGCGCGGTGCCAATCCGGGAGACGATCCCAGAAGACCTCGACGAGATGCACCGGAGCGGTGATCGCTTTCGGGTGCGGCAGGCCAGCAGCATACGCGGCAAAACCCTCGGCGCCTGCGCTCTCACCGGCGATGACGATCTGTCGCCCGAGGTAGGCGAGCCCGATGAGGCGTTTCTCCTCGAAGGCTCCGACGAGCGAACGCCGCGAGAGTGCGTCGCGTTCGAGAATGTAACTCAAATAAACATTGAGGTACGGATCGCGCTCGACGAGCGCGCGTGCTTCTTCGGTGCGCTCTGCTAAGAGCGGGGCGATGCGTATCACTCGAGCGAGGTGACGAACAACGGTTTCGTCGTCGGCTGTTTGCTGCCGCCGACGGGTTCTACACTCACTGCGACCTCGGTCATCGAGTGCGCGTTATGTTCGGCGATCGGCACGACGGCTACCCCATCGCGATCCGGCATGAACGTCGATGAGGGTTCGATTTTCTTTCCGCCGCGCGGCATCACCCATGCCTGGTAGACGTGCCCGCGCGGCGGCATCGGCATGTCGTGCATGGTGAGATACATGCGCCCGTGGCGCATCACGATCTCGCCGTGATGGACGGGCACTCTCGTCGCATCGGCACTCGTGAGATCGATCGCCGCCATCTGCGCGTTTTGCAGTGAATGCGTCAACGAATCCACGCGTTGCTGCAGCGAACCCATCTGCGTCTTCATCTGCGTCATGCTTTCGCGCGTCGTCGCAAGATTGAACGTCGATACAAGGGCGGCAATGAACGAGGCTGCGGTCACAAGATAGAGCGGCCATGCCGGAGTGCGCGTTGTACGCGGGAGCGAACGAACCTTTGCTCCCGGTGCAACCTGCGCCATGATGCGTTCGCGCAAGAGCGGGCTCGGCGGAGCGAGATCGGCTTCGGGCGTGGCGAGTGCGGCGGCGAGCGGTGCGAGCGCTCGATACTCGGCGCGGCACGCTTCACAGCTCTCCATGTGGTCGCGGACGCGCGCGGCTTCCGCAGCAGAGAGCGTTCCGAGCGCGAGTGCTGCGGCGTCGTCGAGAAAAGCTTCGTGCTCGCTCATCGTTCGATCTTCCCATCGAGTGCGGCGCGGAGCTTATGCAGCCCCGAGCGGATACGCGTTTTCACCGTGCCGAGCGGGTCGCCGGTGCGCGCGGCGATCGCTTCATGTGTGAGCCCGCCGAAGAAGCCCAACTCGATCGCATTCCGTTGTTCGGTGGGCAGCGTCGCCAGGGCTCGTCGCATGAGGTCGGCGTCGATCCGCGCAAACGCGAGCTCTTCGAGGCGCTCGTCCTCGGGAAGCGCCGCAGGAAGCTCCTCGGTGCTTCGCAGCGAACGCGAACGGAGCGCGTCGAGCGCACGGTTCCGGGTGACGCGAGCGAGCCATCCGGGGAAATTCCCGCCGACAAAGCGCTCCGGTGCATTCCAAAGTTTCATGAATACTGCTTGCGTCACGTCTTCTGCCGCTTCGCGCTCCCCCAGGACTCGCATCGCAATCGACCAGACGATACGATGATGTTCGTCGTAGAGCTGTTCGAAGGCAACTGCATCGCGCGCTCGCACCCGTTCCATCAGGCGTTCGGCATCGTCGCTCACGGTGTCGATATTCGCGACCTTGCGGAGCTCTACCCGCACCTCTATCAACGCGCGGCGGGCCGAGGTAGATGTGCTCGGGTTAGGGCGGCAGTTGAATCGGCGGTCCTTGGTCGTCCTCGTAGGTTCCGGTGACCAGCGGAGGGTCGGGGAGCACCGCTTGCTCGTCGTCGAGTTGCGAGAAGCGCGCCGATTCGGGTCGTAGATGCGTCGGCGCGAGAAAGCGCTCCGCGCGAGCGGGGGCGTTGGCGGCAACGCGCTCGTCGACCGATGCTGCGGGCGTCGCTTCGGCGGCTTCGTAGAGCGTTGTCGGTTCCTCTTCGCGCAGGACCGTTCGTGCCACACTCTCGCGTCGTGGTAACGAGATCGCCGATTCGCTGCCCGCGCGGCGCGTAAGCCCGCGAATAACATAGGCGGAGTGCAATCGCTTGAGGCCGCGAAGCGGGAGCGAACTCGCCGGTACGCCGACGAAGAGCTCGCGCACGACATCGAAGGTTGCCTCCGAAGCGAGGATCCCGGCGTTGAGCTCCTCAGAAGCACCTTCCAGGCTCGCCGCCACTTGTGCCGGGTTGCCGACGATTGCGAATTCGCGCCGTTGTTGGTAGCCCGTATCGCCCGCGACGATCGTTCCCGAGTTCACGCCGATGCCGACGTGTAAGATTTTGCGCCCCTGCGAACTCCATTGCGCTTCCATCGCCTTCATCATGCGGGCGATATCGAGAGCGGCGCGCAACGCGCGTTCTTCTTGAAAATGCTCTTCGACCAAAACACCGAACACCGCCGTTACCGTTTCGCCGCGGAGGCTTTCGATAATACCCCGGTGCCGTTGCACCGCTTTTCCGATGACGGCATAGAATTCATTAAGATACGCAAGCGTTTCTTCGGCGCTGAGCTCTTCGGCGACGAGCGCAAAATTGCGGATGCGGCACGAAAGAATCGTTGCATAGTACTGGCGCGCTTCAAAAAGGCGCGGATCTTTCCGTGCGAGCAATTCTTCAACGACCGGAGGGGGGACGTACCGCGTGAAGAGCGCGCGGACGCGGCGGTGTTCGTCGCGTTCGGCGAGATAGCGCCGTAAAATGGTGACGGCATAAAACGCAAGCGCCGCGGCGAGCAACAGCGAAAGCGTCAGCAGCGCGATCAATCCATTCATGGCGCTCGTCGTATGCTATCGCGGCGGTAACGGAATCGGAATCGGTAGGCTCGGGGGTGCCGGCAATTGGTTTGCGGCCTTTTGAATGATCGTGTTCTTGAGTTGGTTCCAATTCGCCGGCAACCCAAAATCGCCCGTAAATCGATCGACGAGTGCTTGCGTGAGTTTCCCAACCTGAACCTGCACCACGCCGTTGACCACCTGCGCTACCAGGCCTTGGCCGGCCGCAACGCGATAACGTTTCCCGCCGGTGGTGGTGACGACGACCGGTAGATTGGGATTGCCGAGTTCGTAGACGTTGAGATGAAGCGTTCCGCTCTCATCGACTTCGATGTCGCCTTGCGTTCCACGAACGGCGATCTGTGATGTCGGCGTTGAAAAAAGGTAGTTTGCTTTTGCGCCGTGTGGGTGATGAACGGCGAAACGAATCCGCCCATCTTTGACAATAAATTTCGCCGACGTCTCTTCGGCTTGGTTGAAAAATGCGAGTCGGACGCGTGTCGAGGCCCCGATGAGGATTTGCGTACTATCCGGCAGGGTCACCGCGCCGAGCGAACGCGCGCCGGTAATCGCCTCGTCGCCGTCGCTGAGATTGACGTTTGCGCGCTCGGCGAGCGGAACGGCCCGAGCACCTGCGCGTTGGTAGGAAACGCTGCCGTGTCTGTTCTCCAGCAGCTTTCCTCCTTGCGCGCTTGCGACGAGCGGAATCGTCGCAAGCAACACAAGTGCAAGGATTCTCATGTCGTCATTTCTTGATGCGACGACCGGCGAGACCGAGCGCGAGGAACGCGCCGACGGCGAGCGCGCCCTTCAGCGGCGGCCTACCCGGTGGTGCGATCGGCTGCGATCCGCAGGGCGTGGGCGCGGCATTGGGTACTCCCGGAGCGCCGGGTGGCGGGCTCGGGCAGTTGAGGCTGCCGATCGGAATCACGACGGTCGGGGTCGGTGGTGCGGTCGGCTGCGCGCTGCCGCCCTTCGAGCCGCTGGCCGCTGCCGCTGCCGCGGTGCCGCCGACGACTGCGGCGGTCGTGGTGGTTGCGGCGGCACTGCCTGCGCCGCTGCTACTCAGGATCCCCGGAACGCCCTTCGGCGTCGTGAACTCCGAGAAATTCGAGAGCGATTGCCGACTGATATTCCCGACGGTGACGGCGGCCTGCGCTCCGGCGAAGGTGGCGATCAGCGACTGTCCGGCACCGAGAAAAACTTTCTTCCCGTTTTTGAACGTGACCTCGACCGGCAATTTCGGATTGCTGACCGAGTACACGTTGACGATGAGTTTCGTCGGCGAGACGAGGAAGTCGCCGAAAGTTCCGCGGACCGCCATCTGCGCGCTCGGCGTCTGAAAGACGTAATCTGCACGTGCGCCCTGCGGATGCTCGATGCGGAAGCGTACCCTCCCCTGGTAGACGAGGAACTTCGCGTGTGCGATCCGCGATTGGCGGAAATACGAGAGCTGGACGCGCGTATCGGCGGCCATCTCGATGCGCGAGCTATCCGGTAACGTGATTCCCGCAAGTGAGTTGCCTGCACCGGTGAGCGCGTAGTCGTTGTCGCTCAGTGCAATCGCCGTCCGTTGCGGCAAGGCTTGCGGTTTTCCGGCGCCACGCTGGTAGGAGACGCTACCACGGAGGTTTTGCAATTGGTTAATCGTCGCAGCCCCAACGGGGCGAGCGCAGACAAGCGAGAGAGCGACCAGCAGCAGGGCGAGTCGTTTCACGGTCGATATCCTCCCTACGTGAGCGTTTACCGTTCGCACCTTCCGCTTCGGCATCGGGAGGCACCTGCTCGCCTGCTATTTTTTGAAAGGAAAGCCTCCCGTTGGCGATAACCGCCGGGGCATGCTTCGCGTACTCGGAACCCTCGCGCTAGCGCTCGCCACGACGGGCGCCGCCCTGGGCCAAACGCCGGTCCTCTTGCCTCGACCGCGCAGCATCGTCACGATTCGCTGCCGCTCCGAGCGCGCGCCGGAGAGCATCGCGGCCGCAGCGGATCCCGGAGGCGTCGAAATCCTCGATCGTCGGCGCGCGCACCTGGGACTCGCGGCACTCCGCGTATCGAAAGCGCCCGCGATTCGCTTCATCCACGAAAAGATGCCGGCGCAGGCCTACCGGCTCACGGTCCGCAACGGCGACGCCCGGATCGTTTCGGGGGACGCCGCCGGCGCGTTCTATGCGATGACGACGCTCGCCCAATTACTGAGCCTCCGAGGTACGCATGCGGTGGTACCCTGCGTGCGCATCGTCGACGCACCGGCGCTGCAGTGGCGGATTCTCTCCGACGACGTCTCGCGCGGGCCGTTGCCGACGATGCGGTATTTTCGTCGGCGAATCCGCACCATTGCCGCCTTCAAGATGAACGGCTACTCGCCGTACATGGAAAATACGTTCGTCAGCCCGACCGACCCGCTTCCGGCGCCGCTCGACGGTATTACCCCGAAGCAACTCGGCGAACTTGCGCGCTACGCGGCGCGATTTCACGTTGCGCTGATTCCGGAGCAACAGACCTTCGCGCACATGCATAACACGTTGAAATACGAGCGTTATGCGGCGATGGCCGAGTTGCCGCACGGATTTTTGCTCTCGCCTGCAAACCCGGCGGGGCTCGCGTACGCCGAACGTTTAGTTCGGCAGGAACTCGCGGTCGTTCCGCATCCGCCGTTTTTTCACATCGGCTCGGATGAAACCGCGATGCTCGGCGACGGACAGAGCGCGGCGCTGGTGAAAAAACTCGGCAAAGCGCGCGTTTACGCCGACCATATCGATGCGCTCGCGGCAACGATTGCGCCCTCGGGTGCGCGCACGATGCTCTGGGACGATGGAGTGGAGGCCGATCCGGCGATCGCGCCGCTGCTACCGCGCAACGTTGTATTGATCAATTGGCATTACGGGAACGATCGCTCGTTTACCAAGTACATCGATCTCGTCGCGAAGGACGGGTTCCAACAGATGGTCGCACCCGGAGCGAACAATTGGAGCGAGATTTTCCCCGATCTCGATACGGCGATCCCCAACGAGCGCCGATTCATCGATGAAGGAAAGGCTGCGCACGTGCTCGGCCTCTTTCAAACCGTTTGGCACGACGACGGCGAGACGCTCTATGCGACGACGTGGTATCCGGTGCTCTATGCTGCCGCCGATGCGTGGGATGCGCGCGACCTTTCGCCGCGCACCTTCGCACGTGCATTTCCGCATGCGTTCTTCGCAAGCAACGATCCGCGCTATGCGCGCGATATTCTCGCGCTCGCCGATGCGGTGCATCGCCTCGACGCCGCGCCGCATGAATGGACCGATCGCCTCTTTTGGAGCGATCCGTTTCTTCCGGAGAATCAATCCGCCATGAAGGGCATCGACCTTTCGGCGCTGCGGCTGGAGGCCGAACGCGTCGAACAGCATCTGCTCACGCATACGCCACGAGCACATCGCGGCGCCGCGTTTGCCGAGTTCGTGGCGGCGCGGCGCATCGACGTACTCGCGCGAGCCTACCAGATCGCGCACGAAGTTCGGTACTACTATCGCGATGCGCGGGCGCATATCGGCGAAAAAAACGGACCCTCGTTCCGCGATCTCTTGTGGTGTAAATACTGGTTCTGGGAGTTGCGCGATTGGTACGAAGGGCTCGCGCCGCTCTATGCGCGCGCATGGAAAAACGAAAGCCGCCCGGGGCACCTCGCCTCGAATCTCGAGCGCTATCACCTGGCGGCGCAACGGTCGATTCGTCGCGCCGACCTCATTCAACGGGCGACCTATAACGATTTCATCGCGCACGGAACTCTGCCGCCGCTCGATACGGTCCTGCGGATTCCATGAGCGCGCTGCTTATGCTCGCGGTCTTCGCGCTCTGTGCTGCGCTCATGGTGCGGCGCATGCTGCCTGCACTGCTGGCGATTCCCTTGATGTCGCTCGCGCTCTGCATTGCAGCGGGCGTCCCCGCGACGCATCTCGGCGCGGTCTTTTCGGGCGGAGTCACGGTCCTTGCACCGGCCTATGCCGCGGTCATATTCGGAGCTTTGCTCGGTCGCGTCACGATCGATACCGGGATCGCGCGCGCCATCGTGAACCTCGCCGCCGAATATGGCGGCGAGAATCCGCTGCTCTTCGCGCTGGTGCTCTGCGCGATCACCGCCGTACTCTTCATCTCGCTCTCGGGGCTCGGAGCGATCGTGATGGTTGGCTCCATCGTCCTCCCGACGATGCTCGCCGTCGGCGTGCCGCGGCGTCTCACGGGGCCGCTATTTTTGATGGCGTTCGCACTCGGCTTCACCTTCAATATCGCAAACTGGACCTTCTACACGACGTTTTTCGGCGTGACCGAGGCGCGTTTGCTCCCCTTTGCGCTCGCCCTTGCGGCGGTCGATGCCGTCGCGCTCGTTGCATTCGCCGTCGTCGGCTTTGCTCGCGAACGCGACTATGCAACCTGGCGCGAACAACGCGCTCAGAGCGATGCAACGGTGCTCGATGCCGAAGGAGAGGGCGCAACGAAGGTCCCGGCCGTCGCGATGCTGGTGCCGCTCGTGCCGATGCCGCTCTATTTTTTCTTTCATCTCGACGCGATTTCAGCGTTCTCGGTCGCAGCGGTTCTCGGTGCGGCGATCGTCGCCTGAGGACTCCGGCATCCGGAGCAGAGACAAGCGGGAGGAATAGCATGCCGCCTGCGGATCCATCGCTCTCCCGGCAA
>DAIBFU010000065.1:0-9887 GCA_027422105.1 Vulcanimicrobiota bacterium | reverse complement strand
AACGACTTTGGAGAAAACTTTCACCGTGTCGCCCGAGCGCATATCGGGGACGGTGGGTTTGAGCTGTTCGCGTTCGAGAGTATCGATGACGTTCATGGCATCCTGTCCGTAACAATAGAGCGGCGCACTCGTGCGCCGAGACAACCCCCGGACTATATCACGGGCTCACTCCCCCTGCAACTCCGGGCGACGCTCTTTGGTGCGCCGGCGGGACTCCTCCCGCCGCCATTCGGCGATGCGGGCGTGGTCGCCGGAGAGGAGCACCTCGGGGACATCGACCCCGCGGAAGCGCGCTGGGCGGGTGTAGCTCGGGTAGTCGAGCAGGGAGCCCGAGAAGGACTCTTGCTCGCGGGACTCCTCGCGGAGCGCCCCGTCGATCAGCCGCACCGTTGCGTCGATCGCCGCCAAGGCCGGCAATTCGCCCCCCGTGAGGACGAAGTCGCCGAGCGAGAACTCTTCGAGCGGGTAGAGCGCACCGAGCCGTTCGTCGATCCCTTCGTAGTGCCCGCAGATGAAGACGAGCCGCCGGTAGCCCACGAAGCGCCGGGCGCTGCCTTGCGTGAAGCGAGGGCCGCTTGGGGAGGGCAGCAGCAACAGACGCTCCTCGGCGGGCTCCTCGGCTTGGGCGAGGATCGCATCGAGGCAGCGGGCGATCGGGGCGAGGCGCATCACCATGCCGGCACCGCCGCCGAAGGGGGCATCGTCGGCGCGCTCGCGCCCCTCGAGGGCGTCGAGCAGGTGGTGGTAGCGAATCTCGACCAAGCCCGCCTCGACCGCGCGGCCGATAATCGAGAGGCCGACGTACGGGGCGAAGAGCTCGGGGAAGAGCGTCACAACATCGATGGCGAGCACGCCGTCTTCTTCGGCGTGAGAGGTGCGGCGGCATCTACGCGCAAAGTGCGCCGCTTATGGCCGAAGCGCAGGACCAACTGCCGATCTCCGACGAGCTCTTTACCCTCATGCGCGGCGCCGCCGAGCATGCGAAGCGAATGGGCGAACGGTTCGTTAGTTCCTACGCATTATTGCTTGCGCTGATGGACGATCCGGTGGTCGGCGCCGCGCTCGCCGAGGTGATCGATCGCGAGAAACTCGGCGGCCTCTTCGAAGTGCGGAAAGCGGAGCGCGAACGCGCGATCGCCGCAGCAGCAGAGGCGAATCAAACGCAATTCGGCGAGGGAATGCGCGCGACGAAGCGCGAGGATGCGCTGGAAGATCCGCGCGCCGTCGCCGACCCGGTCGCGGAGCCGGCGAGCAGCCGCGGCGAACCGCCGCCGATGCAGCGTTACGATACGCTCGCGTTTACCTGCGGCAACGGTGACGAACGCATCTGGTTGAGCCACGAGTCGTTCGCGATCTTCACTGAGGGCGCGCGCCGTGCCGACGGTCGTTTGATGCCCCAGCATATCGGGATCGGTTTTGCCGCCGAGGCGGTGCGTTCGCCCGGTGTCCTCGCGCAGTTGCGCGTCGAGCCTGGGAAAGTGACCGACGCGCTCTTTAAGTTGTAGTTCTTTCGACCGTCGTAATATCGCGAATGTAGTCGAACAACTGCGGGAGCGAGATGCGTTCGAGCCCTTGCCCTTCCGGCGGAAGGGTTTCATCGGCGCCTTCTTCGCGCAGATACACGCGCGTCTCGAAGTCGCCGCTTTCGCAGAGAAATGAGACGGCGAAATTGCGGTCGGGCGACTCGTCGTAAATACGCATCGCCTGAGGATTGATGATCTCGATCGAGCGTTCGTGCTTGCGCGCATCGAAGATGAGAATCTGCAGATGTTCGCGATTGCTCACTTCGATGGCGCCGACCGTGAAGGTGTCTTTGGCGGAGAAAAATTCGTGCCCTCGCCGACTACGACTGCTAATTTCGTAGAAGACACGGCGACGCACGAAACGATTGAGAACCTTGCGTAAGGTGCCCAGCGAAGCGAGCGTTTCCTCGCGGTTGCCGCGCGTGTAGATAATTTTCACGGTATTGGACTCGCTTGCTTGCACGGGTCGTAGAAGGGGGCCTGCCGAAAGAGCCCCGGGAGATGTTTTCTGTCCCCGATATCGCGGTCATCAGCATGCTGGCCCTCCTGCTCTTCGGCCCCGACAAACTCCCCGGAATGATGCGACAGTTCGGGAAGGTGACCCGCGATCTGCAGAATGCCTCGGCGAACTTCGTCGCGGAGATGGAGCGCGCCGCCGATGCCGCGCACGAAGAGGCCCCGCCGCCGGCGCCGAGCCCGCCCACGCTCGCTCCGCCGCACGACGAGCCGCTAGCGCCTAAAGATTGAAGTTTTGGCGGAGGTCGTTGATGCGCGCACTGACGACCGTGCGAACCTGATCGTGGAGCCGGTCGCGCTGTTCGTCGGGCAAGCGGCGGTAGATCACGTACCCGACCGCAGAGAGCACCCCGCCGAGCACGCCGACGAGCAGCGCTTTTCCAAGCTCGTTATCGTCGGGTTGGTTCGATGAGGGTTCGGCATGTTGGTGCAGTGAGTCGGTCATAGGTCTCCCTTTCTAACGGACACCGCTTCACTACTGCCGAGCGGGCGCTTCGGTTTCACGCCGGACGCGCACGGCACCGGGATATTGGGCGGCGATCCTTTCGCAGGCGAGCCGCGCGGTGCTCAGGATCGCACGCACATCATCGCGGTCGCGCTCCTCGGCGGGTATGCCGAGCCGCATATCTCCGCTCTCCTGGTGGACGGCGAGTTTCAGCCCGGCGTGGCTCTCTAGCCCGAGGCGAGCGGCCTGAAGGATCGCCGAGACGGCGGCGCAGACGATATCCTCGCCGTGCGCGGCGAGCTCGGTATGCCCCTCGGCAACAAACGAGGACAACCGTTGCCGGTTGTCCTCGTAAAACGTAACGTGGAGCACGCTGCCCTACGCGAGGTTGATCTTGGTGATCTTTACCTCGGCGAAGCGCTGGCGATGGCCGATGAGCTTGCGAACGCGCTTCTTGGGTTTGTAGCGGAAGACGAGAATCTTCTTGTCCTTCGCCTGACGAAGCACCGTTCCGACGACGCTCGCGCCGTTGAGTACCGGCGTACCGATCTTGACGTCTGCGCCGGAACCGGCAAGCACGACGCGGTCGAAGGTGACATCGGCGCCAACTTCGCTCTCGATCAAATCCGTGCGAATAATATCGCCTTCAGCAACGCGGTACTGTTTACCGCCGCTCTCGATAACTGCGTACATAACTCATGGGACTTTACTCCGAAGCCCGGGCCCTGTCAACGACCCAGAGAGGGGTTGACGCCCTGGGATCGCTCCTGTATAACAGATTAGTCTGAAAAATAAACTAGTCTGAAAACGGAGAGAATATGATCGAAGAGAGCGAGGCTCGCGCGCACCTGGCGATGGTCGACCGGATCGTCGAGCACACATCGAAGCGCCTCCGGGTCGGGGCGGAGTATTTCGTCGTCTGGGGGATCGCTTCGGCGATCATGTCGCTGACCTGGCAACTCATCAGCGATCGGCACCTGCCGATCCAAGGCATTTGGATCTCGAGCGCCGCGGGGGTGCTTGCGGTTGCTTTCTCGATCTGGCGGGCGCGATGCGACTGCAACGAGCGGCTGACGTTGTTAGAGCGTGAATTTTTAGCGGTGCTCAAAGTTGCGATGGGGGTCACGTTCTTTGTCTTCGCGATTGAAATATTCGGTGCGAATCTCTTCGGAAGCACCGGCCTGGCGGCGATCTGGAGCTTTGCCGCGAGCATCGTGCTTTTTTATATCGCCATGCACGGGAATCGGCGCGCGAGCGGCGGTGGTATTATTCTGCTGCTCTCAATGCTGATCGCGAACCTTCGGCCCGAGTATGCAGGGTACGCGCTCTCCGCGGGAATGTTCGTCGGCTATGCCGGCTTCGGCGCCGTCGAACTGCTCGCTGCGTCGCGTGATGCCGCTTAATGGACGAACTCTTGCTCTCGAAGATTCGGCTGGCGATCGTCGCAGATCTCCTCGCCTCGGAGTGGGCGAGCTTTAGCGACCTGCAAAAATCGGTCGGCACGACCAACGGGAATCTCAGCGCGCATCTCGGAAAACTTGTCGAGAGCGGCTACGTCGATGAAGAGAAAAGTTTTGTCGATCGTCGCCCGCATTCGCGCTATAAGCTGACCGCGCTCGGGCGCGAGCGCATGATCGCACACGTCCATTCATTGCAAGCACTTTTAGGAAAGGCGGTGGAGTCATGAAGCACATCGTAACGCTCGTTATTATTGCAACCATCAGCATGCTCGCTTGGTCGGTCGCGTCGGCCGCTTCTCCGGCGACGGCGGTTCCAAACACGACAAGTTGCCAAAACATTCAGCATCCGTTTATCGGCACGATCTGCGCGCCGTCGAGCCCCGGTCGCCACCCGGCGATGCTAATGCTCGGCGGCTCCGAGGGTGGGAACTCCACGATGCCGCAGATCGCACCGCTCTTTGCCGCGCATGGCTACGTCGCCGTCACGGTCGCGTATTTCGGATTGCCGGGGCTCCCACAGTACTTGGTGGACGTACCGGTGGAAACGATCGGTCGCGCGCTGCGCGCCGTAGCGTCGCGAAACGACGTCAATCCGACAGAGATCGGGATTTTCGGCGGATCGAAAGGCGGTGAACTCGCGCTGCTCGCGGCCTCAACCTATCCCGCCATTAAAGCGGTGGTCGCCGACGTTCCCTCGCCGGTCGCGTTCGTGGGGCTCGGCGCAAACGACAGCCCCTCAGGTTGCTCGTGGAGCTATCGCGGGAAGGCGTTACCCTGCGTTCCCGTCTCGCAAGCGGCAGAAGCCGCGATCGGCACGGAGTTTCAACACGGAGGGCCGCTCGTTCTCCGCCGTCTCTACGATCTCTCGCTCGACGCCGATCCCGCGCAGGTTCGCAAATCATTCTTTCATCTCGAGCGCATCGATGGGCCGGTGCTCTGCCTCGCCGGCGCCGACGATCGCATGTGGAACTCACCGCGGCAGTGCGCGATGGCGATAACCTATTTGAAGGCGCACCATCACCAGTATGCAGATCGCAGCATCGTCTATCCCGATGCCGGACATCTCTTTCTCTTCGCCATGAACGGGCCGCAATCGGCGGTCGTCTCGGCGCCGATCGGCGGAATGGTGATGGATTTCGGCGGAACCAAGGCCGGCGATGTCGCCGCAGCGCAGCGTGCGTGGAAGACGATCTGGCGCTTTCTCGCGCATGCGTTAGCGGCGACGGGGAGCGCGCAATGATTGCCGAGGATGCCGTATGCTTCGAGGGGGTCGTCGAGCGCTACTGAGCGGTCGTAGCGCTCGACAGAATCGCGGTGCGAAGTTCGCCGTGGGCATGGATCGCCGCTCTCCGGTTTAGCCGCGCGCGAAGATGCTTCGATGCAACTGCCGCAGGCGCGGGTTCTTCCACGACGTGCCGTTTTTGAAGGCGATGCGTAATGGAACGCACTTGGAAAAACTCGTGCCGAGCGGGAGGACGTTGCGACTCAGTCCGAACTGATGTCGAATCATCGCTCCGGGCGTAAAGGTGCCGCGATCGCGCACCTCCGCAACGAGTCTGCCTCGCGCGAGGAGACCGAACTCGATCTTCTTCATGGTGCGGTGCGTTTGATTCACGTAGGCGATGGAGAGAAGCGGCGAGCTGCGAACCGGAGGCTGATAGAACATGCCTCCAAAAGCGTCGCTCCAGATATACGGATAGCCCGGGAAGAATCCATCGGAGTACGACCACATTGCACTTCCGATCGCTTGGGGTCGGCATTCTGCAATGCGGATTGGGTGCTTGATGGTGCCGGCCATCGCGGTCGTCGTTGCTGATACGAGCAGGAGGGCGATTGCGAGGTGCGCTCGTGCGTTTTTCATGATGTTACCTCATCCTAAAAGAACGAATTTTGCGCATGCGACGTTGCTATCGTTCGCAAACGCCGCTCTTTTATTCAGCCGTTTACCTTGCTGCCGCGCTGCTTGCTTGCGCACGCGTGCCGGAGTAAAAGTCGGAGTTAGGGCGCGAGTGTCAGCGTGAATCGCGTTGCGGCGCGAACGGCCGCTCGGTTCCATGGCATGGGAAGAAGTTTTCCGGCGACCCAAGCGCCGGACTCATCGGTGTACCACGGGCTTCCGGGCTCGCCCGACTCGCCTTGCGGAATCGTGATCCCGCCGCGATCCCAATTGCCGGGCTCCCAGACCGCGCGAAAACTCTGCGAGAAACCTTGACGCTGCACGTGGATGACGAAAGCGTCGCCGTCACCGGCAAAGCGCGATCCGTCGAGAAAGCGTGCACCGAGCGCGGCGAGCGGATGGCGCACGGTGACCGCTCCGGCGACGCTCCAAGGAACGATCTTTCGACGTGCGCGCGCGGCGAGTTGCAGCGCGTTGCCGAGTTCGGGTGTTGCCCCTAAACGTTCGCTCATCGCGTCGGTCATAAACGGCTGCTGCGTCAGTTGCACGAGCGCGCGCCGTAGCGTGACCGCGGCAGTTGCACCGAGGGAGTCGGGTGCAACCTCGCCGTTCCAACTGCGGAGTGCGGCGAGCAGGCGCGCTTCGGCACCGGAATTCTGCAGCCACGCGTGGTGCGCGGCAATGCGCGCGAATGCGAGCTCCGCCGGCGAGTAGACGTCCATCTCCATGCGCGCGAAATACGCGATGCTGAATTTCTTGCCGGCGCGCAAACGCGCGCGCAAGAGCGTCGCAATGCGATAGGCGCGATAGGGCGGTGCGAATTGCGCGCTCAAACGCAACGGATATCCGGGGGCGTACATCTCGTTGTTCGCGGTCCACGCGATGGTGCGGCGCGAGGGCGCGACGTGCGGGAGCATCGAGAACGGTACGACTCCGTAATGTTTTGCCAGCGCTGCGCCGGAATGAAAGCGCCTCCCCCAGAGCGGATCGGCGGGGATAACGCCCGCGAGTTGGTAAGCCGCGTTTCCGTGCGTGTCGGCGAGAACGAAGTTCTGCGTCGGCCCAGGATACTTTCGCAACGCTTGCAGGGCCGCGGCGATCGACGGCGCGCGGTCGAGCGCCTCGAAAGCCGGGAGCGGTGAATCGGGTCGATTGTATGCGGACCAGCGCACCAAGATGAGATTGCCTGCGGGCATCTGCACGCCGAACTCGCGCGCGCCGCGCCAATAGCGCACCGTGGCGCTCTTCCCGAAACGGACGCGAATGCGTTCGCGCACCCAGCGTCCCGACGGCATCCTCGCAGGAGAATTGAACACCTCGAGCCCGACGGTGGTGCCGTTGGTCGCGCCCCACGCAATCGCGGCGTTATGGCCGAGAATAACCCCCGGTGTTCCGGCGAGCGTCGCGCCTGCGGCGTGGAAGCCCGGCGCACGCAGATCGACGAGATACCAAACGCCGGGAATGCCGAGCCGCAGGTGCGGATCGTTTTCAAGCAATGCACGCCCGGAGCGCGTCTCCGCGCCGCCCGCCGCCCATTCGTTGCTGCCGAGCGCGGCTTTCGGATCGCGGAATTCGGCGATCAACGTCTTGCGCAATGCGAGCGCGGTGCAGCGGTGCGGGTCGGCGATTCCCGCGAGTCCTGCGGTGACCGGCGCGTTGTAGCAGGGGTCGCTCAGCGGCGCGTGCGGGGGGCGCGCGGCGATATCGTTCCAGGTATCGGTGAGTTCGATCACCGTCGCCATGCCGACGGCGAGTGAATCCTGCGGCGTCCACTTCGGCGGTGCCGTCATGAGGAGGCGAAACTCCACCGGCAGCGGCGTGCGCGCCGTGGCGGCGTTGACGCCGTCGGCGAAGCGCTGCAACAGCAATCGTTCGCGCGGCGAAAGGGCGCGCCACTGTCGCGCGACGATCGCGGCGACGGGAATCGCGCGCGAGCGCTCGTCGACGGGAAGTAGGCTCGGCCCGAGAATGGCGGCGAGCTTTCCGAGCACGAAGCGACGAATGAGATCGAGTTGAAAGCGTCGATCCTCGCCTTCGACGTAGCCCTGTGCGAAGAAGAGATCGCTCTGATGCGCGGCGACGATATGCGGTACGCCGCGCGCATCGCGCATGATGCGCACCGGTGCTTTCAGAGAAAGCCCGGTGACCTCACCGGTGTAACGCGCGCGTGCATGCATGCCGAGAAGAATATTTCCGGCGTAGAGCGCGACGGCGAGGAGCAGAATACCGAGCAACGCGGCGAGCGTGAAAGCGGTTCGTCGTAGCAGCAGCATGGCGCGCACCTTCGACGCCCGGAGGCCGGTTACACTCTCGGCGGACTCCAGAGGAGGCCGAGATCGCCGGCGGCGGCAGAGAGCCGACGGTCGCGCGTAATCAACGGCGAGCCGGTTCGGAAACTCAGCTCAAGATACGCCGCGTCGTAAGCGCTCACGTCGTATCGTCGCGCAAATGTTAACTCGCCTGCGCCCAGCGCGAGGCTCGGCGCGTTGGCGATGCCGATCGGAAGTCGATCCAGATCTGCGAGCAGTGCATTGACGAGTTCGACCGTGATGCGGCCGCGCCGCTCGGCGACGAGGAGTGCGTTCTGAATCTCCCATCGCCACAGGCTTGGAACGATCGCCTCAAATTTTCGGATCGCATGCAACGTCGCGATAGCGATCGCGTCGCGCTCGTCGTCGAGAAGCCATGAAAGCGTGGCGGAGGCGTCCAGGACGAGCGGCATTTCTAGTGGCGACGACCTTCTTCGATCAGATCCCGTGCGGAGAGTCCTACGCGAATCTTGCGCGCGAGAATGCGTTCGACGACCCGATCGAGATCGTCGGCACGATCGCTTGCTTGCAGGGGGCCAAGTTGTGCAACGGGGCGACCGTTCTTCGTGATAACGATCGTTTCGCCGCGCTCGGCCTCGTTGAGGAACGCTGAGAAATGCGTTTTGCCCTCGAAGGCTCCGACGGTTTTCATGATATGACTAGTCTATCAGACTGGTTGATTTCGGGCAATCTGGGAGCGCTCCGGGGCGCGATCGAGCCTAGACCTCGACGATGAGTTCGTCGCCCTCGCGGCGCACCGGAAAGCTCGGCACCGGCATCACCGCCGGAAGCGTGAGCGCCTCGCCGGTGGTGACGTCGAAGGTTGCGCCGTGGCGCGGGCAGACGATGCAGCGCCCTTCGAGCGTTCCGGCATCGAGCGGGGCGCCATCGTGCGTGCAGTAATCTTCGATCGCGTAGTACTCGCCGCCGACGTTGCAGAGCAAGATCTCGACGCCGTCGAGACGATACGGTCGCGTGGTGCCCGGAAGAATCGAGGCGAAATCGGCGATATGCTGGTCGGCCATTACCCGACCGCACCCTCCATCTCCATCTTGACGAGTCGGTTGAGCTCGACGGCATACTCCATCGGTAGTTCTTTGATGAAGAAATCGAAGAAGCCGTTGACGATCATCGCCGTTGCATCGGCTTCGGCGAGACCGCGGCTCATCGCGTAGAAGAGTTGATCTTCGCCGATCTTACTGACGCTCGCTTCGTGTTCGACGGTGGCGAACTGCTCGTCGATCTTCATCGTCGGTTTCGTATCGCTGCTCGAGATATCGTCCATCAACAGAGCATCGCACTTCACGCGGGTCTTCGAGCCATGGGCGTTCGGAAGTACTTCGACGAGCCCGCTGTAGGTCGTCTTGCCGCCGTGCGCGGTGACCGATTTATTCGTGACGACCGAGGTCGTGTTCGGGGCGCCGTGAATGATCTTCGAGCCGGCATCCTGGTGCTGCCCTTCGCCGGCGAAGGCCATCGAGAGGATCTCGCCGCGCGCGCCTTCACCCATCAGATAGATCGCCGGATATTTCATCGTTAGGCGGGAGCCGATGTTCCCGTCGACCCATTCGACGGTCGCATTTTTGCGGGCGATCGCGCGCTTCGTGACGAGATTGAAGATATTGCGATACCAGTTCTGAATCGTGGTGTAGCGGATCGATGCGCCGTCGAGCGCGATCAATTCGACGACCGCTGAATGCAGCGAACTCGTCGAAAATTTCGGCGCGGTGCAACCCT
>DAIBFU010000064.1:0-10143 GCA_027422105.1 Vulcanimicrobiota bacterium | reverse complement strand
ACACAAGAAAACGCAAAGAACTACTCCTTTCGCGGAAATCGCACAAAATGCGCTGGATAGTATGTTCTTGTGTTACCAACGGATAGGTTGCTTAACGAGTGTTCGAATTTTTCAATTCGTTTCTGTTTTAGGAAGGCCTCAAATAATAAACCATCTGCAACCACGAAGGCGGAGAAGAACTCGCGCCCAAATTGTGAACGTTCCACGAACAAAGTTGCGTCATCGCTATCGTGGTGAAGATTCTTGCAGAACCGACACCGCCGTTGCTATCGCATCTCTTCACGCGATTGCTGTGACAGCAGAAGATCGGAACCGATGCTGCAACTCCGAGCACCCGCGTAGCGCACTCAATGGGGTGACGACCAAGGAAGTTCTACGAACTTCTTGTAAGGATGTTGCATGCATATGAACGTCATTGTTGTTGTCGCGCTTTTGGTAATTCTGACGATTATTTTTGGGATCCTTATCGTACGTCGCCCCACGGCTTGGCGAATTTACACGGGAAGGTGGGGGCTTCTGGTTGGTGTTATCGTGCTTGCCCTCGAGTTTTCGAAGCACGTTCTCCATCGTTGATGCCTTGAAGTGTCTCGCCCCGAAGGCGAACAACGCGACCCCACCTGAGGAACGAGGAGCGAGCGCCGAACGCTAGCGTTCGCTTAAGAAGCGCGTGTAGCTGTCGTAGCGCGATGCGGCGATCTCGCCGCGCGTAACCGCGTCGCGTATCGCGCAGCCCGGTTCGCTGCGGTGGGAGCAGTCGGCGAACTTACAGCGCCCCGCGGCGGCGAACTCCGGAAACGCGGGCGCGAGTTCGCCCGGCGTGACGAGACCAAGCCCGAAGTCGGCAACGCCGGGGGAATCGATCAGAAAACCGGGATCGAGCCGCACCAGGCGGGCAGCGGTCGTGGTCTGGCGCCCCAAGCCGAAGCGCGAGAGGTCGCCGATCTCGTTCTCGCCGCCCATCCAGCGGAAGATGCTCGATTTGCCGACGCCCGAAACGCCGACCAAGAGCGCCCGGCTTCCTCCAATTGCCGCGCGCAAATCCTCGACCCCGAGCCCATGTTTTGCGTCGAGGTTGAGGCAACGATACCCGAGCGAGTTATAGAGCGCGGGTAACGGCGATGCGCCCTCCGTGAGATCGGCTTTGGTGAAGACGACGAGCGCGGCAATCTCCTCAAAGTGCGCGTATACCAGTAGTTGGTCGAGAACGATCGTGCGCGGCGGCGGCGCGGCAAGCGAGGTCACCGTCACCAATAACTCGACGTTTGCCGCCAACGCTTTCTCGCGTCCGGCGACCGTGCGTCGAGCGAGCAGCCGGTCGCGCGGCTCGATCGCATCGATTACCACGATCGCGTCGTCGAGCGGGCTCACGCGTACGCGGTCCCCAGGAACCGGCATCGAACGCGCCCCGCTGCTGCGCCGAATCTGCGCGAGGCGAATTCCCGGCTCACCGTCCAGCGCGACCCATGCCGAATTACGGCCGACGGAAATCACCAGCGCCGATGGACTTTCGTTCACGCGCAAGAGAACGCGGTTCGCGCGGCTAACGAATAGGGAGCCGTGAACAGCGCCTCCACCGCGAAAACCGATCCACAGCTCATTGCCTGGAAGATTCAACCAAGCGACTCGGGCGCCTTGTCGGCGTTGCTTGCAACCGCCACGGAGCAGCATTTTCCGCAAGGAACAGCGCTCGAGGCGCTCGCCGACGGCATGCTCCTCACCTGGGATCCCGAACGCACCCCGAGCGGTGCGGTTCGCAGCGCAGCGCTCGCCACGGCAGAAGCGCTTGGTTGCGCGGTCCACGGAACGCTGCACGCACCGCTCGGCGACCGGGCACGCGCGGCGATCGCGCGGGAGATGCTCGTCGAACCGCACTTGAGCGAACGCTCGATCCTTGAAGCTGCCATCGAACGAACGTGGACATCCTAACGTCGATTTTCTCCGGGGTCGGCATCACCGACGTCTTCGACGTGCTCGCGACAAGCGTGCTGTTCTATTACCTTATCCTCCTCATCCGCGGGACGCGCGCGGTGCAGATTCTTACCGGCGTTCTCGTGCTCGTCGGCTTGCTCGGCATCGCCCGATTGCTCCATCTCTACCTCCTCGGCGCGATCCTCCAATTGATCGTCGTCGGCGCGGCCGTGACGTTACCGATCGTCTTTCAGCCCGAATTGCGCCGCGCGCTCGAACAGTTGGGGCGCGGAGGTCTTTTTCGCTTGAGCGAGAGCGACCCCGACGACGAAACCCCTCGCACCGACGATCCCATCATCGCCGTCATCGCGCGCGCCGCATTCGTCCTTGCGCGCAATCGCATCGGCGCACTGATCGTTCTCGAGCAACAGAGCGGTTTGCGCGAAATCGCCGAGACCGGAACGCGCTTGGACGCTCGCGTCAGCGTCGAGCTCCTGCTCTCGATTTTTATGTCGCGCTCGCCGCTCCACGATGGTGCAACGATCGTGCGCGAGGGACTCATCGAATCAGCCGGCTGTTTTCTGCCGCTCGCCGAACCACGCTTTGGGGAGGAGCGCTTCGGTACGCGCCACCGCGCCGCACTCGGCATCACCGAACAGACCGACGCGGTCGTTATCGTCGTCTCCGAAGAACGCGGGAGTGTGCGCATCGCCCGCGACGGAAAACTTTCGCGCGCGGTCGACGATGAAGAACGGCTCCGTCGGTTGCTGCTTGCCGTCACACGCCCCACCCGCGATCCGGCGGCCGCCGGCGCAGATTTCGTCATGCAGATGCGCGCGCGTTTCGGCGCCGTTCGCAGCATCGCAAAAAAACATTTGAAACGGGAAGAAGATGATGAAAATCCTCCGACACAACTTCCCGCTTAAGCTGCTTTCGTTCCTCATCGCATTGACCGGATGGGCGTTTTTTCGCTATACCAACAACCCTTTGCTCGCCTCGGAATACGATCAACAAATTTCGGTGCCGATCGTCGCGATCAATCTGCCGCCCGATGAGGTTGCCGAATTCTCCGATAAGAACGCCGTCGTCACCGTTCGCGCAAATCGCGATGCGCCGCCGATCAAACCCGACCAAGTCAAAGCGGTGCTCAATCTTGCCGGGCTCTCCAGCGGCGTGCAGAACATTCCGATCACGCTTGTCGCCCCGAATATTCCGGTGCAGAGCCTCAGCCCGGGTTCGGTCACGCTACGCATCGAACGCATCGAACGCCGGCTTGCGAGCCCACTCATTCATTACACGGGATCGGCGCGCAACGGCGTCGTCGTTTCGAAGATCGCCGCTGACCCCGCATCGGTAACGCTGCAAGGCACCAGCGGCGTCTTAGCGCAGGTCGCAGGAGTTCGCGTCGACGTACCGTTGCCGCAGATCCCTGGAACCACCGACAGCATGCGCCGCGTCGTCCCTGTCGACGTGATCGGGCGCACGGTGCCCGGCGTCTCGGTCACTCCCGATCTCATTCTCATTCGCGTGACGGCGGTAGCCGGGGAAGGCCCTCAACGATAATGCGGTATTTCGGCACCGACGGCATTCGTGGCGTTGCCAACGAAGAACTGACACCCGAATTAGCAATGCGCGCCGGCCGCGCCGCGGCGCATGCGCTCATCGATCGCGCCGATGCATCGCAACCAATCGTCGTCGGGCGCGATACGCGGCTCTCCGGCCCGATGCTCGAATCGGCGTTAATGGCCGGCATCGCGTCGGTCGGTCGCCACGCGATCTCGGTCGGCGTCCTGCCGACGCCGGCGATTGCCTGCATCGTGCGCGCGACCGGAGCGGCCGCCGGTGCGATGATCTCCGCCTCGCACAATCCGATCGCCGATAACGGCATTAAATTTTTCGGTGCCGATGGCTTCAAACTCTCCGACGCCGTCGAAGCCGCGATCGAAGCGGTGATGGAGCGCGACGAATTCGAACGCCCCACCGGCGTCGGTATCGGGCAGATCACCACTGCACAGAATCTCGGAAAGCATTATTACGCGTTATTAGAGGGGCTCGGCGTCGATCTGCACGGCATCGAAGTCGTCGTCGACGCCGCATACGGTGCCGCCTACGCCGTCGCACCGCATGCGCTGCGCAATTCCGGAGCGATCGTCCACGAATTACACTGCGAACACGACGGTGCGCGCATCAACGTGCACTGCGGAGCAACGCACCTTGAACCGTTACGCGAGGCGGTGACCGCGCTCCACGCAAGCGGGAAGAAGCACGTCGTCGGCGTTGCATTCGACGGCGATGCCGATCGCGCGCTCTTCATCGACGAACGCGGTGCCACCGTTACCGGCGATCATATTTTGTACGCGCTGGCGCTGGCCGCACGCGCGCACCATGAAGTGCGCGCCGATCGTGTGGTCGGAACGGTGATGAGCAATATCGGCCTCGAGCGGGCGCTCACCGCGCAAGGCATCGCGCTCGATCGCACCGCCGTCGGCGACCGATACCTGTTGGCGCGGATGCGCGAGAGCGGCGCTTTTCTCGGCGCGGAGCAATCCGGGCACGTTATCGACCTGCGCAGCAACACCACGGGGGACGGGACGATGACCGCGTTCGCGATTCTCGGGGAGATGGCGCGCTCGCGACAACGACTCGCCGATCTCGTGGCGGCGGTCGTCGAGGCGCCGCAGGTACTCCAGAACGTCCGCGTCCACTCCAAAGCAAGCGCCCAGCACCAGGGGGTCCTTGAGGCGATCGACCGCGTCGAGCGCTCGCTCGCCGGGCGGGGCCGGATTCTCGTGCGCCCCTCGGGGACCGAGCCGCTGGTCCGGGTGATGGTGGAGGGGGACGACCACGAGGAGATCCTCCGGGCCGCCGCCGAGGTTTCGGCGGCTATCGCCAAAGTCGAGCAGGAGATCGAGCGAGGGCGGCCAACGACCCACGCTGGATAGCCCTCGGGGGCTGTCCCCAACCTACATCACTGAGTCCGGGCGAAGCCCGGAGCGGGGGAGCACTAGGGTGGGGTGAATGGGCCGGTCGGCCCTAGGGTGACTTTCACATCCGAACCCGTCAACTAACCTCGCAAGTGTCAAGAAAGAGGACGATTCGATTTGAAGAAGGCATTTTTTGCCGGAATCGTGGCAGCCATTGCGTTTGCGCTGCCGCTTGCAGCGAACGCCGCTCCCACGAGCGCGAACGCCGGCCCCGACGTCACCGCATGGACGTCCCATCTGCTCGCCGTTCAGGCGCAGACGAAACCAAAACACGAAGGTCTTCTCGAACGCTTTGCAGGCAGCGTCCTTTCACGCACCTCAAAGATCGCCCAAGGGCTCACCCACAGTGCGCTGCGTTTTCTCGGCGTTCCGTACGTTTTCGGCGGCACCACCGCAGCGGGCTTTGATTGCTCGGGTTACGTGCAGCATGTCTTCGCCATGGTCGGCATTCATTTGCCGCGTACGGCCGACGCTCAGTACTACGCAGGAAAACCGATCCACGGCCACCTCGTGCCGGGCGACCTGGTATTCTTCCAAACCTACCTTCCGGGCCCGTCGCATGTCGGGATCTATCTCGGGCATGGGAAGTTCGTGAGTGCGAGCGACCACGGCGTAATGGTGAGCAGCCTCTCGGAGCCCTACTGGGCCTCGCGCTATATCGGCGCGAAGACCTACATCGCATCAAAATAGAACCGCAGCTGGAGCAACCCGCAGACGAGCAACGGCTCGTCGCTCTCGCCTACCTCGCGTGGCCGATTGCGCTCCTCGACCGCATCGCTCCGCGCGAGGCAGCTTCGTTGTGGTACCGCGGGCAGATGCATCAGGCACGCTGGTTCGGCGGTGCGGCGCTCGCGATCGCGGCGGTCGCGCTCTTATGGCCCTTTCTCCTGAGTGCCGTCGTTCCCAATGTCGAGGCGATCATCGCGTTCTACGTCTTCGCGCTCTTGATCGATCTCGCGCTCTTGGTCGTATGGCTCATGGCCGCACTTCGGTATAGTCGTCGGGCAGCGCGGGGGGAATGGTTCGAGATCCGTTGGGTCCGCCGGACGACAGGGAGGAACGAACCGCCCCTGTAACTCTCCGGCGCGCGCGTTACGATGGGGTGTAGCCAAGCGGTAAGGCAGCGGACTTTGACTCCGCCATGCGTTGGTTCGAATCCAGCCACCCCAGCCAAATAGAAGGGCCCCATCGGGGCCTTTTTGTTATTCGGCGCGGCAAGCGCTGCGCTCCGCCTCGATACGGTTGCTTCGCAACCTACTCGGCGTGACAATGACGACCGCGCAGGCGCAGTGAGCGCTGCGCACCGCCGCCTCGATACGCCGCTGCGCGGATACTCGGCGTGACAACGGATACTCGGCGTGACAACGGCCTACTTGGCGTGACAGGGGGCTACAGCGCGAGCGCTGCTTCCGATTCGTAGGCATCCGCGAGCAACTCGACGACATGCCGTATCGTCACCGGCGCAATCGCCTCGCGCAGTTGCAGCATGCAACCGATATTCGCGCTTGCGACGATGCTCGCGCCGCTGCTGCGAATCGCAGCGGCTTTGCGATCGCGCAGCCGCGCCGACATCTCCGGCTCGCCGATTGCGTAGGCACCTGCGCCTCCGCAGCACATCGTCGCCTCCTCGAGCGCAACAAATTGTACGCCGGGAATCATGCGCAGCAGTTGCTTGGGTGCGTTGGTGATGCGTTGCGCGTGCGCGAGATGACATGGCTCCTGGTATGCAACGCGCGCATCGATCGAGCGGGTCGGCGCCGGTAAGCCACTGCCGGCAAGGATCTCGGTAATATCGCGGACGCGCTCGGAAAACGCTTTCGCGCGCGCCGCCCACTGCGGATCGTCGGCGAGCAGATGCACGTAGCCCTTGCATTGTGCGCCGCAACCCGCAGCATCGATCGCAACCACATCGGCGCCACTGCGTTCGAATGCGAGGATATTCGCACGCGCTAATACGCGCGCGCGCTCACGCTCGCCGGCATGCGCGGCGAGAGCTCCGCAGCAGCGCTGGTCGCTCGGCCGCATGACGTCGAGGCCGGCGAGCAGTAAAAGTTTTGTGGCGGCGCGATGGATTCCGGTGGAACTGCACTGTGCAATGCAACCGAGATGGAGAAATGCGCGCCCGCGGCTCACCGGTGCACGCACGACGGAATCATCGGGAATTTCGAAGCGCGCGTCGATCGGTGGAGCCGTTCGCGCCGCCTCCTCGAGCCCGAGTGCCCGCAGCATGCCGGAGCGAGTGGCGAGCGTCAGCGCGCCACTGCGTTGGGCGAAGCGCAACAGGCGAGCACCGGTATTCAACCACTTCGGGCGCTCCACGGCCCGCAACAGTAGCGAGAGCGCGCGCGCTCCCCGCTTCGGAAGCGTGGGAGCCTCCGCGGCATCCCACTCGTGCAACGAGGAGCGCGCCGCCTCGATCAACTCCCCGTACGGGACCCCCGAAGGGCAGGCCGCCTCGCAGGCGCGGCAACCCAAGCACTCGCTTATCTGTGCCCGATAGCCGGGGGCCGATTCGGAGAGTTCGCCCTCGGCGACCGCCTTCATCAAGGCGATCCGGCCGCGCGGCCCCGAGGTCTCGGTCATCGTCTCCGTATAGGTCGGGCAGCTGGTGAGGCAGAGCCCGCAGCGCACGCAGCGGTCGTAGAGCGATGCATCGATCATACGGCGCGGAGTTCGCCCTGCATGAACCTCGATGCTGCCGCCCGAATCAAGAGCTTCCAGGAAACCCGGAAAGAGGAAGCAGAAGAGCCCCATTATGAGTGATGCGTACGACCGCGATGAGATGCTCGTTCAGGTGAGCGTTGCGTCGCCGGCGGGGGCGTGTACGCTCGAAGACCCCTCGTTGCTGCACTACATTCTTCGCCTCGGCGAGAGCATCGATGCGCCGTCGCAAGACGACCGCGACGCGCTCGACGTATTGCGCGCTATTCCACATGCCTTCGACCCCGATGAAGATCTCATCGGGTCGTTCGGGCGCGGCTGGCGCGTGCTGCCCGCGCGCGGTGCGCTCGATTGGCCGGTCCTCGAGGTGACGCCGCAGCGCTTGCGCAGCGCGCTACGACGCGCGCACGATTTATTGTGGACGAACGCTGCCGCGGTGCGCGTGAGCGCGCGCGACATCTCGCAACTCGAAGTCTCGCTCGAAGCGATCTACGGCGTCCTCTCGCAGGCCGAGGCCGCCGGGGTACCGGTCAGCGTCTCCTACGTCGCCTAGCACGTCGATCGAGCTCCCGCTGCGCGGTGCGGGCGGTGAACCGATCGATTTCGCGCGCACGCTCTATTCGCACGGATGTGCGGCGCTTGCACCGGCAACGATCGAAGCGAAGCCGTTGCATCTGCGCACGCGATTGCGTCTCGCTCGGCGCATCGTCGACACGACGATCGCGCAACGCGACGACTCGCTCCGCGTCGAGAGCGCAAGCGCGCTCGCGAAGCCGGAGCGCGATGCGCTTGCGCGTGCAGTCGCGCGGATGTTCGGCCTCGATCTCAATCTCGCGCCGTTCTATGCGGCGATCGCCGAGGATGCACCGTTGGCCTGGGCGCGGCGCGGTGCCGGACGGCTGCTCGCCTCTCCGAGCGTCTTCGAAGATCTCGTCAAAACGCTCTGCTCGACGAATTGCGCGTTCTCGGCGACGCGCCGCATGATCGCCGCGCTCGTCGACCTCGGCGGCGGCGCGTTCCCAACGCCGGCGATCGTCGCCGCTGCGGGTACGCAGTACCTGATCGATCGCGTGCGCATGGGCTATCGTGCGCGCTCGCTGCACGAATTAGCGGCGCAGATCGTTGACGGCACGTTCGATGCCGAAGCGCTGCGCGCAGCGACCGGTGCGCAAGAAGAAGAGGTCGCCGCGCGATTGAGCGCGCTGCGCGGGTTCGGGCCCTATGCCGTCGCGCATGCGATGCAACTCCTAGGATTCTCGCGGCCGCTGATACTCGACTCCTGGACGCGCCCGACCTATCTGCGGATCATCGGCAAACGCAAGCGAAGCGATGCGACGATCCAGCGCGATTTCAAACGCTACGGCGCCTTCGCCGGGCTTGCATTCTGGCTGACGTTGACCGAAGACTGGATCGCCGACTAGCGCAGCGCGAGCGCGAGCGCTGCGGCGAGCGCCGGCAACGTGCACGCGATTCCGATGCGCGCGAACTCGCGCGCTCCGGCGCGCAGACCGTGTTTGCGTAGCATCTGCGCCCACAGCAAGGTGGCAAGCGAACCGCTGAGCGCGAAATTCGGGCCAAGATCGATCGCGATCACCAACGCGCGGTGCGCACCCGACGCGAGCCCCGCTGAGATCGATGAAGCGGCGAGCGCGGCGACGGGAAGATTGTTCGCCAGCGCACTCGCGGCGGCCGCAGCCGCACCAAGCAGCGCTGCGCCGAACGCCGGTGAACGCAGCAGGGCTCGCAGGCCGCTCAAGAGCCCCGCGCCCTCCACCGCGGCGAGCATCACCAGTAACCCGGCAACGAACGGCAGCACCCCGAGATCGATGCGCCGGAGATCGGCGCGCGAAAAACTGCGCATCGCAACAGCGGTCGCAACGACGACGAAGCCGCCGCAGAGTGCCGCGAGCCCAGGCGGCAAGCGGAAGAGGCTCGCACCGAGCAGCAGCACGACGGCGAGCAATACCGCGCCGAGTACCGCGCGCTCGTTTGCCTGCAACGGCTTCACCGCAAGCTCGCGTTCGATTCGCCCGCGGAGCTCCCGGCGAAAGATCGCTGCGAGAACGGCGAACGTGAGCAGCAGCGCCGCCGCACTCGGTACGAAAAAGAGACGCAGCCAGGGAAGCAGCGCCGGAAGCTGCGCTCCGTAGAGGAGCAGGTTCGCCGGGTTCGAGATCGGCAGCAGAAACGAGGCGGCGTTCGCCACCAGTGCACAGGCGTAGACGTAGGGCGTTCCCCGCTCGCGCACCGCAGCGGCAAGGACGAGCACGGCGGGGGTCAGCGCGATCACCGTCGTGTCGTTCGAAAGCAGGGCCGTGCAGATGCTCCCCAGCCCAAAGATCCAGGCCAGCAGCGCGAGCCGGTTGCCGCCCGCAAGCGCAAGCAGGCGCTCCGCGGCGACCTCAAAGAGCCTGGCCTGCGTCGCGACCTCGGCGATCGTCAAAATCCCGACCAAAAAAAACGCGACGTCGCGCGCGCCCCACCAGGCGGCCCAGAGTTCCGTCGCACTTGCTCGGAACGGCAACGCTTCGATGAGCAGCGCCGCGCCGACGCTCCATTGCCACGCACGGCTCCCCCACGGACGCGCGAT
>DAIBFU010000063.1:0-10545 GCA_027422105.1 Vulcanimicrobiota bacterium | reverse complement strand
CTCGCGCCCTTTCCGCTGAGCGCACTCGATATCGATCCACGAACGGTCGAACGCTTCGTGCTTTTGGGGATCGAACGGATCGGCGAACTTGCGGCGCTCCCGCATGGGCCGTTGTTGCGCCGCTTCGGTGCGCAGAGCGCACGCTGGCATCTGCGCGCGCGCGGTATGGAACGGCGCCGAATCGTGCCGCGCGCATTGACGTTGCCGATCGAAGCGAGCGCGTTGGGTGAAGGCGAGGCGCAGACGCAGGAGCAGTTGCTCTTCGCATTGCGCGTCTTACTGCGAGCGATCTCCGAGAGTTGCGCGCTGCGCGGACGCAGTGCCGGCGGTATTCGGGTCGAGCTTTTCTGCGACGATGCAAGCGAGCGGAGTATCGAACTCTTTTTTGCGCTCCCGACGGCGGAGGAACGAGCGATGTTCGACGTGCTGCGGGCGCGCTTGGAGCGGGAGCGTTTCGACGCACCCGTCGTCGGGATACGCGTGCGCGCGCTTCGTTTAGAAGAGGCGGGCAGCAGCCAGATGCTCTTCGTGCGCGAACGGGTGCAACGCCAAGATCTCGCCGTCGCGCTCGCGCGTTTGGAAGGTTTGCTCGGCGAGCCGGTGCGGCGCGCGCGCCTACGCCCGGCGCATGCGTTCGAAGAGCGCTTTGCCTTCGAGCGCTTTACCCCCGATCTCGCGGCCGTCGAAGCCCCCTGCCTCTCGGCGCTCCCTGCTCTGCCGCCCCCGGCGCTCCATCTCGTCGCCGAGCAAGAAGTTGCGGTGGAATTGCGCGGTGGAGTTCCGGTCGCGATCGGGAGCCCGCCGAGCGTGCTCTGCGAATGCGTCGGCCCCTGGCGCACGCAGGATGTCGCGCGCGAACGACCGGCTCGCGATGAATACGACGTTGCACTTGCCGATGGGCGCTGGTATCGCATTCTGCACCGCCAAACGCGTTGGTATCTCTGCGGCGTCTATGAATGAGCGTGCGCTACGCCGAGTTGCACGCGCGCTCGAACTTTAGTTTTCTCGATGCCGGTTCGCACCCCGAAGAGCTCGTCGAACGCGCGGCGGAGATCGGCATCGAGGCGCTGGCCATCGCCGATGCCGACGGCCTCTACGGCGCGGTACGCTTCGCGCGCCACGCTCGCGAACGTGCCTTGCCCGCGATCGTCGGCGCGCGTTTACATCTGCCGGGCGGCATTCCGCTGGTCGTACTCGTCGCGGAACAGTGCGGGTACCATCGCCTCTGCGAGTTGATCTCCGGGGCGCAATTACGCGGCAGCAAAGGCTCCCCCGAACTCGCTCTCACCGATCTCGAAGGCGATAACCGCGGCCTCATCGCGCTCTGCGGCGATCTGCGAGCTCCCTTCGAAACGCTGCGGAGCCTCTTCCCCGAGTCGCTCTATATCGAACTTGTCCGTCGGCTGCGCAAAAACGATGCTCCGCGGAACGAATCGCTCGTTACGACGGCGCGTCAACTTCGGCTTCCCTACGTCGCGACCAACGATGTCGCCTACGCTCGCCGCGAAGATGCCGAGAGCGCCGCGATTCTCCGGTGCATCAAACACGGCGTCACGTTGGAAGAAGGCATCGCGCGCAACATCTTCGATGCGAATACCGAAGCGCACCTCAAGAGCCCGCGAACGATGGCGAGGCTCTTTGCCGATTATCCCGGTGCGATTGAACGCACGCTGGAGATCGCCGCGCGGGCCTGCTTTCGGCTGGAGAGATTGAGCGAGCAATTCCCGCTCTTCAGCGTTCCGGAGGGCTTCACGCGACAGAGTTATCTGCGCGCGCTGACGATGGAGGGGGCGGTGGGTCGCTACGGCACCCCGCTCTCGATTGCGGTGGAACGCCAAATTGAATATGAGTTGGGCATTATCGCCAAGCTCGATCTTGCCGGTTATTTTTTGATCGTCTGGGATATCGTCCGGGCGGCAAACCAAATGGGCATACTCTGCCAAGGGCGCGGATCGGCGGCAAACTCCGCGGTCTGTTACGCGTTGGGAATCACCGCCGTCGATCCGGTTGGGATGAATCTGCTCTTCGAACGCTTTCTCTCCGAAGAGCGCAATGAGATTCCCGATATCGATATCGACTTCGCGCACCGCGACCGCGAGCGAATCATTCAGTACGTCTACGAACGCTACGGGCGCGCGCACGCCGCGATGGCGGCAGAGGTCATCAGTTATCGTTCGCGCTCGGCGTTGCGCGATATCGGCAAAGTGTTGGGGTTATCGCCCGAGCGAATCGATGCGTTTGCGATCGATCTACGTGGGACGCGCTCCTACGGTAACGAGACGCTCCGCGAGACGGCGCCTGTCGAACGCTCCGCGCTCGAAGAGCGGCTCGTGCGGCTTTGCACGCGCATCGAGGGCTTTCCGCGGCACTTGGGGATTCATTCCGGCGGCATGGTGCTCGCGCGCGATCCGCTGGTGCGCGTTGCACCGGTGGAGTGGGCGACGATGCGCGACCGCAGCGTCATTCAGTGGGATAAAGACGATCTTGCCGCTCTTGGGCTGATTAAAATCGATCTCTTGGGATTGGGAATGCTCTCGTTGCTCGACGAAGCTTTTGCCTTGCACCGGCGTTCGCGTCCGCGCGAAGCTCCGCTATCGCTAGCAGCGATGCCGCCCGATGATAGCGCCACCTATGCAATGCTCGAACGTGCCGATAGTATCGGCGTCTTTCAGATTGAATCGCGCGCGCAGCAATCGATTCTGCCGCGCATGAAACCGCGCACGTTCTACGACCTCGTCATGCAGGTGGCGATCGTTCGGCCGGGCCCGATTCAAGGGCAGATGATTCATCCGTTCTTGCGCCGACGCGCGGGATTGGAACCGGTGGAGTATCCGCACCCGAAACTCCGGCCGGTGCTCGAACGAACGCTCGGCGTGCCGCTCTTTCAAGAGCAGGGCATGCGCCTTGCCGTCGAGGCGGCGGGATTCTCTGCAGGAGAAGCGGATCGCTTGCGCAGAGCGATGGGGCATAAACGTTCGCACGAAAAAATGCAGGCGTTGCGAGCGCAGTTGATCGAGGGAATGGAGCGCAACGGCATCGAGCGCGTTGCAGCGGAAAAACTCTTCGCGATGCTCGAAGGCTTTGCCGATTATGGTTTTCCCGAATCGCATGCCGCGAGTTTCGCCTTGCTCGCCTATGCCTCGGCCTATCTCAAGTGCCATTATCACGCCGAGTTCACGGCGGCGATTCTCAACGTGCAACCGATGGGTTTTTATGCAACCGAAGTGCTGGTGAACGATGCCAAGCGGCACGGCGTCGTCATCGAACCGATTGCAGTGAATGCAAGCGAATGGTGGAGCTTCGTCGACGGCGCGGGTGCGGTACGGCTCGGCTTTCATTTGGTGCGCGATCTCGGCAGCGTGCAGCGCGAACGCCTCGAGGCGGCGTTGAAGGCCGGTGCGTTCGCCGATATCCTCGATTTCGCGCGACGCACCGAGTTGAGCCGCGAAGGGCTCGAGAGCCTCGCGGTCGCCGATGCGTTCGCACCCTGGTATCGCAGCCGCCGCGAGGCGATGTGGGCGCTGCGCGCACTCGACGAACGCGAACGGCGCGGCGAACTCGGGCGACTGATGGAGACGCAGGAGCCGAGGGTGCAATTTGCACCGTTGCAACCGCGCGAGCAGACGGCGTTCGATCTCTGGGCGACCGGTGTTACGACGGGGCCGCAGGGCATCGCGCATCTGCGTGCCGGGCTCGACGCGCGCGGCGTACTCTCCGCTGCTGCGCTCGCGCAGGCAAAGCATCGGCAACGGGTCTGCGTCGGTGGATTGGTGATTACGCGCCAGCGCCCCGGCACCGCGAAGGGCTTCGTTTTTCTTACACTCGAGGATGAAACGGGGTTGGTGAACGTCATCGTGCGCCCCGATCTCTACGAACGAACGCGCCGCACGATCGCGACGAACGCAACGCTCGTCATCGCCGGGACGCTGCAGAAAGAGAGCGGCTGCATCGACGTGCTCGCCTCGGAGATCGAACCGCTGGAGAGCGCGAAGATGCTCGCCGGCGTCCGCGCGCACAACTTCCATTGACGTTCGGGCGGCCTTCATCGGCTTTTCCTCAAAATCGCCGATCGGCAGGCTAGAATCGAGCGTGGAGGAGCATCTCACCATGTCACAAGTCCACAACGAAAACCTACGGGATGACGTGCTCGCCGAACTCGATCTCGACCCGCAACTCGATGCCCATCGCGTCGGCGTCACCGTCGAGGACGGAATCGTCACTCTCGCCGGCACGGTCTCCAGCTTTGCCGAAAAATGGGCCGCTGAAGAAGCTGCAAAGCGCGTCAAAGGCGTGAAGGCGGTCGCCGAACGCTTAGAAGTCGATCTTCCGGCGATGCACGTGCGCGACGATACCGATATCGCGCGTGAGGTTACGAATGCCCTCGCTTGGAACGTCACGCTACCCACCGAGATTCGCACGACCGTCGAGAACGGCCACGTGACCCTCGAGGGAACGGTTGACTGGTACTATCAGCGCGAGCGCGCAGCCGAGACGGTGCGCAACCTTCGCGGCGTTCGCGGCGTGACGAACTACCTTGCGTTGCGCCCGCGCATCTCGCCGGAAAACGTCGAAGCGACGATTAAGCGCGCCTTCCACCGACAGGCACAGATCGATGCCGATAAGATCGACATCCGGGTCATCGGCGGGAAGGTCATTCTCAGCGGCAACGTTCACGCTTCGTTCGAAGGGATCGGAGCAGTGCAGGCTGCGTGGTCGATTCCCGGCGTGACCGAGGTAGAAAACAAGCTCGCACTCGTTTGACGACAGCGAGGCGCGGGTTTGCGCGCGATAGGCGTTCGCCGGTGGGAGGGGATACGAACCGACGAACGCCTATCGCATTACTGTGGGCGATCGTTATAGATGCGCTGCATGAACGGCGTCAGATAGGTGCCTCGTGGAAGGCGATAGCTCGGCTGCGGGTACGGCACCGGCAAGCGGTGCGGATAGGGCCCGTGGGCGAGTTCGTCGTGCGCGCGCGGATAACAGACCGGCCAGGGTATCTCACCCTTCTCGTTGCCGCCCTGTGAGAACGAGGCGGCGTAGCGAACGTAATAGCAGCTCAGATCGCCGCTGAACCAATGTTCCAACGGAAGCAGGTAGGCCTCGGCATAATTGACGCGCGAGACGCCGCCGCTATCGACGATGCTGCGATGCAAGGTCGAGGGATCGGGCGCGCTCGTTGCAACCGCGAGCGGCGCGCGGTTCATATTGATGCGCGCGGCCGCGCGGGCGAGCTCCGCCCGCTGCTGCTCGACGAATGCTCGCGCGCTCTCGAGCGCCGAGCTCGGGGCTCTGCGAGCGTGTACGGAGCGGTGAGGAAGCTGCTGCGGCCGCTCGATCTGTTGGGAAGCGGCGACAGGTTGGGCCTGCCGAGTCGGGCGTGCCCTCTCCCGCCGAGGGTGCGTCCGGGGTGCGGCGGAGCGCGGAAGGGTCTTGAGCCCGATTCGCTTGACCGAGGCCAGAGCGACGATCTCGGTTCGCGCCTGCGTTCGCTGTTGGTAGAGGTGGAGAAGCGCCAGACGCACGACGAGCAGGAGAGCGAGGATATGGAGCGCGATGGCCCCGGCGATGGCGAGCAAGGTTCGGCGGCGGCGGGCAGCCGGCAGATCCGCCGGCGTCGTCGGGCTAAAATAACTTCGGGGCACCGATGCAGAGTAACACCGCATCCATAGCGAAACCTTCACGATGCCATGAACGAGCAGAGTAAACAGGGACCGGGCTCGGAGATCGAAGCCGCGAGCGACCGCTCTTCGGTGAAGAACGCGCTTATTTGGATCGGTATTGCGGGCTTCGGCCTCGCGGTGACCGCAGTCGCCGCGCGCGTGCTCTTCTTTCGTCGTCAATCGGACCCGACCGGCCAACGCATCCAAGCCTTGATCGACGAGGCCAACTCTTTGTTGAAGACGCTTGACGACCAAAGGAATAGCGCCTAACCCGCCGCGCGTGCGCGTCGGGGACGAAGTCGAACTGACCTTCCACGATTTGCTCGTCAACGGGCAAGGCGTTGGAAGACTCGGCTCTCTTGCCGTGTTTTGCTGGGGGCCGCTTCCGCAAGAACGCGCGCTCGTTCGCATCACCACCATCAAGGCGCGATATGCCGTCGCGACCCAAGTGCGTTTGCTCTCGGGTTCGCCGCATCGCGTGGTGCCGTTCTGCGCGGCGTTTGGAACCTGCGGCGGCTGCCAGGTGCAGCACATGAGTTACCCGGCGCAACTCTCGTGGAAGCGAGAGGTCGTTCACAACGCATTGCGCCGCATCGGCGGGCTTCACGGTGTCGACGTTCGCAACGTTATTCCGTCTCCGCGGTCGCGGCGCTACCGCAATAAAGTCGCGCTCGTCGTCGAAGGCGGCGAACAGGCGCCGCAGTTAGGATTTTTTCGGCAGCGTACCCACGAATTGGTCGAAATCGAGAGCTGTCCGATTTTGGTGCCGGAGCTCGACGAGATCGTCGCGCGGTTGCACTCGTTGCGCTTGGAAGACCGACTCGGCGAGGTCTACCGCCTCGCGCGCCACTTCGTTGCGCGGGCGTCGTCGGCGAACGGCGGCAGCGCGCTCTCCATCACGACCGAACGCGAATCTCCGGAGATCGCGCGCGTTGCGCAGCACCTCCTCGAACGTTTGCCGAAGGTGCGCGGTATCGCGAATTCCTTCGATCCGGCGAGCGCGAACGCGGTCATGGGGCGAGAGAACCGTACCGTCGCCGGGACGACGGCGATCGAAGAGACGATCGCCGGGGTTCGCTACCGCGTCTCACCGGAATCGTTCTTTCAGGTGAACCCCAGCGTCGTCGCAAAGATTTTTGCGCTGATGCATGGCGGGCTCGCACAACCGCGCAAGATCGTCGATCTCTATTGCGGCGCAGGGACGTTCTCGCTCTATTTTGCCGCAGCGGGAAGCCGCGTGCTGGGAATCGAGGAGAACCCCGCGGCGGTGCGGGAGGCCGAGGCGAACGCCGAACTCAACGGCCTTAGCGAGCGTCTCGAATTTATCTCCGCGCGCGTTGAAGAAGCGGTCGCGCGCCCCGATATCGCGGCGCGACTCCGCGAGGCGGAGATTCTCTTCCTCGATCCGCCGCGCAAAGGCAGCGATGAAGCGACGCTCGCCGCGATCGTGCGCGCGCGGGTGCCCAATATCTGGTATCTCTCGTGCGATCCGGCGACGCTCGCCCGGGATTTAAAGTTCCTCACGTCCAATGGTTATATCGTCGGGATCGTCCAGCCGTTCGATATGTTTCCGCAGACGGGACACATCGAAACGCTCGTTACGCTCTATTGCAATGTACGCGAGATTCAGGCAGCAGTCGAAGCGGCTTTCGCCGATACCCCGCCGCCGGAATGGCCCGACGACGACCAGTCATCACCCACGGAGTACCCTGATTTTGTCATCCGAGAATCTTGATATCGCCTACGTGGCAAAGCTCGCGCGCATCGCGTTAACCGAAGAAGAAGTCGAACGATTCGGAACGCAGCTCGGCGATCTCCTCGGCCATGTCGCGACGCTTGCCGACCTCGACCTCGACAGCATTCCGGCGACGGCGCAAGTGGTTGAATCGCGCAATGTCGTGCGCGAAGATTGCGAGCGCGACTCGCTCGATCGCGAAAAAGTGCTTGCCGGCGCGCCGCAACGGCAAGGTGCATTCATCCGCGTGCCACGCATCATCGGGCAGGCGTAACGATGGCAACGATAGCAAAAAGCGCGGCCGAAATCGCGCGCGCGGTCAACGCTCGCGAATGCTCGGCGCGTGAAATGATCGATGCGACGATGGAACGGATCGAGGCCGTCGAGCCGCAGGTCGGGGCGTTTCTCAGCGTACTCGAACGGCAGGCGCGCGAGAGCGCCGACGCGCTCGATGCGCGAATCGCCGCCGGCGAGCGCTTTCCGCTTGCGGGCGTGCCGCTCGCGGTGAAAGATAACCTCGCGCTCGACGGCACCGTGACGACCTGCGGCAGCAAGATGCTGGAACGCTGGGTTGCGCCGTATACCGCGACGGCGGTGCGTTCGATGCTCGCCGCCGGTGCGATTCCGGTCGGAAAAGCGAATATGGATGAGTTCGCAATGGGTTCGTCGTGCGAGAACAGCGCGCTCGGCGTCACGCGCAATCCCTACGATCTCCATCGCGTTCCCGGTGGATCGAGCGGCGGTTCGGCGGCCTCGGTCGCAGCGCATGAAGCGGCGATCGCGTTGGGAAGCGATACCGGCGGTTCGATTCGCGAGCCCGCCGCCTTTTGCAATCTCGTCGGTTTCAAACCGACCTACGGACGCATTTCGCGCTACGGGCTCATCGCGTTCGCGTCGAGCCTCGATCAGATCGGGCCGTTGACGCGCACGGTCGAAGATGCGGCGCTTGCCTACGACGCGATGGCGGGCTTCGACCCCATGGATGCAACCAGCGTCGATCGTTCGGTCGAACCGACCGCAGGAGCGCTGCGCGAGGATCTTCGCGGTCTCCGCATCGGGGTCGTGAAGCAATTCGATACCCATAAACTCGGCGCCGATATCGACAACGTCTACGATCGTGCCTTGCACGATCTCGAAGCGCTCGGTGCCGAGATCGTCGAAGTCGAACTGCCGACCGCGGATTACGGACTTGCAACCTATTATCTCATCGCGCCGGCTGAATGCAGCTCCAATTTGGCGCGCTTCGACGGGGTGCGTTACGGTTTGCGCGTCGACGGCGCGGACGTCGCGGAGATGAACGAACGTACTCGCGCGGCGGGATTCGGCCCGGAGGTTAAGCGCCGTATTTTGATCGGCACCTACGCGCTGTCGAGCGGTTACTACGACGCCTATTACGTTCGCGCGCAAAAAGCGCGGACGCTCGTCGCGCGCGACTTCGCCAAGGCGTTCGAACGCTGCGACCTCATCGCCGCACCGGCGACAAGCTCGCCGGCATTTCGTTTCAAATCGAAGAGCGATCCCTATAGCATGTATCTCATGGATTACTACACGATCCCGATGTCGCTGGCGGGGCTGCCGGCGTTGAGCGTTCCCTGCGGTTGGGTGACGCCCGAAGGCGGCGAACGCCCGATGCCCTTGGGGCTGCAACTCACCGCGCCGCTCTTCGCCGAACGGCCACTGCTCGCCGCGGCGCATGCGTACGAACGCGCGACGATGCATGCCGCCAAACATGGAACGGAAGTTGCGGAGGTGGCGCGATGAAATACGAAGCCGTCATCGGCATCGAGTGCCACGTCGAACTGAAAACTGCGAGCAAGATGTTCTGCGGTTGCGCGAATCGTTTCGGGGCCGAGCCGAACACGCTGATCTGTCCGGTCTGTCTCGGCATGCCCGGTGCGCTTCCGGTGCCGAATGCCGCCGCGATCGAGTACATGATTCGCGCGGGGCTCGCGTTCCAGTCGGCGATTCCGTCGTTTTCGAAGTTCGACCGGAAGAACTATTTTTATCCCGATATGCCGAAGAATTACCAAATCTCGCAGTTCGATATGCCGCTGACACAGGGCGGCGTGGTGCGGTACTGGCTCGAGGATGGTACGCTTCGCGAATGTCGCCTGACCCGGATTCATCTCGAAGAGGATACCGGAAAATCCACCCACGCGGGCTCCGGTGATGGACGGATCGCCGGTAGCGCGTACTCGCTCGTCGATTTCAATCGTGCGGGCGTACCGCTGATGGAGTGCGTCTCGGAGCCCGATCTGCGCAGCGCCGAGGAAGCCGTCGCCTTCCTGGAGATGCTTCGACGCACGTTGATGGCGATCGGCGTGAGCGATGTCAAGATGGAAGAAGGCTCGCTTCGTTGCGATGCCAACGTCTCGATTCGTCCGTTCGGTAGCGAGACGTACGGAACGAAGACGGAGATCAAAAATATGAATTCGTTCCGCTCGGTGCGGCGCGCGATCGAGAGCGAGATCGCTCGACAGAGCGCGATGCTCGATGCGGGCGAGCGCATCGTGCAAGAAACGCTCGGCTGGGACGAAGCGAACGGAACGACGATTTCGATGCGCAGCAAAGAGCTCGCCCACGATTATCGGTACTTCCCCGATCCCGACCTCGTGCCGATGGAGATACCCGCAGAGCGCGTCGCCGCAGTGCGTGCGAAGATGCCGCCGTTACCGATCGAGCGTTTCGAACGCTACACGAAAGAGTACGGCTTCAACATCAAGCAGACGGCGCAACTCATCGACGCGCCCGAGATCGCGGATTTCTTCGATCGCAGCGTTGAGGTATCGAAACAGCCGCAGCAGACGCAGAACTTCGTTCTCGGCGATCTTTCGCGACTTGCCAATGAAAGCGGCGTCGCGATTCATCGATCGCCGGTAAGCCCACAACACCTCGGCGAGCTCGTCGCGTTGGTCGAAGCAAAGACGATCAACTCGAAGATCGCCAAGGAGCTGCTCGCGCGTATGTGGGCGGGAGAGGGTTCCCCGAAAGCGATCGTCGAGCGGGAGGGGCTCGCGCAGACCAGCGATCCCGCAGCGCTCGCGCGCTTCGTCGACGAAGTGCTCGCCGCCAATGCAGCGAGCGTTGAGGAGTACCGGGCAGGGAAGAGCAACGTCTTTGGTTTTCTCGTCGGTGCGGTCATGAAGA
>DAIBFU010000062.1:0-10673 GCA_027422105.1 Vulcanimicrobiota bacterium | reverse complement strand
GGGGCGGCACCGCGCACATCTCGATACGCCGCCTGCGGCGGCTACTCGATGTGACAACAAATCGCCGTGTCACCCCGAGTAGCGCGAAGCGCGTATCGAGGGGCGGCACCGCGCACATCTCGATACGCCGCCTGCGGCGGCTACTCGATGTGACAGAGAATCTGCGGCCGCTACTCGATGTGACAGAGAATCTGCGGCGGCTACTCGATGTGAGAGCGCGAGCGCTATAAGCGGCCGAGGAAATTGCGCGCGATAATGATCTGTTGGATCTCCGAGGTGCCTTCGTAGATCTCGGTGATCTTTGCATCGCGATAATAGCGCTCGACGGGGAATTCGGTCGTGAACCCGTATCCGCCGTGAATCTGCAGCGCCTCCGATGCATGAGTGCGTGCCGCCGTCGAGGCAAAAAATTTCGCCTGGCTTGCAAGCGTCGGCGACGGCGTACCCGCATCGGCAAGTGCCGCCGCGCGATAGACCAGCAGCCGCGCGGCCTCCAAGTCGGTCGCCATGCGCGCGATCTTAAACGAAATTCCTTCGTAGGCGCCGATCGGTTTCCCGAACGCCGTCCGTTCTTGCGCGAACTTCACCGATGCGTCGAGGCAGGCCGCGAGAATGCCGACGGCCTGCGCCGCAATGCCGATGCGCCCGCCTTGCAACGCGGTCATCGCGCCGCCGAAACCTTCGCCCTCGCCGCCGAGCAACGCTTCGGGGCCGACGTAGACGTCGTCGAACGCGAGATCGCACGTATTACTGGTGCGAATTCCGAGTTTTTCGGTCTCGCGTTCCACTCTCACGCCCGGCGTTTTCGGGTCGAGGAGAAAAGCGCTCACGCCTTTTGGGCCGACGCCGCCGGTGCGGAACATCGCCATCACGACTCCGGCGTGCGTTCCGTTCGTACACCACTGCTTGCGACCTCGCAACACGAATCCGTTTCCGCTGCGCGTCGCCGTCGAACGAATGCCGCCCGCATCGGAACCGGCATCGGATTCAGTGAGCGCAAAACCCGCGATCGTGTCTCCGCCGCTTAGTCGCGGAAGCCAGTTTTTGCGCTGCGACTCGTTGCCGAGCTTGGAGATTGCGGCGCCGATCATTGCGTGCACCGAAAGCGTCACCGCGCTTCCTGCATCGACGCGTGCGAGTTCTTCCACCGCCAGCGCATAGGCCCCGTAGCCGGCGCCCACGCCGCCGTATCGTTCGTCGACGAGCACGCCCATCAACCCGATCGCATCCATCTTCGTGTAGAGTTCGCGCGGGAAATGGTGCTCGCGATCCCACGCGGCGATATTCGGAGCGATCTCTTTTTGTGCGAACTCGCGCGCGAGCGCGGCGATCTGCCGCTGCTCGTCGGTAATCTCAAATCGTGCAGCGGCGGATCGATCGGTCATGCGTAGCTATAAAACCCGCGGCCGCTCTTTTTCCCGAACCAGCCGGCAGCAACATATTGTTTGAGCAATGGACACGGCCGATATTTCGAGTCGCCGAACCCTTCGTGCAACACCTCCATGATCGCAAGACAGGTGTCGAGGCCGATGAAATCGGCGAGTTGCAGCGGCCCCATCGGGTGATTCATCCCGAGCTTCATCACCGTGTCGATCGCTTCGACGCTTCCGACGCCCTCAAAGAGCGCATAGATCGCCTCGTTGATCATCGGCATGAGAACGCGATTGGAAACGAATCCGGGAAAATCGCGCACTTCGACCGGGGTCTTGCCCATCTCGCGGGCGAGTTTTTCGGTAAACTCAAAGGTCGCCTGCGAGGTCGCGATGCCTCGAATGATTTCAACGAGCGCCATCACGGGAACCGGATTCATGAAGTGCATCCCGATGACGCGCTCGGGGCGTTTGGTTGCCGCGCCGAGCGTGGTAATCGAGATCGACGAGGTGTTCGAGGCGAGGATCGCGCTCTGCGGCGTCGCCGCATCGAGGCGCGAGAAAATCTCGAGCTTGAGATCGAGCGCTTCGGTTGCCGCTTCGATGGCGAGATCGACATCGAGTGCATCGATCGTCGGCGTGGGTGCGATCCGCGCAACGACCGCATCGCGACCGGCCGCGTCGATGCGCCCCTTTTCAACCGCGCGCGCGAGATTTTTTTCGATGTTTGCGATCCCACGAGCGATCAATGCGTCGCTGCGGTCGTGCAAAAGCACCGTGTGGCCGCTGCGAGCGGCCACCTCGGCGATGCCGGCGCCCATCTGCCCGGCACCGATTACGGCAATGCGGAACGCCATCGTTTAGTCGACGCGCACGAGAACGGCGTCACCCTGGCCGCCGCCGGAGCAGATCGCTGCGATGCCCAGGCCGCCGCCGCGCTGACGCAACTGCGCGATAACGGTTCCGAGAATGCGCGCACCCGACGCGCCGATGGGATGCCCCATCGCAATCGCACCGCCGCGCATATTGATCTTCGACGGGTCGATTCCCAAGCGATTCGCCGAGGTTAGCGCGACGCTGGCGAACGCCTCGTTGATCTCCCAAACGTGAATATCGCTTGCACGCATGCCGTGCTTTGCCAGCAGCGCCTGCGCCGCCATCGCCGGCGTCAACGCAATATAGGGCGCGTCCCAAGCGACGGTGGCATGGTCGACCAGCGTCGCTAGCGCGGTGTGGCCGTGTTCGCGCGCGTAATCGGCGTGCGCGAGAATCAGCGCCGCCGAACCGTCGTTGACGCCCGGTGCGTTTCCGGCGGTGATGGTTCCGTCGCGCTCGAGCGGTTTCAGCTTCGCCATCGACGCGAGGCTCGCATCGGCGCGCACCGCTTCATCGCGTTCGACGGCGGTAAACGGCACCTCGCCGGTAATAAACGGCGTGTATTTTTCGAAATCGAACGTGAATTCAGCGGACGGGTGATGATCGAAGGCGTTCATCGGCGCGCCGACCGTTGCGGGAATGCGCTCGCGCCCACGCGCGGGGAGCGCGTCGCGCACGATGCGGCCCCGCGCTTTGGTTGCAACCTTCACCGGAATGAGTTCGTCGGCATAACCACCCGCTTGTGCGGTTTCATGCGCGCGGCGGTGGCTTTCGTATGCGAAGGCATCTTGCGCTTCGCGCGTGAGCCCGAGTTCGTTGGCGACTTTCGAACCTTGCGTTGCCATCGTCATGCCGAAATAGCAGTCCCAGAGGCCATCGTGAATCATCGCATCGACAAGCGTTCCGTCACCGAATCGATAGCCGCTGCGCGCTTCCTTTAACAGGTACGGCGCGTTGCTCATCGATTCCATTCCGCCCGCGGCGACGACGCGGTTCGCACCGCCCTGGATCAAACGCATCGCGTTGACTGCGGCGAGCATTCCCGAGGCGCAGACTTTGTTCACCGTCTCCGCGGTGACGGTCTTCGCAAGCCCGCTCTTGTAGAGGACTTGGCGCGCGGGATTCTGCCCGACACCGGCTTGCAGCACCTCACCGAAGATGATGTGTTCGATCTCCGTTGGGTCGAGCCCGGCGCGTTCGAGCGCGCCGACGAGCGCTGCGGCGCCCAACGAAGTTGCAGGAAGCGGCGAGAGAGCGCCGCCGAGTTTTCCGAACGGAGTGCGCGCATGGCCGAGGACGACAGTTGATGATTGCTTGGATTCCATAACCCGCCCCGGTTTCGAGCGGTGCCCCCGCCGAACCTCGCGTCTAGCGGTAGAGGAGCCCCTTGCCTACCAATATCGCAAGCATCACCAAAAACGTCACGAAGGTCCGCGTTTCCGCGCGCACGATCACGCTGCCGTCCCAGCGTCCCGCCGGCTCGGCCGCCGGTGCAATGCGCGGCACGATGCGGGGAACGCGCGTGCAATAGCGGGCGAATGCATCGCCGAAGGTGGCCAACAAGAAGCGCTCTTCATGGGGGACGATGATGCCATACACGACGAGCATCCACAGCAGCGAACCAAGCACGAGCAGGAGCCGGATCGCCGGCGCGTTGCCGCCGGTAAATGCGAGCGCAAAGCCGAGCGCGGTGATAAAATTGCCGACGTAGAGCGGATTACGCACGTGTGCGTACGGGCCCGCCGTCACGAGTTGCGGCGCCTCGACGTGATCGCCGCGCGTGGTTACCCCGGAGTAACCAACCGCCCACATCCGTAGCACTTCGCCAAGCAACGCGATCGGAATGCCGATCAGCGCGGCGCGCAGCGTCGGCAGACCGAAGAGGACGAGCGCGAGCGCCGGCAGCGCGAGCAACGCACCGCGGTTTTTAAAGAAGAACGCATCGAGCGAGGAGGGGTTGGCAGCATCCATCGCCGCAGCCGTTAGGGTTCGCGGGCGATTTCTCCCGCTACGATCCGCGCGCGAACCGCAGCAAGCGTTGCGCGCAGCAGTCGCGGTACCTCCGCGCGCCGCGCCGATGCGGCGCTCTCCGGACGACAGGCCGGCGGCGGTTCCGGCGCGCGTTCGGCTTCCGATGCTTCGCGCACTTCGACGGGGACGCGAGCGGCGAGAATGATTTCGCGCAGCAGATCGCGCAGCGGCCAGGCCGTCGCGCTGCACGCATCGGGGCCGTCGCCGTCCGCGACCACATCGTAGGTGCGATCGAGCCGCTCGACGACAAGCAAGCGCGGCGCGCCTTCGGCGATCCGGGCGATGCCGAGCAACGCCGCCGCGAGCGGATGCGTGGGATCGCTCTCGAGCAACGACGGCAACGCCACGTGTCCGCGCGCGAGCATTATGCCGCGCTCGGGCACGGAGGAATCCGCTCGATACCGAATGCTCCGCCCATGCCGCTGATCTTCGTAGCAACGCCGCTGGGGAACCTGCGCGATATCACGCTGCGGTCGCTCGATGCGTTGCGCGAAGCCGATCTTATCGTCGCGGAGGATACCCGCGTCGCGCGGCGACTGCTCGGCGCCCTCGATCTTCCCGGTCGCGAACTTGCAAGTTATCGCGAGCAGAACGCGGCGATGGTGACCGAGGGAATCCTCGAGCGAGCGCGCACGCAGAACGTCGTCGTCGTCAGCGACGCCGGAACGCCGGGCATATCGGACCCAGGCAGCGAGTTGGTTGCGCGGGCGCGCGAACTCGGCATCGCCATCGACGCACTTCCCGGGCCGAGTGCGGCGATCGGCCTCGCGCTCCTTTCGGGCTTCGACCTGCAGCGCTTTACGTTCGAGGGTTTTCCTCCGCGCAGCGCAAGCGCACGGCGCGCCGCCTTCGAACGCGCGCTCGCCGGCGGCTGCACGACGCTCTGGTACGAGAGCCCGAAGCGCATTCTCGCCACGCTACGCGACATCGAGAGCGTTGCACCCGAAGCGCGCCTCTTTCTCCTGCGCGAGTACACCAAACACTTCGAACAGCAACTCCTCGGCAGCGCGGCCGAGATCGCGCGCCGGCTCCCCGATCCCCCGCGCGGCGAGATCGCCTTTGCGCTCGAAGCGGCACCCGTGAAGGAAGCAACGCCGCCGAGCCGCGCCGAGATCGATGCCGCAATCGAGGCCGCACTCGCGGCGGGCGAACGCGTTTCCTCGATCGCGCGCCGCCTCGCAGCGACCGGGGCGGGCGAGCGTTCCGATCTCTACGCTCGCGTCTCCGCGCGGAAAGCCGCCGTCGAAGGGCGAAGCACGGACTAGATGAAGCGCCCGTTTTACGTTACCACGCCGATTTATTACATCTCCGGGAACCCGCATATCGGGCACGCCTACACCACGGCGGTCGCCGATGTGCTGGCGCGCGCGGCGCGTACCGAGGGTGAGACGTTTTTTCTCACCGGCACCGACGAGCACGGGCAGAAGGTCGCCAACGCCGCGGCCGCCGCCGGAAAATCGCCGCAAGATTGGTGCGATGCGCTCGTTCCGCGCTGGCAAGAACTCTTCGCCGCGTTTCATATTTCCTACGATGATTTTATCCGCACGACGCAGCCCCGACACGAACGCGTGGTGCAGCGCGTCTTCGAGCGCCTTCGCGAGAGCGGCGATATCTATCTCGGAACGTACGAGGGATGGTATTGCGTCGAAGACGAGACGTTCTGGCTCGAAACAAAACTCGTCGACGGGAAGTGCCCAACCTGCGGGCGCGCTGTTACGTGGCTCTCCGAAAACGATTGGTTCTTTCGACTCTCGGCGTATCGCGACCGATTGCTCGATTACTATCGCGCGCATCCGAACTGGCTTCGACCGAAGAGCGTCTACAACGAGATGCTCTCGCTGTTGGAAGAGGGGCTCGACGATTTTTCGATCTCGCGCACGAACTTCGATTGGGGAATCGATATTCCGGGCGGCGGCGGCGTTATCTACGTTTGGTTCGATGCGCTGTTGAATTATATCTCCGCGCTCGATTACGGCAGCGCAAACGCCGCGTTCGAGCGGTTTTGGCCGGCGAGCGTCCAGTTGATCGGCAAAGAGATCGCGCGCTTTCATACCATCGTTTGGCCCGCCGTGCTCTGGGCGCTCGGCGAGGAAGCGCCCGAGCTCGTCTTCGCACATGGGTGGATTACCGTCGACGGCCGCAAAATGGGAAAATCGATGGGCAACGCCACCGATCCCTTCGCGCTTGCCGAACGGTTCGGCGCCGATACGCTGCGTTATTTTCTGCTACGCGAAGCACCGTTCGGTAGCGATTTCTCGTACTCGGAAGAAAAAATTATCGCGCGCAACAACGACGATCTCGGAAACGATCTGGGAAACCTCGTCCGCCGCTCGCTGGCAATGTTGACGAAGTATTGCGACGGTATCGTGCCGAGCGCCGGCGATCCATTTATCGGCGCCTCGCTCCAAGAGATACCGAACCGCGTCGCCGATGCGATTTTCGACCTGCGCTTTCGCGATGCGCTCGAGGCGATTTGGAACGTCGTTAACGCGCTCAATCGCAGCATCGACGAACGCAAACCGTGGGAACTGTGGAAACGGCGCGAGGAGCCGGCCGCCAAAGCATCGCTCGACGCGTTGATGTACGAACTCTGCGAAGGGCTTCGCTGGCTTGCGAGCTTGCTCGCGCCGTTCATGCCTGAGAAAGCAGCCGAGATCGCGCGCCAACTCGGGCTCGCCGAAGGCGTGCACGAACGCGAGTTGCGCACCTTGCGCTGGGGCGGGCTCGCAGCCGGAACGCAAAGCGCACCCGGCGCAGTGTTATTCGCGCGAATCGAGGTCGCCGAGACATCTACGGCATGAACGCCTTCGATCGCGCCGGACTCTACCGCACAGCGATCTTCGCTCCGGGCGCGCTCGCTCTCGTCACATGTGTTACCGCGATCGTCCGCAGCCCCGTACACTGGTCGTTCTCCGACAGCCTCCTTGCCTTCTTTGCAGCCGTCGGCACGCTCTCCGTCGCATTCTTTGCAACCTCACTGCCGCGATTGCGCTCGCGTCGTATTGCATTCGGCGCCGAGGGGTACGTCCTCGACGTACCTATTCTCGCGCCGCTGCTGCTCGCTTCGTACAACGGCGGAGCGATCGCCGCGCTCGCCGCATTTCTCGGTTTTTCACTCGCGGCGTACGTCCGCCGGGAAGAACTCGGTTTCGATATCCTTCGGCACGGAGTCGGACGCGCTTCGTTGCTGCTGCTCGTGGCGGCATTTATTCCGGCGCATTCATTGCTTTCATGGAATTTTTTCAGCTTTGGTGCCTCGGTGCTCGCGATCGGCGCCGCCTACGAACTCATCTACGCTGCACCGTTATTGGCGATCGCGCGCAATGTTTCGATTCGACAAACGATCGTGCGCTTCGCTCGCACGCGCGGCCTCTGGCTTGCGCTGGTAACGGTGGCGATTTGGGCGACCATCGATCGCTGGGGCTTTCTCACCGGCGGCGCGGCACTCGGCGTCGCACTTTGGCTGCCGCTCCCATACTTCGCGTGGTTACGATGGCAGAACGATCGCTTAAGCGCGGAGCTCACGCGCCTCAAACTCGTGCGCGAAGCGGTCGCGGCGATGTTGGCCGCGCGCGATCCGCTGCCGCAGATGCGCAGCATTCTCGGATCCTTACGCCGAGCGCTCGTCGACGAAACACTCGAGATCGTCACCCGCACCGAAAATAAGAAAAAATGGCGAACCGTCGCGAGCCTCGGCCCGGCGATCGGCGAGGAGGCAGCGGCGCTACGCGCGCGCCTGCTCGCGCGACTTCCGTTCGCCGAACGCGAAAGCGCGAAAGCGACGGTCGGGCCGGTAACGATCTCGGTCTACGCAATTCGCGCCGGCGAAGCCCTTGCCGGAGCCCTGCTCGTCCATCGGCGACGCGACGATCTTAGCGCGCGCGAACACCAACAGTTCTACCAAGCGGCCCATGAATTAGCGCCGCTGCTCGTCGACCTGCAAAGTATCTCGGAAGCGCACAATGCGGCGAACACCGATCCTCTCACCGGCGTCTTCAATCGTCGCGCGATTCTCGAACGCCTCAACGCGCTGGTCGACGACGCTCGCCGCGGCGCAGTGCTGATGCTCGACATCGATCGATTCAAAAACATTAACGATCGTTTGGGACATGCTGCCGGCGACGGCGTGTTGCGCCGCGTCGCCGATGAAATTCGTTCTGCATTACGCCTGGAAGATGCGTTGGGGCGCATCGGTGGTGAAGAATTTCTCGTCGTCATGCCCGAGGCAACGCGCGAAATCGCCGTTGCGATCGGCGAACGCGTCCGCGTCGGCGTAGAACGCTCCGACGGCGGACCCGACCAGCCGGCGGTGACGATTAGCATCGGCGTTGCCACGGTACGCGGACACGACCGCCCCGCCGAGTTGCTTGCACGCGCCGACCGCGCACTCTATGAAGCGAAACGGCTCGGCCGCAATCGTTTGGTGGAAGAAGAGCAAAGCGCGTGATCGATACACACGCGCACCTGCACGATGCGAAGTTCGACGAGGATCGCGAAGCAACGATTCAACGCGCGCGCGAAGCGGGAATCGAGCAAATGATTACGGTCGGCTGCGATCTTGCCGACAGCAAACGCGCGCTTGAGTGCGCCCGCAGCTATGGTCTCCGCGCGAGTATCGGGATTCATCCGCACGAAGCAATCGATGCCCCTGCGGATATCGAGAACGCGTTCGATGCGTTCTTCGACCCGGCGTTCCACCTCGCCGTCGGCGAGATCGGGCTCGATTACTATTACGATCACAGCCCCCGCGCGGTGCAGCGGCGCGTGCTGCGCGAGCAACTCTCCTATGCGGCGCGGAAGAAAGTGCCGACGATCTTTCACCAGCGCGATGCATTCGATGATTTCGTCACCGAACTGCGCGCCGGGTTCGATCCTTCGTTCGGCGGCGTCGTTCACTGCTTCACCGGCGATGCGGAGCAGGCTCGGCTCTTCGTCGATGAATTCGGATTGCGCCTGGGAATCGGCGGCGTCCTCACTTTTAAGAGCGCTGCGCCGCTGCGCGAGGCGGTGCGCGCAGTCGGTATCGACGCCGTTCTTCTGGAGACCGACTGCCCCTATCTCGCTCCGGTGCCGATGCGAGGGCGCCGAAACGAACCGGCCTTCATGCCGCACACCGCAATCCGTCTCGCCGAACTCTTCGCCATCTCGCTCGATGAAGTCGTCGCCCGAACCGATGCGAACGCGCGGGCGCTCTTCCCCACGCTTTAACCCGGAAAAGGTTTCGCGCGCGACCACGTTCGTTCGAAACGATGCTGCAATTGCGCGCGCACGGAAGCGGAGCGCGTCTGCAGCCCCCAATCGCGAGCACCGGGAGCGGCGTAGGTTGCATTTGCGCTCCCAATCCATACGCGCTCGCCGAGCAGTGCGAATTTCTCGCAACCAACGCCGAGGCGGACGCCGACACCCGCCTGCAACAAGTGCGCGAGCGCGCGAACTTCCTCGCTCCCCGGCTGCAGATCGGCGCGGGAAACGCAGAGCCGCACCGTTACGCCGCGCGCCGCAAGTTTTCGCAAGACCGAATAGATCGGCGAACCAAAACCAAACGATTCGCTTTCGATATCGACCCGCGCGCCGCGCCGAGCCCCCGCTACGAGCGCGGCCTCGGCGGCGAGCGCGCTGCTTTTGTTCGTAGCGAGCGCGCCGAGATCCGACGCGGCGGAGAGACGCAGAATCGTATCGCCGCACTTGCTCCAATTGCGATCGTCGAGATAGAGCGCATCGTCGACCCGTGCATATTTTGCGTGAAACGCCCCGCCGCTTTCGCCGACGCGCACCCCGGCTGCGCGCAGACGCAGCAGCGCGCGTTCGTTTTCGGCGGCCGGACCCGCCGAAGCAAAGGGCGCCCCTGCGAGGGTGACCGCGACCTCGGCACCGCGCCGCGCGGCGGCGACGAGGGCCTCTTCAACCGGCCCGGGCGCGAGGGCGTAGGCGGCGAGATCGATATGCCGCGCCCGCTGCAACGCCGTTAAAAACGCGGAGGTCGTGACGAGCCTCACCATCACGGCATCGTTCACGCGGATCGATCGCTGCGACAAGTCACGCACAGGAGAGGCCTCGAATGCTTGGAAAGCAAGCCGATAGAGATGGCTGAGAGTACGACCCGTAACCCCGTCGGCGATAAGGGAGCTTTCGTGCGCGATATGTTCGCGACGATCGCCCCCCGCTACGACCGCGCCAATCGCATCCTCACCGGAGGGCTCGACGAGCTCTGGCGGCGGCGCGCGATCGCGTTGCTCGCCCCGCCGAAAGGCGCGAAGTTGCTCGATCTCTGCTGCGGGACCGGGGACCTCAGTTTCCACCTGATGCGCCACGACCCCGAAGCCCACGTTACCGGTATCGATTTCTGCGAACCGATGCTCGCCCGCGCGCGCGAACGCGCCCGGCATATCGGGTCGG
>DAIBFU010000061.1:0-10719 GCA_027422105.1 Vulcanimicrobiota bacterium | reverse complement strand
TCGCCCTGCGCGAACGCGACGCCCTGTTTCGGCAGCCCCCTTCGCGCTTTCTCGCGCTCGCGGTGGCCTTCGCCATCTTTACCGCGGCGGCGATGGCCTTCTTCGGCGTGCTGATGCCGCCGTTACCACCGACGGTCGTCGCCGAAGGCATCGCCTTCGTCGCGCTCGTCGGCATCCTCGTCCTCGCAATCAAACTTCCGATCTACCGCGCCTTCGGCATCGGGCGCGACCGCAATGCATCCACTCCGCTCTAAAGAAAGCGCGTCATCGTGACCGAGCACCCCATCGCCGAACAACCGACCTCCGATGAAATCGCCGCCGTCGACGCCTATTGGCGCGCGGCGAATTATCTCAGCATCGGTCAGATCTATCTTCTCGATAATCCGCTCCTGCGCGAGCCCTTGCGCCGCGAGCATATCAAGAAACGCTTGCTCGGCCATTGGGGCACATCGCCGGGGCTCAATTTTATCTACGCCCACATGAATCGCCTGATCTGCAAATACGATCTCGACGCGATCTTCATCGCCGGCCCCGGGCACGGCGGTCCGGCCGTCGTCGCAAACGCCTTTCTCGAGGGAAGTTACAGCGAACGCTACCCGAACATTCAGCACGACGTTGCGGGGCTGCGCACGCTCTTCCGGCAATTTTCCTTTCCCGGTGGAATACCCAGCCACGCATCGCCCGATGCGCCCGGCTCGATTCACGAAGGCGGCGAACTCGGCTACAGTCTGCTGCATGCATTCGGAGCGGCATTCGACAATCCGGATCTCTTCGTTTGTTGCGCCATCGGCGACGGCGAAGCGGAGACCGGCGCGCTCGCGACGAGTTGGCACGGAAATAAATTCCTCAATCCAGTTCGCGACGGAGCGGTGCTACCGATCCTGCACTTGAACGGCTACAAACTCTCGGGGCCGACGCTGCTCGCGCGTATTCCCGAAGCGGAGTTATGCACGCTCTTGCGCGGCTATGGTTACGAACCGATCGTGGTCGCCGGCGACGATCCGCCGCTCGTGCATCGGCTCTTTGCCGAGGCACTCGAGCGCGCGCACCGGATGATTCGCGCGATTCAGAGCGATGCGCGCAACAACGGTTTTACCGAGCGCGCCGCTTGGCCGGCGATCGTTCTGCAAACGCCGAAGGGATGGACGGGGCCGAAGATCGTCGACGGCCTGCAAATCGAAGGAACGCAGCGCGCGCACCAAATTCCGATCGGCGATTTCGAGAAGCACCCCGAGCATCTCGCACTCCTCGAAAACTGGATGCGCTCGTATCGTCCCGAGGAACTTTTCGACGAGACGGGGGCGCTCCGCCATGCGCTCGCCGCGCTTGCGCCGAAAGGCACGCGCCGCATGAGCGCAAACCCGCACGCCAACGGCGGTGAATTGCTGCGCCCGTTACAGATTCCGGATTTTCGCCGCTACGCGCTTCCGGTGGGCTCGCCGGGAAGCGAACTCGGGGAATCGATGCGAACGCTCGGCGCCTTCGTGCGCGACGTCATGCGCGCAAACCCCACGAATATGCGACTCTTCGCCCCCGACGAGACCGCATCGAATCGCCTCGAAGCGGTCTTCGAGATCACCGACCGCTGTTCGACGGCGCTCCACCTGCCCGGCGACGACCACGTTTCACCCGAGGGACGCGTGATGGAGATTCTCAGCGAACATGCGTGCCAAGGATGGATCGAAGGCTATCTCTTGACCGGGCGACATGGAATCTTCACCAGCTACGAAGCATTCGTACACGTGATCGATTCGATGTTCAACCAACATGCAAAGTGGATCGAAGCCTGCAAAGCGATTCCGTGGCGCCGACCGATTGCATCGCTCAATTATCTCATCACCTCGCATGTCTGGCGTCAGGATCACAACGGCTTCACGCACCAGGATCCGGGCTTCCTCGACATCGTCATGAATAAATCGGGGAGCGTGACGCGCGTTTATCTACCCCCCGATGCCAATACGTTGCTCTCGACGATGGATCACGTGTTGCGCAGTACCAACTACATCAATGTCGTCGTCGCAGGGAAACAGCCCGAGCCGCAGTGGCTCGATATCGATGCCGCGATCGCCCACTGTGCGGCGGGCGTCGGAATCTGGCAGTGGGCGAGCAACGAGAACGGGGCGCAGCCCGACGTCGTGATGGCCTGCGCGGGCGATGTACCGACGCTCGAAACGCTCGCCGCCCTCGATCTTCTGCGCACGCATCTCCCCGATCTGCGGGTTCGCGTCGTCAACGTCGTCGATCTCATGCGTTTGGAGGCGCACGAGAAACATCCGCACGGGCTCCCCGATGCGCAGTTCGATGCGCTCTTCACCGCCGATCGACCGGTGATTTTCGCCTTCCACGGCTATCCCGGGCTCATCCATCGCCTCACCTATCGTCGAACGAATCACGCGAACTTTCACGTGCACGGCTATCAGGAGCGCGGAACGACGACGACGCCGTTCGACATGACGGTCCTCAACGAAATCGATCGTTTCCATCTCGCAGAGGATGCGATCGCGCGCGTACCGCGGCTGCGCGAAGAGGCGGCACAGGTTCGACACTTTTTTCACGAGCGACTCCAAATGCACCGACGCTATATCGTCGAACACGGCGAAGATCTGCCGGAGATTCGCGACTGGAGCTGGCCGCAAGGAGCGCGTTCGTGAACGTCCTCACGTTCAATGCCGGTTCATCTTCGCTGAAATACGGCATCTATAGCGTCGATACGGAGCGTGCGCGGCCGCTCTTTTCGCGCACGCAATCGATGGAGCCGAATGCCGCCGGTGCAAGCGCGGCGACCGAGCTGGCCATCGAGAGCGTCATCTCGAGCGGGATGCGCTTTGCAGCGATCGGGCACCGCATGGTCTTCGGCGGCCCCGACGATACGCCGACCCTCGCCTCGCCCGAACTCTTCGCGCGCCTCGAGCGCTTCGAGCGGCTCGACCCGTTGCATGCACCGGCGGCACTCGCGGCGCTGCGCACGACGCACCGACGCTTTGCTGCGCTGCCGAACGTGCTTTGCTTCGATACCGCGTTCTTTCGCGATCTTCCCGAGCGCGCGCGGGTGCTGCCGATCGAAAATGCGGAGCCGCACTTTCTGCGCCGGTATGGTTTTCACGGACTCTCCTACGACTACGTGCGCAGTGCGCTGGGTGCCGATCTCGGTCCTAGCGCCATCCTCGCGCATCTCGGAAGCGGCGCGAGCCTAGCGGCGCTGCGCGATGGGAAACCGGTGGAGAGTACGATGGGCTTTAGCCCGCTCGGCGGAATCCTGATGGCGACGCGACCGGGCGACCTCGATCCCGGCGCGCTGCTCTATCTTCTCGAAGAGCGCGGGATGAGCGCGGGCGAGTTGCGCCGACTGCTCGAAGAACGCAGCGGCATTCGCGCGCTCTCCGGCGGCGAACGCGATCTGCGCCGCCTGCTCGAACGCAGCGACGACCCGCGCGCAGAGCTCGCCATCGAGGCGTTCTGCCGCTCGGTCATCAAAGCGACCGGCGCACTGACAGCGCTGCTCGGAGGAATCGAGAGCTTCGTTTTTACCGGCGGCGTCGGCGAGCATCTCGCACCGATTCGCGCCGGAATCGTGCGCGGGCTCGCACACCTCGGCATGCAACTCGATAACGATGCAAACGAGCGCAACGCAGCGCTCATCTCGTCGCCGGCCTCGCCGGTGCGCGTGCACGTCATCGCTACGGACGAAAACGCGACCATCGCACGCGCCGCCGCCGCGCTGGTCGAGGCCTCGGCAGAAAGGAGTCGGTAAACGGGTCTTCCGCGCGACTTCCCGCAATCTTCCCTTCACACTTGGTACCCTTTGAACGAGACGAGGAGATTCTCAACCATGTTCCAGCGCATCTTCATGGCCTACGACGGCTCACCGAACGCCGACCACGTACTCGACGATGCCATCGATATCGCGGTCGAGCGAAAAGCGAGCCTCACCATCGCCAACGTCATCGAGGTTCAGCGCTATATCGCGCTCGCCGGATACGGCGGCGTCTATTCGCTCGACGCGATCGAATCGATGCGGGAGGGCGCGCTCACGATTCTCAAGACGGCGGCAGCGCGCGCGAACGCGCACGGCATCGAGACGAAAACGATCGTGCTCGAAGGCGAAGCGGTCGATGAAATTCTGCGCGCCGCGCGCGACAATAACTGCGACCTCATCGCGTTGGGAACGCAGGGGCGCAGCGGATTGAGCCGGCTCATGCTCGGAAGCGTCGCCGAAGGTGTGCTGCGGCGCTCCGATACACCGCTCTACATCCGGCGCGCATCGGCGAAAGACACAAAGCAGCAATAACGCGGCAGCGTAGCGTCGACCTCCCTCGAGCAGAATGACTCGATGGAGATCGACGCACTCGCACTCGCTCGCCGCCTTTGCATCGCCGTCGGTGAACCGGAGGGAGAGGCGGCGATCGCCGCAACGCTCGCTCGGTTCGGCGCGCCGGCGCTGCGCTTCGCGCGCAAACATCGTATCGCCGTTCGTCCGTTGAGCGCCGGAGAGCGCTTCGATGCCGCTTCGGCGGCGTTAGTGCGCTTGCGCATCGATGTCGATGCCTGGCCCGCCCCACCCGCCGGGCTCTTCGTCGTCGAAGAGCGCTGCGTCTATTTGCGCTCGCGCAGCCCGATGACCGTCGCGCATGAATTCGGCCACGCGCTCGATTGCGCGCTCGGCGGCGGCGTCTATCGCTCCGGCATCGCACCGGCGGTACGCGATGCATTCGCACACGCAACGCGTTTCGTCACGCCCTACGCAGCGACCGGGCTCGATGAATATTTTGCCGAAGGGCTGCGCGCATACGTCGAGATCAACGACGCGGGTTCGCCCTGGCCGCGCGCGACGCGCGCGCGCTTAGCGGCGATCGACCCCGAACTCCATGCCTATATCGCCGCGCTCTTTCACGGCGGTTTCGAAGCGGAAGCGGCGTAAGCTGCGCGGCGCAGCGTTACGCTGCGGCGTTATCGTTTCGCGTCGCGCGGATGAAGCGTTTCGTTGCGCGCATTCGATGCGGCGAGGTCAGGCGCAAGCGGCTGCCGGAGCGACGCGCGCGCTCCCACCAAGCACCGAGGGCAAGTACGAACAGGCTGCCCGGTAGCAGCATCGACCAGAGGAGTGCAGCGACCTGTACTCCATAGGGATGCGCGGGATGATGTCCGAGACCGCCCATAATCGTTCCTTAAAAACCGATGCGACGGCGCAGAGTTGCGAAAGCCTCCCGCTGCGCGGAGTGCGGCCGACGCTCGCCATCCGTCACGACAAGGTAGAGAACGAACGCGAAGATGCAGAGCCCCCACCCGAGGCTGACGATTCCCTCGCCCCAACCCAGGCCGCCCCAACTCTTCGGCTTGCCCATCCAATCGGCGAAAGAGGCCCCGAGCGGTCGCGTCACCACGTAGGCGAACCAGAACGCGAAGATCGCATCCCAGCCGAACCAACGGCGGCCGAGGGACGGCAGCGCAATCAATCCGAGAAAGAGCAGCCCCGAAGCGAAGTAGCCCCAACCGAGCGAGCTCGCGGTCATATCGCCGCCCGCGGTGCCGAGCGCGAAGGTCGCAAAAATCGTCGCCCAATAAAAAATTTCGCGCCACCCTCCGTAGATCCGATGAATCGAGAGGGTGCCTTCGCTGCGATACCACCAGAGAAAGATTGCACCGAGCGCGACGGCGTAAAACGCGGTCGAATACACATAGGGAATCCCGACGACGACATGCAGCACGTCGGCGGCCATCGTTCCGAAGACGCTCACCATCACCACCGCGAACCAATAGATCGCGACGACGTAGCGGCGGGAGCGAAATTGCAGGAGCAACGAGAGCGCGAAGCCGCCGGCTCCCAACAGAACGGCGAGTACTGGGTTGAGGTGGTGGACGAGAAAGTCCGAGCTGGTCTCGCCCATTCCCGTCGTTAAAATCTTCAGTATCCAAAACGTCGGCGAGATCTCCGGAACCTTCCTCGCCCGATCGAGAGGACACCCATTCACGCGTGCTTCACCCCGGCGAACGGGTACCGTGCGGTGAGTCGAGAACCTTTCGAGTCACCGCACGCTCCGTTTGCCCTCGAGTGCGCCTTTAGTCGTGCGCTTCGTCCTCGTCCTCGTCGTCTTCGTCGTCGACGAAGGCGAGATCACCCTGCTCTCCAAGGTTTACTGCAACGTTTTCCAGCATCTCGGTGGTCTCGGTCGAAGTCTCATTCATGGTGTCGTCCTCCTTACCCGCACGATACCGCTCTCAGATAAAGGTTCTATAACGGTGGCATTAACAACGATGAACGCAGAGGAGCACGAGAACAAATATCTCGGCCTTATCACGTTTACCGTGATGCTCGGGCTCATCATGGCGATCATCGATACCACGATCGTGAACGTTGCAATCGATACGATCGGTGGAAACCTCGGTGCCTCGGTCGACGAAGTCTCCTGGATCGCGACCGGATATATCCTTGCCAACGTCATCGTCATGCCGCTCAACGGCTGGCTCACCGCGATGTTCGGACGAAAGTATTTCTACGCCGCGTCGCTGGGAATCTTTACCGTCGCCTCGTTCCTCTGCGGCACCGCTCACAGTATCGACGTGCTGATCTTCTATCGCGTGCTACAGGGCCTCGGCGGCGGCGCGCTCCAGCCCACCGCACAGGCGATTCTCTTCGAATCCTATCCGCCCGCGCGGCGCGGCTTCGCGATGGCGATCTTCGGGTTGGGGGCGATGGTCGGCCCGGCGGTCGGCCCGACGCTCGGCGGCTATATCGTCGATAACGCGAGTTGGCCGTTGATTTTTTTCATCAACGTGCCGATCGGCATTGCCGCCTTTATTTTGACGCTTGCCTATATTCCCGATTCATCGCTACATGAAAAACCCAAAGGCGGCATCGATTTCCTCGGACTGGGCTTACTGACGGCAGGGCTTGCCTCGCTGCAATACGTGCTCGAACGCGGCGAACACGACGATTGGTTCTCCTCCTCAACGATCATCACACTCTCGACGGTCGCAGTCGTCTCGCTCGCCGTCTTCGTCTACAAATCGATCCGTGATAAACATCCGCTCGTCGACGTCCACGTCTTCCGTATTCCGAGTTTTACGATCGGGAGCATTATCGGCGTCATCAGCGGTTTCGGGCTCTACGGTACCGCGCTGATTTTGCCGCTCTTCTTTCAGACGATGCTCGGCTTTACGGCTTTCGACACCGGGCTCGCGCTGATGCCCGGTGCATTTGCGACGGCAATTTCGATGATGATCGTCGGGCGCATGATCGGCAAAGTCGACCCTCGCATTCTCGTTGCGCTCGGCCTGCTCGTCTTCGGTTATTCGACCTGGATGCTCGGCGATCTCAATTCGATGGCGGGATATTGGGATGTCTTCTGGCCGCGCGTCATCCAAGGTTTCGCGCTCGGCTTCCTCTTCGTGCCGCTCTCGACGACCTCGCTCGGTGATATTCCGCGCCACGAACTCGCGGGCGCAACCGGCGTCTACACGCTCGTGCGTCAGCTCGGCGGCAGCTTCGGTATCGCAATTCTCACGACGCTGCTCGCGCACGAAGGCGCAATTGCATGGAACGTCCTCGCGGCGGGAGTAACGCAGACGCACGGTCTTCCGCGCCTCGCGCTCACCGCGATGGTCGCGCAGCAGAGCACGATGATCGCCTACACCTATCTCTTCCGCCTCACCGCGATCGTCTTTGTGATCGCAACGCCGCTGGTCTTCTTTATGAAAGCGAGCCCGCAGAGCGCCGGCGTCCCGGTCGCGGCACTCGCGGAGTAGCCGCCCCTCGCCCCAGGGTCGAGAAGGTCGACCCTGGGCGCAATCCGACCTATGGCGTAGCCCGCATTGCAAAGAAACCGTAAGGTTCGCAGAAGTCCCAGCGATTTCTCAATATCTCCGGAGGATACGATGCGCCTGTCCAGGCTTTTCTTTCCCGCGCTTGCAGCAAGCGTACTTTTTATTTCGGCTTGCGGCGGCGGCGGCAATTCCGGCGGCATCGTTCCGTCGGGTGGCTCGACACCCCAGCCTCCGGTACCGAGCTATCCAAACTCGCTCACCAAGAGCGTCACGCTCGGGAGTAGCGCGCAGACGCTGACCTTCTCGCAGATCGCCTCGGGTGCATCGGGAAGCCTCATCGTTCCGGCAACGAGCTCCGGTTCGGGCACGGCGAGCGTCACCATCGAATCCGCGCTGCCGAGCGGCGCGCCGGTGCCGCAATCGAGCAACGTTCGTCGCCCGCAAACACTCGGTGCGACCGTCACGCCGATTCTCTATGCCGTCGTAACGCCGAGCAGCACGGTGAGCTTCGGTAGCACGCCCGCCTTCACGTTTACGTTCCCCGCCGGAACGCTGCAAGGCAATGTCTACGTCGCCTTCTTCGACCCGTCCAATGCGGCGGCGGGTTGGAATGCCGTTGACGGCCCGGTCCTCGCGAGCGGCAACACGATCTCGCTACCCGCGCAGACGATCTCGCCGCAGATAACACTGAGCGCGAATGTTCCGTACATTTTCGCCATCGTCGAGAACGCAACACCGCTTCCGACCGGACCTTTGGGAAGCGGCGCCCCGCTGACCAGCCCCGATCTCGGTCCGCGCGGCGGCTGGGGCCCCCCGGCAGTCGCCCAGGCCCTGCAGTTCCCGGTCCAGAGCGGCTATAACGGCGCCGGACAGACCGTTGCCGTCATCATCGACTCGACGATTAAACCGAGCGACATCAGTGCGTTCACGACCTATTTCAACATTCCAACCACTTCGCGGAGCATCACGCAGGTCGTCGTCGATCCCACGGCAACGCCTCCGTCAACGACGGATATCAGCGAAGCATCGCTCGATACCGAAACGATCGCCGGGCTCGCGCCTGGTGCCAATATCATCGTTTACGAGATCCCCGATCTCTCCGACCAGAGCATCATCGACGGATACAATAAAGCACTCAGCGACGGCAAGGCATCGGTCATCAATTCGTCGTTCGGCGGCTGCGAGAGCGAAGATGAACCGAACGTGAAGACGCTCTACGATCCGGTCTTCCTCAAGGGAGATCAACTCGGCGTCACCTTCACCGCATCGGCCGGCGATAGCGGGAACGTTTGCGACAACACGACGACGCCGTTTACGGTCGGGGCGAACTCGCCGGCCAGCGACCCGAATGTCGTCGGCGTCGGCGGCACCGAAACCAATACCAGCTATGGCGACAAACTGACGAATCCGACGGCGTGGAATGATGTGAGTTGCGGAAGCGCCGGAACCTCGCAATGCGCGACCGGCGGCGGCGTTTCGGCGGTCTTCACCCCGCCGCCGTTCCAGAGCAACCTGCCGAATCTACCGTCGACGGCATTCAGAAACGTTCCTGACGTCGCCATGCCCGCCGAGGATGTCGCGGTCTTCGTCAACGGCGCTTGGGGCATCTTCGCCGGAACGTCGTGGAGCGCACCGGAATACGCAGCGCTGACTGCCGAGATCTACGAATACTGCAATTTCACCCTCTCGACATCGCCGGCGACGTTCAATCCGGTCGCCCTGCCGTATATGGCATACGCGAGCAACAAGTCGGATTTCCTCGACGTTATCAACGGCGACAACCAATTTGCCGGTACGACGCCGTCGTATAAAGCCCTCGTCGGATTCGACGACGTCAGCGGTCTCGGCGTGCCCTATGGGGCGCAGATGGAAGCGACGCTCTGCCCGAATCGTCAATCGCTCTCCACACCCTATCTCGCCGATAGCGCGATGCGTAGCACCGAAAGCATCGTTCGCGGCCCGCGAACGCTCGACGTCGCTCCCAGGATCGGCGGATTGATCGATCGCGGCGCGCGCACCGCAAATACGATGACGCGCATCCAACTCGTCCTACGCCCGACGGCCTCGCTTGCCGACAACGAAGCAACGGTGGTCGCTGCGCTCCAAGGAGCGGGCTTCACCATCGTGCGGCGCTTTGCGAATCATCTGGTCGTCGATGCCGAGGCTCCGGCGGCGACGGTCGATGCCTACTTTGCGACCTCGCTTCACAACGTCGTGGAAGGTCGTTTCGGCTCGCGCTACGTGCCGGTCACCACGGCGACCTTACCGGGCTCGATCGCGCCATACGTTTCGGGCGTGAGTCTCGATAATCTCGTGACCATGCACGCGCTCTAAGCCACGCCCCTTCCGAACGCGGAAAAACGCGGGCATCATCCAGGAAAGAGAGGCGCCGGGGCGAATCCCAGGCGCCTCTCAGCTTTTCCGGAGGGCTCGATGCGTCTATCTAGACTGCTCTTTCCTGCGCTCGTAGCGAGCGCGTTTTTCGTCTCTGCATGCGGAGGCGGTGGTGGCGGCGGTACTCCCGTGCCGACCGCACCGCCGCCGACGCTCGCGCCCTCACCAAGCAGCTCTCCGCCGACCCCCTCGCCGGGTGCGACGCCGACGCCCTCCGCGAGCCAAGTCACGCTGGGCTGGACCGGTGCATGGTCGAGCAGCCTCGGTACGAACAGCGGTTCCGCGCTCACCCCGGTCGACTTCCCCGGAACCGGCGCGTCCGACGCTGTCACCGTGACGCCGATCGAGCTGCAATTCAGCGGCTCCTTTGCCGCGACGCTCGGCAGCACCAGCGGCTGCACGAGCTTCACCGTCAAGCCCGCGACCAGCACGACGACCTTCACCGTCACCGCAACCGCCACCGGGGCGAGTTGCACGCTCACGATTGCCGGAGCCTCGGGCACCACCAACGCAACGCTGACACTTAACGCACCAGCCACGATCACCGGAGGGGCGCAGTAACAT
>DAIBFU010000060.1:0-10873 GCA_027422105.1 Vulcanimicrobiota bacterium | reverse complement strand
GTTGGTTACCGGGCGCTCGAAGATTCAGACCCGGGCGATCGCCGATGCGATCGTCGAGGCGGTCGAGGCTTCGGGCGGGCGGGTCGCGCGCGTCGAAGGCTACGCCGAAGGAAGCTGGATCCTGCTCGATCTCGGTGCGGCGATCGTCCACATCTTTACGCCGGAGCAGCGAACGTTCTACAATCTGGAGCGGCTCTGGGGTGAGCCGTTACCGACCAGCCGAGAGGAGCAAGCATGAGTACGCGCGCCCGCGTCGTCTATAAAACCAAAGCTGAGCGTCAACGTTTTTCGCGGTGGCTGCGCTTCGGGGTCTGGATTTTTCTCGGCATCTTCGTCTTCACGGTCGCCGGCGGTGTACTCGCGATGAGCGTGCACATCGGCGGAGGAACGCCGTAAGCGAACCACCGGTTCGAAACACTCTCCCATACCCCGCGGTAGTAGAGCGCGGAGGAAGCAGTTAATCGATGAACCTTCGCAGCCTACGGGCTCGTTTTTCCGTAACGCTTGCGGCGATCGCCGCGCTCGCGTTTCCCGTCGCCGCCCAAGCGGCGAGCTTCGTTCATGACGGAGCGAACATGCTCTCGCCGACGACTGCTGCACGACTCGAACGGAGTTTGAGTGCATTCAACGCCGAGACGGGGAAACAGGTCGTCGTCGTGACGGTTCCTTCGCTTGGAGGTACCGGGCTACACGCCGCAGCGCAGCAAGCGTTTTCGCAGTATGCCGTCAACGGCGTGATGATTTTCGTCGCGCTGGCCGAGCACAAAGATATCATCGTGCCCGACGCCGCGGGCGTTCGCGCTGGATGGTTTACGCCCCCGATCATCGCGCCGATTCGGCAGGCGATGGAGGCTCAATTTAAAGCGGCCGATACGAACGGCGGGATCACCGATGCGGCGGAAACGCTCGTCGGCATCTATCGCTCGCACCTCGGCTCGCTGCAAAACGCGACTGCACCTGCGCGTTCCTATGGTGCCCCTGCGACGATACCCGGTTCGGGTATCGCGACCCCGGTCTCGAACCGGAAAGGACCGAGTCCCATGTTCTGGTTGATCGTTCTCATCGTCGGTTTTCTCGTCGTGCGCTCGATCGCGCGCGCATCGGCGCAGCGTCCGCCGTACGGGCAGATGGGTGGACCGCCTGCGGGGCCGGTCGGCCCGACCGGATCTGCGCCGATGGGCACACCGATGGGCTACGGCGGCGGCATGATGGGCGGTGGACTCTTCAGCGGCCTGCTCGGTGGGCTCGGCGGCGCCTGGCTCGGCAATCAGCTCTTCGGTGGCGGCGGCATGATGGGCGGTGGAATGATGGGCGGCGGCCCCAATATCGCCGACGCCTCGCAGATGGGTGCGCCCGACGGTGGCGGCTGGGGCGGTGATGCCGGACAGGCCGATATGGGCGGCGCCAGCAGCGGTGATTTCGGCAGCGGCGGCTTCGGCGATATGGGCGGCGGCTTCGGCGGCGGCGACATGGGCGGGGGCGGCGACTCCGGCGGCTGGTAATCGCGCGGGGGGGTGCAGGCGCCTACGCAGAATGCGCCCCCCATGCGACGTTTCATACTCTGCGCGCTTGCGCTGGCGCTCCTCGCGCCCTCGATCCCGCTCCCGGCGAAGGCCGCCGGGCAGATGCTCGCCTCGGTTCCCCAGTCCGCTTTCGGCGGGCTCTCTTGGCGTGAGGTCGGCCCGCTTCGCGGCGGCCGTGCAGTCGCCGTCACCGGTGTGCCGGGGCAGCCGAACCACTATTATTTCGGCGCGGTCGACGGCGGCGTCTGGGAGACCAAGGATGCCGGGCGCACGTGGAAGCCGATCTTCGACAAAGAAGATATCGGATCGATCGGTGCGATTGCGGTTGCGCCGAGTGCGGTAACAACGATCTACGTTGGTACCGGCGAGCCCGATATGCGCAGCGATATTGGGTACGGCAACGGTATGTACGTCTCGCATGACGGCGGAAAGACGTGGGCGCATATCGGTCTGCGCGACACGCGACAGATCGCGGCAATCGTCGTCGATCCGCAGAACGCAAACGTCGTCTATGTCGCCGCGCTCGGGCACGCGTACGGCCCGAACGCCGAACGCGGTGTCTTCGAGAGTGTCGATGGCGGAAAAACGTGGCGGAAAATTCTGTATAAGAACGAGAACACCGGTGCGATCTCGCTTTCGATGGATCCGCAGAATCCGCAAATACTCTACGCAGCGCTTTGGCAGACGCGGCGCCCGCCGTGGAACGTCTATCCGCCGAGCAACGGACCCGGTTCGGGGCTCTACAAGAGCACCGACGGCGGTGCGCATTGGACGCAATTACGCAACGGGCTTCCGAGCACCGTCGGGCGCATCGGCGTAGCGGTCGCGCCGAGCAATCCGCAGATCGTCTACGCGCGCGTCGATAGCGATCGCGCGCATGGTGGTATGTATCGTTCGAACGACGGCGGCGCCCATTGGTTCAAAACCGACGGCGATATCCGCATTTGGAAACGCGGATGGTATTTCGGCGAACTTGCAGTCGATCCGAAAAATTCCAACATCCTCTACACGATGGATACATCGACCTATCGCTCGACCGACGGCGGCAAAACGTTCGTTGCTATTAAAGGGCAGCCCGGCGGCGACGATTACCATCAACTCTGGATCTATCCGCAAGACCCGACGCATATGGTGCTCGGCGGCGATCAAGGCGTTGTCGTCACCGTCGATAACGCGAAGACCTGGAGCTCTTGGTACAACCAACCGACCGCGCAGGTTTATCACATCAGCGTCGACGATGCGTTTCCATATCACATCTATGGTTCGCAGCAAGATTCCGGCGCGTTTTCGTTACTGAGCCGCAGTAAGTACTCACAACTGAGCATGCGCGACTGGCAACCGGTCGATGCGGGAAGCGAGAGCGGCTGGCTCATTCCCGATCCGCGCAAGATCGGGCGCGTTATCGCTGCGGCCCCGAGCGTCCTCGCTCCGCCGACGATCGAAGATACCACGACGGGCTGGGAGCAGAACATCGATCCCGAAGCGGCGCATCCGCATCATTTCTGGCGCTACACGTGGACGCTGCCGCTCGCGCTCTCGAGCGTCGATCACCGAACGCTCTACTTCGGCACGCAGCGAATCTTCCGTACGCGGAATTTCGGCTATAGCTGGAAGATCGTCAGCCCGGATCTCACTCGCGCGCACGGCGACGACCACCCCGCGAATCTCGACCCCGCGACGCTCGCCGATAATATCGGGTTGAAACGGCGTGGTGTCGTCTACGCGATCGCGCCCTCGCCGATTCGCGCGAACGTCGTGTGGGCCGGCACCGATGACGGGCAGGTCTGGATCACTACCGACGGGTGCAAACATTGGCGCAACGTCACGCCCAAAGCGCTTACACCGTGGAGCAAAGTTGGGATTATCGCGGCGTCGCACTTCAACCCGCAGGTCGCCTATATGGCCGTCGACCGCCATCGGCTCGACGATTTGACGCCGTATATCTATCGCACTGCAGACGGCGGCAAGCAGTGGACGAAGATCGTCAACGGCATTCCGCCGCACGATTTCGTGAACGTCGTTCGTGAAGATCCGCATCGCGCCGGGCTGCTCTATGCCGGTACCGAGCTCGGAATGTTTGTATCGTTCGATAACGGCAACCACTGGGAGTCGTTCCAACGGAATCTGCCGGTGACGTCGGTGCGCGATATCATCGTCAAACACGGCGATATCATCATCGCGACACATGGCCGCGGCGTCTACGTGATGGACGACGTTGCGCGCTTGCGGCAAATTTCGGCGGCGAGTCTGGGCGCTCCGGCGTATCTCTACGCGCCGGCGGTCACCTATCGCTTGAAACCTTACAACGATGAAGAGACGCCGATTCCCTACGATGAAGCGCAACTCAAGAACCCAACCTACGGCATGCAGATCGATTACGCGATCGGAAGGCGGCCGGCGACGCCGATTGTCGTCGAAATTCGCGATGCGAAGGGGAAGGTGTTACGACGTTGGAGCTCGAGCCAGCACGTCGTTGCGCCGAATCCGCAGAAATTCGATATCCCCGCCTATTGGCTGCGTGCGATGCCGCTGCCGGGAGTCTCAATCGGGACGCATCGTTTCGCGTGGGATCTCCGCGCCGGAAGCCCGGGTGGGCCGATGGTTCCGCCGGGAACCTACCGCGTGGTGCTGAAGGTCGACGGAAAGACCTATACGCAGAATGCAACGCTGCTGCGCGACCCGCGAACGCATACCAGCAATGCTGAATTGCGCGCGCAGTTTGCGTTCGCGGAGAGGCTCGACGCAACGATCCATCGCATCCGCGTCGCGCAATATGCCGCGCAGCGCCTACTCGACGGTGGAAAGCTCGATGCCGCGCAAAAGCATGAGTTGCTGACGCGCGTGATCGGCGTTTCGCCGAAATTGAGTCCGGATAATTCGATCGGGGAAGCCTCGCTCGATTTCTCGAGCCTCGGATTCCTGGCGAATGCGTACGGTGGGCTGGTGTCGGCGGTGGAATCGGGGCAGGGCACGTTCGCGCAGGCACCGCGCAACGCGACCGATCCCGGGATTACCGCGACCATGCAGACGGCGAAACGCAAACTCGATGCAATCCTCGCCAAGACGTTGGCGCGACTCGCCTCATTGGAGCACGCTCACTAGGCGCGCGCTGTCACGCCGAGTAGCTGCCGAAGGCAGCGTATCGAGGCGCACGTCGGCATCGCCCTCGATACGGCTGCTGCGCAGCCTACTCGGGCTGACAGAGTGCCCTCGATACGGCTGCTGCGCAGCCTACTCGGGCTGACAAAAACGCCGAGCCACCGCAAAGCGGTGACTCGGCGTTTAGAGAGCCGTGGGTGCTTACGGAGCGCTATACCACGCGTCGAGATCGCGTTGGTAGTTCGCGAGCGACTGTGGATTGAGATAGATCATGTGGCCGACGCGGAAGTAGCGATAGGTGATATTTCGCTGCAACGACGGCGGGATGCCGAGGTGCTCGAACGTGTAGAGCGCCGCTTCGTACGGAGTGGCGAAATCGTAGTAACCCATCGCCACGAAGACCTTCATACTCGGTTCGTTCGTCATCGCGAAGGCGATATCGGGCGCCACGTTGGTCGGCTGCATGCCGTTATGCTTCCAGTTCCAGCCGCCGTTCTTGGCGATGATACTGTAGACGCTGCTGCGATAGGGAATCGGCGGATTATATTTTAGCGTTTCGCGCAAATACTGATTGACCGCCGCCGTAAACGGATCGTCGATCGCCGCGTCGGTGGGATCCCACGGTGCCGAGGCTTGGTTGCCGTCGATCGTGGTGGTTTCGTAGCGCGAATCCAATCGCCCGACGATCTTCCCGCTATTGCGCAGCAGTTGGTTCTCGAAGCGACCGTACGGAATGCGCAGATTGGCGTTGAGGATATACTGCAGCGAAAGGCCGGTGTATTCGTGGATTTTCTGAGCGATCGACATTTTTTGCGATTGCGGTAATGCATCGCCTTGAGCGAGCGCGGTAAGGTAGGGGCCCATCGCAAAACGCTGCACGCGCGCCAAGAACGGGCGCAGGTGCGCGGGGCGATTGGGAACCGTGTGGTGGTACCACGCCGTCGCCGCCTCGGTGGGGAAATAGAGGACGAAGCCCCAGTCGCCGCCGCCGACCGCCGCCGGAACGTAGCCGAAGTTGACGCTCCAATCGAGATTGAAGTTCAGAATCGATGATTGAAAAACGACGCCGTTGAGGCCGACACCATCTTGTTGGAGATCGGCTGCGAGAGCTGCATCGCGCGTGGTGCCGTAGCTTTCGCCGAAGAGATATTTCGGCGAGTTCCATCGACCGAATTTCCCGAGATAATTCTGCACGAACTGTGCGAAGGCGCGCGCATCTTGGTCGACGCCGAAGAACATCTTCGGCTTCCCGGCGCCGATAATGCGGCCGAAACCGCTATCGGGCATATCGATAAAGACTTCATCGGTCTTATCGAGGAGGGTATAGCCGTTGGGAACGATGCGATAGGGCGGCGGGCCGGTAAGCGTCCCGCTGCCCGATATCACGCGAACGGGGCCGAAGGAGCCCATATGCAGCCACATCGTCGAGCTGCCGGGGCCGCCGTTATAGAAGAAGGTGACCGGCCGGTTGTTCGGCTGCGCACCGTCCTTCGTATACGCGACGTAGAAAATGCGTGCGGTCGGCTGGTTCGCTTCATTATGCAGCGTGATCGTGCCGGCGCGCGCCGTGTAATGAATCGTCTGTCCGTGAACGACGACGCTTCCGTGGGTGACGGAATCGGGGAAGCGCGCAGGTACGCGCATCGGCGGTCTTTTCGGCGGTGCTTTTGTCGGCGCAGCCATGCCGGCGACCGGGAGCGAGATCGCAAGCGCGACGGCGCCCGCAAGCAAGCGAGTATTTCTCAACATATTCCTCCTACAGCCTCGTGGGTCGGGCTATGCAACCGATTGGATTTTTGGATCGCTACGATAGAATTCGTCGATTGCCCCGGCATAGCGAGATTCGACAACGCGCCGTTTCACCTTCATCGACGGGGAGAGTTCGCCCGATTCAATGCTGAATTCGCGCGGAATGATGACCGCTCGCCGAATTTGTTCGAAACTTCCCAAATCGGCGGTGCGCTTGCGTACCTCGGCGGCGAAAAAGTCGCGTACGTCGCTGCGTTTCGCAAGTTCGTCGATGGTAGCGTCGGCGGGGAGAGTGAGTTCGGCGCGCAGGTTCTCCCAGTTCGGGCAGACCAGTGCGCCCGGATAGGGGCGGCCGTCGCCGAAGACCATCGCTTGCGCCACGAACATCGAGCGTTTGATCGCGCTCTCAACGCGCGCCGGCGCAACGAACTTACCGGTCGCCGTCTTGAAGACTTCTTTTTTCCGATCGGTGATGGTGAGGTAGCCGTTCTCGTCGACCTCGCCGATGTCACCGGTGTGAAACCATCCGTCGGTAAAGACGTTTTGGGTCGCCTCGGGGTCGTGATAGTAGCCATGCATCACGTTCCGCCCGCGGGTGAGAATCTCGCCGTCGGCGGCGATTTTTACGTCGACGCCTGGGATAACCGCCCCGACGCTCCCGTACTTATTCTTTTCCGGATAATTGACGGTGATGACCGGCGAAGTTTCGGTGAGACCGTAGCCTTGCATGATCGGCATTCCGAGCCCTAAATAGGTCATCGCCACGTCGACATGCAGCGCCGCGCTGCCGCTGCTGAAAAATTTCACCGCATCGAGGCCGAGATGCTCGCGCACTTTATCGAGTACCAAACGTTTGGCGACGGCGTATTGCGCAGAGAGCAGAGGGTTTGAGCCGCCGAAAGTTTTCGCCCGCGCCCAATGTCGGGCGGTGCGCAGCGCCCAGGGAACCAAACGCGCTTGGAAGCCGCCCGCGCGCAGAGCGTTTCCGTTGATGCCGGCGAGGACGCGGTCGAAGATGCGCGGCACGCACGTCATGTAGTTCGGCCGCGAATAAAGCAGATCGCCGATGAGATCGTTGGCGTCGTGGCAAATGAAGTACGTCGGTTTCGCAAGGAAGTAAATGAACATCATCGTTTGTTCGTAGATATGCGAAAACGGCAACACTGAAATCACGCGATCTTCCCGCGTTAGCACGGCAAAAGCACCGTACAATGACGATTTTGCGTCGAAGGCGATGTTGTCGTGCGAAAGCATTACGCCTTTGGGGTTTCCGGTCGTGCCGCTCGTATAGATGAGAATCGCCAGATCGTCGGCGGAGAGCGACGCATAATACGGCGTCGGAAGCGAAGGGTCGGTAGCGCGGACGTTCGCGCCGCCGCGCTCGAATTCAGCAAGCGCGAAGGGACCCTTCGATTCGAAAACCACGGCACGCGGTAGGACGGGGATCGCGGCACCGAGCGTTTGCAGCGTTGCTTCGGTGTCGACGAAAAGTAACTTCGCCTCCGAGTGTTTGAGAATATAGGCGGTGATGTCTCCGGCCTGCGTCGGATAGATTGGAACGACGATGCAGCCGCTCATGAGGATGCCGAAACTCGTTGCGATCCAGTCGACCGAATTGTGCCCGATCAGTGCGATGCGGTCGCCTGCTTGAATGCCTGCCGCACGAATGGCGCAGGCGATATTTTTCGCTCGTTCGAGCAGCGCGGTACTCGATATATCGACCCAAGCGTCGCCCTTGCGTTCTGCTACGGCACGGTCGCGCGGTTCTGCAAGCACGCGAGTAATGAGTTCTGGAAGCGTCTCGCGCTCGGACATCCAATCGATCATCGTGACGAGGTTTTTTGCCCGCTCCGGCGCCTCTGACCTTTCCGCAGCTCGGAAGTTCAGACTAGACGCGAAGGTAGGGCCGCGCCTGCTCGAGGCGGGAGGGGCTCATTCCGGCGACGTCAAGGAGTTGGTCGAGCGCATCGAATGGGCCGTCGCGCCGCCGGACGGCGACGATTCGCTCGGCGAGAATCGGGCCGATTCCCGGCACTTCGGCGAGGGTACTCGGCGCGGCAGCATTGAGGTCGACGCGGGCTCCGAGGAGCGCCGCCCCCTTCTTCGTGCGCTTGCTTTTCTTCGTTCGTGGTATGCGCAACGTACTGCGAAGCCGCCTCGGCGCCCCGATCTTGGGCACGAGTACCTCCTCGCCGTCGACGAGGAGTGCGGCAAGATCGACGCGGTCGAGGTCGGCGCCGATGCGGGGACCACCGGCAGCGGCAATTGCGGCCTCTGCCCGTTTCCCCTGAGGGAAGCGATAGAGGCCGGGGCGCGCGACTGCACCGGCGACGTCGACGAGCAGCATCGCCGGGCTCGGCGCGTTGCGACGCTTCGCGCTCCCCCGCGGTGCCCGATGCACCTGCGAGTGCCCGGCACTCACCGGGGCGACGACCAGCGGCGTCGGGGCGCGGTGAAAGGCAAGCAGCGCGATGAGGAGTGCCGCGGCGGGAAGGGCGAGCCATCGTTTCATGCCGATCCTTCACGCGAAACGAGGCTCAGGAAAGCGCGTTGCGACCCCTGCGGTGGGCGGGCTTGCCTTCGTTGCGTATGCTATCCAAATGGCAGCAGCATACGATTTCCAGGATATCGAGCAGCGCTGGCGCGAGCGTTGGGAGCGCGACGGCATCGCCGCAGCGCGCCCCGATGCGAAGCGCGAGAAGTATTACGTACTCGAAATGCTGCCGTACCCGTCGGGCGATCTGCACGTCGGGCATGCCAAAAATTACACGATCGGCGATGCCATCGCGCGTTCGATGCGCATGTTGGGATACAACGTGCTGCACCCGATGGGTTGGGATGCCTTCGGCCTTCCGGCGGAAAATGCGGCGATCCAGCGCGGCATCGCGCCGGCGACTTGGACGCTCTCCAACATCGCCAACATGCAGCGACAACTGCGATTGATGGGAACGAGCTACGATTGGTCGCGCGAGATCGCCACCTGTACGCCGGAATATTATCGTTGGAATCAATGGTTGTTCTTGCGCCTCTACGAACGCGGGCTCGCCTATAAGCGCGAAGCGCCGGTGAACTGGTGCCCGAAAGATGCAACGGTGCTCGCCAACGAACAGGTGATCGACGGCTGCTGCTGGCGCTGTAATACGCCGGTGCAGCGACGCAATCTCTCGCAGTGGTTTCTGCGCATCACGGAGTTTGCCGAACGGCTGCTCGAAGGGCTCGAAGGGCTCGAAGGGTGGCCCGAACGGACCCGCACGATGCAGCGCAATTGGATCGGGAAAAGCGAAGGCGCGCAGTTTTCGTTTGCGATCGACGGCGCGACCGAACGAATCGACGTCTTTACTACGCGCGTCGACACCGTCTACGGCGTCACGTTCCTTGCGCTTGCGCCCGAACACCCCGTCGTCGCGCGCATCAAGGAACTCATCGCGCCGGAGAGCGCCGCGGCGATCGACCGCTTCACCGAGAGCTTGCGTTCAAAATCCGAACTCGAACGCACGAGTTTAATGGAGAAGCAAGGGCTCTTCACCGGTGCCTATGCGATTCATCCGCTCTCCGGGGCGCGCGTTCCGATCTGGGTGACCAATTACGTGCTCGCCGAATATGGAACCGGCGCGGTGATGGGCGTGCCGGCGCACGACGAACGCGATTTTGATTTTGCGCGCAAACACGATCTGCAGATCGTGCGCGTCATCATTCCGACCGGCAGTGCGGTTCTCGCCGACGCACCGATCGAGGCGGCCTTCGTCGAAGACGGCGTGCTGATCGAGAGCGGCGAATTTTCGAAAATGACGAGCGCCGAGGCGCGCCGCGCGATCGCCGCGGAGTTTCAACGGCGCGAAATCGGCAAGGCAACGACCACGTATCGGCTCCGCGATTGGCTCGTTTCGCGGCAGCGGTATTGGGGGACGCCGATTCCGATCGTCTATTGCGAGGCTTGCGGCGAGGTTCCCGTTCCCGACGAGCAACTGCCGATTCTGTTGCCGCCCGATGCGCCGATCACCGGCGAGGGCTCGCCGTTGGCGCGGCTGCCTTCGTTTATCGAAACGACCTGTCCGAAATGCGGCGCACCGGCGCGGCGTGAGAGCGATACGATGGATACGTTCTTCGAATCGTCGTGGTATTATCTGCGCTATCTCGATCCGCACAACGAAACGGCACCGTGGGCGCGCGATGCCGCCGATACGTGGATGAATGTCGACCAATATATCGGCGGCTCGGAGCATGCCGTGCTGCATCTGTTGTACTCGCGATTTTTCTACAAATTCTTCCACGATTGCGGCTGGGTGAGCGGATCGGACGAACCGTTCGCGCGGCTCTTTCATCAGGGCATGCTGCTTTCCAACGGCGAGAAAATGTCGAAATCGCGTGGAAACGTCGTCGGCATCGACGAGACCGCAAAGAAAAACGGCGTCGATGCGATGCGGCTTTTTCTGTTGTACGTGACGCCGCCCGAAGATACCAGCGACTGGACCGATGAAGGCATCACCGGCCGCGTGCGGTTC